>JAKALR010000032.1 GCA_021824045.1 bacterium | reverse complement strand
CCGGCGTAGACAATGACGAATCCAATGCCGAGGCGGAGGATGAAGGTCGGCGAAAGTCGCTTAAAATCACTTTCAAATTTCATAGAGGTATTATACCATAAAGGAGAGATGTACGAGCTTTCGTTTGACTATTACCAGGGTCCAATCGAGAAACTTCTCGAGCTGATCGAGGGAAAAAAGCTGGAAGTCACGGTGGTGAGCCTCTCAGAGGTAACCGCCGGTTTTTTTGATTACCTGGAAAAGATCGAGAGGGCAGGCGCGGGAAACGGGATCATCGCGGACTTCCTCTCCGTCGCTTCGAAGCTGCTCCTCATCAAGTCGAAATCCATCCTCCCCTCGCTCATTCTTTCCGAAGAGGAAGAAGAGGATATCAAAGGACTTGAAACGAGGCTTAAGATTTACCAGGAATTCAGGCAAGCGAAAGCCTACGTCAAGGAGATGTGGAGCGAGGGAGAGCTCATGGCGACCCGGGAATTCCTGAAGGGAGCCGCCCAGTCGTTCTATCCGCCGAAAGCGTGCGCGCCTTCGGATTTTGTGTCGGCGATTCAGCGGGTTGTCGGCGAGATCGAGAAATTCATGAAGCCGGTTGTGAAAGTAAAGAATGAAATCATCAGTTTGAAGAAAAAGATCGAGGAAGTGTTCAGTCGTCTCACGAAGGATCCGGTGAACTTCAAAAATCTGCACGGCGGGGGCAAAAAAGAAGTCGTGGTGCTTTTCCTCGCCGTTCTGCATCTCATCCGGCAGCAGTTGATTGACGTCGAGCAGGATGGGCAATTTTCGGATATACTGGTAACCAAGATATGACGGAACCCGGCAAGTCAAAAAAGTGTGCGCTCCGGGCCGCTTAGGCCAAGTCCTTTACCCACTTTTTCGTCTTGCCGGATTCCTTTAAGAAGTAAAAAGAAGAAATAGGAATATATGAACAATGAAGAAAAAACAGCGGCGCTCGAAGCATTGCTTTTTTCGTACGGCGAGCCGATTGCGATCGGCAAGGCCGCGAAGTTCCTGGAGATGAAGGAAGAAGAATGCGCCGCGCTCGCGGAAAAATTGTCAGCCGATTTGAATAGAAATCCGGCTTCGGGGTTCGCGATTCTCCGGAACGGCGAAGAAATCGAACTCGCGACGAAACCGTCCTTGAGTTGGGTTTTCAAAAAACTAATCGAGGAGGAATTCAAAGAAGAACTTACGCCGGCGGCCTTGGAGACGATCGCCGTCGTAGCATATCTGGGTCCCGTGACGCGTGCCGTTATCGACTACGTCCGGGGCGTGAACTCGACGTTCATCCTGCGGAATCTTTTGATCCGCGGCCTGGTTTCGCGGCACCTGCAATCCGGGAAGAAGAATGTTTTCGAATACCGCGTGAGCTTTGACTTCCTGAAGCATATGGGACTCGCGAGAGTGGAAGACCTGCCGGAATATCAGAAATACAAGAATATCCTCCAGAAGTTTGAAAATTTCGAAGAAAAAGAAGAACATCACGAAGAGATGCCTCTGGAACCTCCTGAATTATGAGTAAAAAATTAATCGTTTTCGCCCTGATAATCTTTTGCGGGATCATTTTCATACGGTTCATTTTGCCCGTTTTCAATTTTGGCGGCGGGGGATCCGCGGCAAATTTGAGCGACGCGAATGCCACTTCGAGCGCCACGACCACCGACTATAACGCGGAGGTGAAGGTGATACCCGTGAGAAATTGGAACATTTTGGATCCGACGACGACCGCCGAGGGAATTCTCCTGGAGTCGCTGGACAATAATTTCCCGTTCTACCGCCATAATGCCTATACGATGTGGCACTTGGCGTCCCTCACGAAGCTCATCACCGCCGTCGTGGCCGTAGAGAACATCGGATTGAACGCGAAGATACCGGTTACCACGACGACCATGGCTGTCGAGGGAGAGGCGGGGGACCTTGAAGCGGGGGAGATTTACAATTCTGAAGACCTTTTAAAAATCATGCTCATGGAATCGTCGAATCGGGCCGCATCTGCCTTCGAAGAGTACCTCGGCGATCAGAAATTCCTCGATCTCGCGCGGGCGAAGATGAGGCAGATCGGCATGACGCAGACCGTGATCTACGATCCGTCGGGTCTCGACGACAACAATGAAGGAACGCCGAATGACATCTTTCTGCTTCTCAAATACATCATCGAGAATGATCCGGAGATATTGACTTGGACGCGGCTCACGACGCTTTCCGTCCAGCCGCTCAACTCTTCGCGGATCAACTTGGTTTCCAATATCGATCCGATCTCCTCGCGGGCGGACTTCCTGGGAGGGAAGACCGGCACGACGCCCCTTGCGAAGGAAAATCTTGCGACGATCCTCGAATACCGGAACATGCGGGTCATCGCCGTCATTATGGGCAGCGGCAACCGGTTCCAGGATTTGGATAATCTCTTGAGCTGGATCAGTCAAGCGTACCAGTTTTAGCCGAACCGGTGGTATACCCCCACACCTACCGGGGAACGGTGGCGTACATTCCTCGTTAGGAGAATTTGTGTACAGGATTATTCGTGGGTGTTCCTCCCACAGTTGAGATTCTGGGGATTTCGGTATATTGCTCCCCGGTAGGTGTGGGGGTAAAATGAAGTGACGCACCATGATTATTTTTTCCGCCACCAGAGTTCTCATGCTCTTCGCTCTCTCGTTCGTGACGGCGCTCCTCATAACGCCGGTCGTTTTTTCTTTTCTCCAGAAATTCCAT
>JAKALR010000019.1 GCA_021824045.1 bacterium | reverse complement strand
TAAGAAATATTATTCTGCGCTTGCTAAGTATTTCGCCGCGCGCGATTTGAAAACGCGCATGAAGTTGTATAACCAAATGGTTCCGATGGCGCTCACGAAGCAGTACGGTATTTTTCCGAAGAGCAAAATAATCGCCGTGGCGCACAAAGATTCGTACGCTCATTCAGTCGCTCTCACGAAATATTGGAAAAAACTCGTTTCATAATATGCCGAAGAAAACATCATTCTTTATCGAGGCGCTGAAGGATTTCAAGAGAGTCGGCTCTTTTTTCCCGAGCCAGCCGGCCTTGATTAAGAAGATAGTCAGGCTGGTGAAGCCCGTGAACGGTATGGTCATTGTCGAACTCGGTGCCGGCAAGGGGCCCATCACGAAAGCGCTCCTCGAAAAAATGCCGGCGAAGAGCGTTCTCCTGGTTTTTGAAGTGAAGGAAGAATTCGCGGATTACATTCAAAGGAACGTAAAAGACAAAAGAGTGCGGGTGATATGCGACGATGCCCGGAACGCGGGAAAATATCTCAAGGAAATGAAACTGGGCGGAGCCGACTACGTTGTGTCGGCCATCCCCATGGGGACTTCAAACGCCCGGGAAAATCTTCAGCTGCTGTTGGCCATAAAGAAGATGCTCAAGGCGGGCGGCGTTTATATCCAGTTCCAATATCTCCTGAGTTCGTGGCGCGAGGTAAAAAAGGTCTTCGGAAAAAGCAAAATAGTCAGCTTCGTCGCGAACAACGTTCCCCCGGCATTCATTTATCAATGCGTGAAGGAAAGATCAGAATCTGCGGTTTGATTTGTAGGGCCGCTTGAATCTCAAGTGACTGTTGCCGCGGTACGGATGCTCGGGCCGCGAAGAAACGTGCGGCAGGGCCCGTGCGGGCGGAAGCTGCGGCAGTTTGGAAAGCGGGATCGCGGAGCGGATGAGCCGTTCGATGTCTCTCACGTCGCGCCGCTGGTCCGGCGTTGCAAACGAGATCGCGTGACCGATGCCGCCCATGCGTCCGGTCCGGCCGATCCGGTGGACGTAATCCTCGGGACTTTGCGGAAGATCGTAGTTCAGCACGAGTTCAATCCCCTTCACATCGATTCCCCGCGCGGCGATGTCCGTCGCGATCAAAACGCGATAGATCCCTTTCTTGAAACCTTCAAGTGAATTTTTCCGCTGGCCGAGTGAACGGTTCGAGTGGAGTTCGGTTGACGTGATGCCGAGGGCTCTCACGCTCGACGCGATCTTTTTCGCGCCGAACTTGGTCCTCGAGAAGACGAGGACAGAGCCGTGGTATTCGCCGAGAATCTTTTCCAGAAGGCGCATCTTGTCGCTTTTCTCCACGAAGAAAAGTTCCTGTGACACTTTCTCCGCTGTCGTTCCGGACGGGGCTATTTCGACGCGCATCGGAAGACGCATATACCGTTTCGTGATGTCCACGATGCGGGTCGGCATGGTCGCCGAGAAAAGCATGGTTTGCCGTTCTGTGGGTACGGCGGCGAAAATCTTCTGGATCTGCGGCGCGAATCCCATGTCGAGCATGCGATCCGCTTCATCGAGGACAATCGTTTCCAAATTGGCGAAGGAGACGTTCTTCCGTTCGAGGTGGTCGATGATGCGCCCCGGCGTGCCGATGACGATCTGGGGATGCGAGTTCAATGAGCGAACCTGTCGAAACATATCCTCTCCGCCGATTACCGTTGCGGTCTTAATGCCGAGTTTTATGCCCAAAGAATTGATTGATTCGCAGACCTGGATAGCGAGTTCCCGGGTCGGTACGACGACCAAAGCCATCGGACTTCCCTGGAGGGCGTGCTGGATGAGCGGAATGCCGAAGGCCAGGGTTTTGCCGGTCCCGGTCTGGGCAATGCCCACGATGTCCTTTTTCTCGATGCCCGGAAGGATAGCCTGCCGCTGGATCGGCGTCGGTTCGGAGAAGTTGAGTTTTTTCAAAACTTCAAGAATTCCCGGGGCGATGCCGAGGTCGGAGAACGTATTGTCGTTGGGAGCCATTTTGGAACAGTAACAGGTAAACCACGAACCGTCAATGAAAAAGAGAAAACCACGGCTTGCAGATGCAAAGCCGTGGTATGGTAAATGCGTGAATTTGTCTCAATCGGGACCGGTTCTCCTTCCGGAGCTCCAGTATTCCTCGATTCCGAGGATACGGAGAACTTCTCGGGCGGCAGTTTCGTCGTCGGTCAGGGATCGATCGAATTCGAACATGAGTTCTCTTCCGTCGTCATTCAAGTTCGCGGAGAGAATGATCTTGCTGTCGAAGAAGAGCGCCGAGAGATAGTTCTCCTCGAAGAACTTCTCAATGCCGTCCATCGGATTACGTCCGACGGATACGAGAATAATCCCCAGTTTTGAATTGGGTTTTCGGTCGGAGATGACCGAAATAACTTCCATAATCCCGCTCCCCGCGATCTGAATACAGGGGACTTTCTCGTCCATCATGGAGAAATCCAACTTCCATTGCCGGGAAGTCGCAGTGTTCGTGGTCATGGTAACCTCCTTTGAAAATTTTTATTTCAGTTGGGGAATAGAAATCCTTAAAATTTTCAGAGCCTCTTTTATGAGGTCTATATTCCCCAGACTTGTCGACGCGAAATAGAATTTCAGGTTGCAGTTCTTCCTCACGTGGACTTTCTTGAAAACATCATTGTCTCCGAGAAGTACGTTCAGAGAGTCCTGCCCACGCAATCGTTCCGTCGATTTCACGATCGCCGGTTGGGAAATGACTGATACGTAGCCTTTCCCCGGTTGATACCTCACGACTTTCAGAAGCAAGAACCTGAGGGATACCTCACCGGATTCCCCTATTTTCAGGCGGGGCTGATTTTCGGGGTTTTGAAATTTCAGTTTCACGAGAGTGTTATTCTCTGAAACCATATTGAGCTCCTCCCTTTTTTGATGTTAATAGTGCTGTCGATTTTTGAGAGTATCGCGGCGCGGGCGCGTTGTCAATGAAATGTGATAAGATGAAAGAACTTATGGAAAGCCCCGTCCTTGAGGTGAAGGCATTGACGAAGAGATACCGGGAAACCGAAGCGGTGAAAGACCTTTCGTTCACCGTGCGTCCCGGGGAGATTGTTGGTCTTTTGGGGCCGAACGGCGCGGGGAAAACGACGACCATCGACATGATCCTCGGCGTTTTGAAGCCCACGAAAGGTTCCATTGTCATCGGCGGTCGGGATGTCGCGAGCGATCGGAGCGAGGCGTTGTTCCTGACGAATTTCGCCGCGGTTTACGCGCAATTGCCGGGTAATCTCACGGTGTACCAGAATCTCAAAATCTTCGGCCTTATCTACGGCGTGAAGGAGTTGGAAAAGAAGATACGGAAGACCATCGCCGATTTCGACCTCGAGAAGTTCAAGAACGTCAAATGCGGCATTCTTTCGTCGGGCGAACAGACCAGGGTTAGTTTGGCCAAAGCGATGCTGAACGATCCGCGTTTGCTTCTCCTCGATGAACCGACGGCTTCCCTCGATCCTTCGACGGCCGAAATCATCCGCAGGAAAATCCAGGATCACGTTTCGGGAAATAGGGCCGGGGTTCTCTGGACGTCTCACAATATGTACGAAGTGACGGACGTTTGTGATCGCGTGCTCTTCCTTTCCCACGGCGAGATTCTCCTCGAAGGAGACCCCAAGATTCTCCCCCGCGAGTACGGCAAGAAAAATCTCGAGGAACTGTTTATCGCCATCACCCGCGAGCCCCTTATTGTTGAATCAATATAAAAACCATTATGGATTTCAAAAGAATCTACGCCATTTTCCTCCGCCAAATTTACCTCATCCGCGGGACCGGCACGCGGTTCATCCAGATTTTCATTTGGATTGTCGTGGACATCACGCTTTGGGGTTTCATTAGTAAATATCTGACCGATCTCACGGGCAGCGGCTTCAGCTTCATGGCGATCTTCATTGGAGCGGTTCTCCTGTGGGATTTCTCAACCCAGGTGATGCAGGGCGTGACCATGCTCTTTTTTGAAGATGTGTGGTCGCGGAATTTCTTGAACATGTTTGCTTCTCCGCTCCGGATATCGGAATATGTGAGCGGGCTGGTTCTCGTTTCTGTGGGGCGGAGCATCCTCGCGCTCATCGTCATGCTTCTCCTCGCGAGTTTTGCTTTTGGATTTTCCATGATTGTTTACGGCGCGTTTCTTGCGCTCTTCGTCTTTATCCTGTTTCTCTTCGGGATCGCTCTCGGCCTTGTCGGAATCAGCATCGTTCTCCGGTGGGGGCCGTCGGCGGAATGGTTCATTTGGCCGATCCCGGCGCTCCTCTCGCCCTTCGTCGGCGTGTTCTACCCTCTGACTATCCTTCCCTCGTGGATGCAGGCCGTCGGCTGGCTTCTCCCGCCGTCGTATGTTTTCACGGGTGTCCGGACGCTCATCGAGGGCGGAACGCTTTCCGTCCCGGCGCTCCTCGGCGGTTTGGCTCTGGCTGCCGTGTATATCATCGCGGCATATGCGCTTTTCCTAATGGTCTACCGCAAGGCGATCAAGACCGGTCTCATCGCCCGGTACAGCGCGGAGACAGTGGTATAAAAACATGAAACGGCAGGTCGTCGTCATTCACGGGGGAGATTCTTTCGGAACGTACCGTCAGTACATTACCTTTCTTAAAAAATGGAAGATCGATTTCGAGGGCTACCGTCATCCGAAGAAAAAATGGCGTGACAACCTGGAGAAGGATCTCGGAAAGGATTTCGAAGTAATCATTCCCCGTATGCCAAATAATTTGAATGCTCGGTATCTCGAGTGGAAAATTTGGTTCGACAAGTTCGTCCCCCACTTGAAGTCCGGTGTCGTCTTGGTTGGCTATTCGCTTGGCGGAACTTTTCTCGCAAAGTATCTCACGGAGAAAAGATTTCCGGTGAAGATCACCGGGACATTCCTCGTTGCAGCGCCCTTCGAAGACGACGGATCCGATCTCGACGGCGAGTCACTCGTTGATTTCAAGCTGCCGAAGAAATTGGACAGGTTTCGGAAACAGGGAGGGCGGATCTTTATTTATCACAGCAAGGACGATCCGATTGTCCCCTGTTCCCATGCTGACCAGTATGAGGAGGTTTTAGGAATCGCGACAAAGAGAATTTTTACCAACCGCGGACATTTTTGGCAGGGAAAATTTCCCGAGTTGGTTCGAGATATAAAAAGAGCGGCATCGTAAGGTACGATGCCGCAGAGTGATACACTCCTCTATCCGGCTAGCGAGAATGATTTTTTCCCAGCCGACAATTTACCGTTTTCAACGACGGTATGATCTGTGGGGAGGGTGAAATGAATTGCAAGCTCGCCCTCTTTTACTTGGCTTCGAGGTGGTAGCTCGATCTTCCGGGCGAAGAACTTCCAGACGAGGTTGTTATCCTCCACGCTTGCCACAATGGGAAGCGACAGGCGTATCTCAATATCGGCTTGGCCGAATGCGAGCTCAATGTTTTCAATGAACATCGAGAGTTCGATCTCTCTCTTCCTCTTTATCGCAATCCCGTTATGTCCGCGGGAATCGCAAATGAATTTCACGGCATCCATAAGGAGAGGTTTATCTATTGAGTTGATCGAATGCCCGAGAAACTTCCGCGTTTCGTCAACAACGAGGGAATATAGCTCGTTGTTTACTTCCACGAGACCCGCCCTGAAGAGATCCCCGTCAATGGGTTTGATGATGGCCATAGTGCCTCCGAATGTAAATATACTTGGGGACTATAATGCCACGGGTTTCAGCGATGCGTCAAGGATTTTGATCCGCCTGTTTTTCGATAATGATGGGGGCCGGATTGGATTCGTGCCCCATAATGAAGCCGATCTCAAAGCTCAGGAAAACGATCGCGAGCGCGACGATTGCGAGCTTTATCCAGCCGACGTGGTCGATAAGCCAGTTTCTGATTCTATAGTAGGTCGTTGACATATCTGTCCTTTTGGACTATCATGTATTTTACAATTATTGTTTAGGATTGAGAAATTAGGATTTCAGATTTTATTGGAATATGGCACATACCAAAGCCAAAGGCTCTACAAAATTAGGAAGAGAATCAGAATCAAAACGCCTGGGCGTCAAGCTTTTTGACGGCGAAATGGCGAAGATCGGAGATATTATCATCCGACAGCGCGGCACGAAATACTATCCCGGCATGAACGTAAAACGGGGCGGAGACGATACCCTGTACGCCGTCAAAAGCGGCAAGGTGAAATTCGGCAATAAAAGGAAATTCAGCTTCGACGGATCGAGGAAGATCGTGAAGGTGGTGAACGTTATTCAGGCTTAACCGCCACCTTGATTTTTGCCGTTATTTTTTCTCCCAGATCGACGGGAACAAATGTCTCGCCGATTGTTTTTATTGGTTTCGCGAGTTCGGCGCTGGTATGCGCGAAGCCCGCTTCATCGAGCTTCTGCTCGATTTCTTTTTGGTGAACGCCGCCGAATACCTCGCCTTTCTCCCCCACCTTCAAGGTGAACGTGAAGGTCAATCGTTCCAGCCGATTCGCTTTTTCTTTCAGCTCGGCGACGAGTTTCTCGCGCTTTGCGTTCGCTTCGTTTGTTTGCTTTTCGAGTTTTTTCAGTGCATCCCGGGTCGCCTGGATGGCGAAATTTCGCGGGATCAGGAAATTTCTCGCGTAGCCGTCCGACACGTCTTTCACGTCGTTTTGACGACCTAAACCTTTTATGTTTTGAAGAAGAATCACCTTCATGGATGTTGTTGATTTTCAATTCTCAATTTTGCAATTTTCAATCAATTTTCAAACGTTTTGAAATTTTCAAATTGAACATTCAATGAAAATTGGAAATTGTAAATTATTTTCCCATTTCCTGCTTCAGTACCTCGATGGCTTTTTCGAGTTGGGGATCTTGTTTGTTTTGGATGTTCTGATCGGTCAGGGGGACGATGTCGTCGGGCTTCAGGCCGATTTTATTGATGGTCGTTCCGTTTGGCGTCAGCCATTCCGCGATTGATACTTTCATCGAAGCGCCGCCGGGCAAGTCCTCGATTTCCTGAACGCTCCCCTTGCCGAACGTTTGAACGCCGACCAATTTCACGCCGCGGTTGTCGCGGAGCGCCCCGGAGAGAATTTCGGCCGCCGACGCCGAGCCGCCGTTCACGAGGAGAACAACCGGCATTTGGGCCAGCGCTCCGTTGCCGTTCGTGTAGAGTGTCTGTTCCGCGCCGCCCCGGAATCGTTCGATGACCACGGGACTGCCGCGCTTCATGAACCATCCGGCGATGTTCTGCGCGACGTCGAGGAATCCTCCGGGATTGTCCCGGAGGTCCAGAATCATGCCGTGGGCATTCTGGAGGAGCGCCTGGAGCGCCGCGTTATAGAATTCAGTGCCGGCATTCGCGTCGAAATTATAGAGCTCAATATCGGCGATGTTCCCCGGCAGCATTTTCCAATCGAGCGTCGGCACGTTGATCAAGGCTCTCATGATGGCGAACGTTTTCGGCTGTGACCATCCGTCACGCATGATGAGGAGGCTGACTTTTGTACCAATATCGCCCCGGATAATCTTGACCGCTTCGTCGGGCGTCATGGCCGCCGTTGAGGTCCCGTCAACCTGGAGTATCTGGTCTCCCGAACGGAGGCCGGCATTATCGGCAGGCGTTCCCTTCAGGGGTGAGATCACGACCAGCTGATTGTTCTTGGTCCCGATTTCCGCTCCGATACCGCCGAAGCTGCCGGAAAGATCCTGACTGAATTTCGCGGCGTCGCTCGGGCTGAAAAATACCGAATAGGGATCGCCCAGAGATCCCAAAGCGCCGTTGATGGCCCCGTAGAGCATTTGGTTGTCGTTGATCGCCGACGGATCGTAGAATTTATCTTTCACTATTTGAATCGCGTCCCAGAAGAGGGAAAAGTTGGCGTTCAAGAGCGTTGAAGTGCCGTTCGCGGGTATCGAATACTGCGACTCGTAGGTTTTCCCCGACGTCCCGAATTGGAAACCGACGTAAAACAAAACGGCCCCGAAAAGAAGAACCGCTACCCCCGCCGTTACCTTTTGCCAGACTTTTTTCATATGTTCCTATTTTACCCCCCACACCTATCGGGGAGCAAGTTCTTGGAAATTTTCTCATTTCGCATTTGGATTTGGGAATTTCATATGATTATTGCCCCGTTGGTTTAACGGAATAAATTAGTTTATCCTCCCCGATAGGTGTGGGGGTCTACCGTAAAAGGCCGGTTTTCTCCAAGCTCCCGGAAAAAAAGTTGCCGTTTGTCATCGGAGCGGATTGTGACCTATAATTTCCTTGATGCCTCTTGACGATAATTACCTCGAGAAACTCAAGAAAAGGGGGGAACAAGGACACGTCTATAAGGAATTCCAGGATACGGGTCTCATGCTTGCCGATATCCTGAGGGATCGGGAACATAAGGCGCTTTACATCAAATTAGCCAAGGAACACGATAAGCAGGAGCTTTTGAGCATCGCGAAACGGGTCGCCGAAAACAAAGACGTGAAAAACAAAGGCGCATATTTCATGAGAGTTCTCTTTGACGGGGCAAAAGATAAAAAATGATCAAAATAGCGGAAAAAATTTTGGAGGTCGCCGACAAGGACAATGAAAAATTCCTGCGCGCGAAAACGCGGGAATTTGATTTTGCCGGACATTCGAAGGCTGAAATCAGGGATTTGGTGAGGAGGATGAGAACGATGATGAAGGAAGCCGACGGTGTAGGTTTGAGCGCCAACCAGGTGGGGCTCCCCTATCGCATGTTCGTCGCCCAGGTTCCGGATGGTGAGGGGCATATGAAATTTTACGCCATCTTCAATCCGACGCTCGCCAAGTTGTCGAAGGAAATGGAAACCATCGAGGAAGGGTGCCTCAGCGTTCCCGAGACGTTCGGCCCCGTCGAGCGGCATTATCGCTTGATTCTGGAAGGTCAGAACGTTGACGGCAAGAAGATGAAAATAAAAGCGTGGGGTCTCCTCGCCCGGGTCTTCCAGCACGAGGTCGGGCACTTGGACGGCGGGCTTTTCATCGATAAGGCGAAGGAACTCCACAAAGTCGAAATGATGCCTCCCGAGCACTGAAGGCGCTCGGGAGGTGATGTTTTAGAATTATGCAGTATGTATTTTTTGGAACGCCGCGTTTTGCAGAGATGATTCTCAAACGTCTCATCGACGCGAATATACCGCCCGCACTGGTGGTCACGAATCCGGATCGGCCGGCCGGCCGCAAGCGCGTCATGACTCCCCCGCCCGTCAAGGTTCTCGCGCAAGAACACGGCATTAAAGTTTATCAGCCGGAAAAATGGGAAATGGGAAATGGGAAATGGGAAATGGGCGAGCCGGAGTTCGCTGTTTTAGCCTCCTACGGCAAGATCATTCCCCAGGAGATAATTGATCTTTTTCCGAAAGGCATCATTGTTGTCCATCCCTCTCTTCTCCCCCGCTACCGGGGAGCGACCCCAATCCAGTCCGTGATACTCTCCGGCGATGAAAAGACCGGAACGACCCTGATCCTCATGGATAAGCAGGTGGACCATGGGCCGATTCTTACTGCGCAAGAATTGGAATTTCCGATTTCCAATTCCCAATTCCCAATTCTGCACGATAAGTTGGCGGAACTTTCGGCTGATCTCTTGGTTGAAACAATGCCGAAATTTGTCGCCGGAGAAATAAAACCCGAACCCCAGGACGAAACGAAAGCGACGTACACGAAGAAATTCTCTCCGGAAGATGCTTTCGTCTCCGAGGAGGATTTGAAGAAAGCACAGCAAGAAGGCGGAGATATTGCCGCATCGGTTGATCGGAAAATACGAGCTTTGAATCCCGAGCCTGGGACATGGACTCGGGAAAACGGAAAAAGGGTGAAGCTCCTTGAGGCGGAGATCCGCGACGGAAAATTGAAACTGAGAAAGATACAGCGCGAAGGCGGCAATCCCATACATCTTCCCATGGTATCGGATTTATTGTAACGTTATAGTACCTTCATGGCCTTTCTGAATCACTCGCCCGTTGAACAAGATGAAACGTCGGATATCGTCCTCCGGCTGGATCGCTACGGCGATATCTTTTCGGATTTCGACGTACGGCCGTATTCCAAGCGCGCCCTTTCGGTTGATTTTCTCGAAGAGGTGAAACGTGCCGCCCACGACAAGGATGACGGGAAAACGGAGCTCATCCTTCTTATGCCGGAAAAACAGCGGAATGAACACGAAGAGTTGGTCATCAAAGAACGTTTAGCGGAACATTTCAAAAAACACCACAGCCTTCTCTTGAACGAAAAACACCGCGTGAAGAAAGTCGGGGCGGAAATGGTAGCCTTGGGTGTTCTCTGTCTGTTGGCTGCCACCGTCGCGTTGTTCAAGAATTCCTCCCAGAATTTTCTCCTTTCGTTTTTGGTCGTGCTTCTGGAGCCCGCGGCGTGGTTCTTGCTGTGGGAAGGGATGGACCAGATTGTATTCGCCTCGAGGAACGCCAATGCGGAACTGGACTTTTATCACAAGATGTCCGGCGCGCACGACCACATCTCTTTCAAGTCCTATTAAGCAGATCTGGAAAGTGCATGCTATTCCGTAGCTTTAGCGAAGGATAGCTGCGGGACCTGGATTCGAACCAAGATACCATGCTCCAGAGGCATGTGTCCTACCATTAGACGATCCCGCAAAAATGCCTCATTATCTTACAATAAAAAACCACTCCCCGCAACTCAGATCATGAGCGCATAGGGAGTGGTACATGGGTGGAGGGTCCTCTCGGACGGACAGCTTCATAGATGCCGCCTCTCAAATCTCGAGGGTCTCCGCCGTTCTGCCGGGTGCAGAAAATTTTGAGACTGCCGCATAATTTCCGTTTGTATAGGTATGTGAGTTGTGTGGTGGGGGAAAACGGAAGATGTCGTCTGCGGCAGTCTCTGTATATGTAAAACAACTTTCTGTTTACCCGTACGATACTATAGAGGTCAGCGTTCTGTCAAGTAAGAAAAATAGCCCCCGGAGAGGCTAATTTGAGAAAAAATAAGAGAGAGGTTACCCTGAGGTTTGCTTTGAACAGTGCCTTTCGGTAGGAGGTGCTACGGGGTGGTATTGCGGGGAAACAGAGTGTCTCAAAATGCAAATGGATTTGGTAGGAACTCAGGACGCCGCAACCTCTCTTCTCTATGATTACGTACTTGGAACTCCCCTCAGAGTATCAAAAATTCTCGGGGAGTGTCAATGGCCGATCATCGTCGGCGGCGGGGCGATGAAGCTCACGGCGACGAAGAGCACGATAAGGATCGCGAGCAGGATGAGAAGTGTTTTGATCTTCAGGTTCATCGCTATTTTTCAATCTTCTTCATCGCGAACCGGTACTTGCAGTAATCGCAATCCGGGTCGGGATCGGGAGTTTCATTGGTCATGAGGATCTTCTTGATGTCGTGGAGCGCCCCTTCGACCCATCCGTCGTTTCCGTCGTATGGAATGATCTTCACGTCGAATTCAAGTTTGCCGTCAAATGCTTCTTTGTCGGCATTGCCGTTGCAATAGACGAAGTATGCTGTGTCCGATACCTTGAAGCCATTCTTCCGGAAAAGCCACTGGTAGACCTCGACTTGGCGCTTGTAGGAGATCTGCCACGGCGCGTCAAGGCTGACTTCTCCGCTCTTCGATGTCGCCTTGTAATCGACGATGTGAAGTTCTCCTTGGGGATTCACCCAGATGTCGTCGATCCCGCCGTGGATGGCGAGATTCGTCGGTTCATGCACGAATTTGATGCCCCGCGTCCGCGAATCGCGCCATTCCTCCAATTTTTCGTTGGCATACGGGATCGCGTCGATGCCGTATGATTTCACGAGCGGATGCTTGGATCCGGCGGATCGGTGCGTGTCGAACTCTTTTTTCAAAAGCGCGTCGACGGCGTTGTTCAGACTGAAGGGAAAGCCGTTCGGCCTCGCGACGCCTTTCCGTTTGTCGAGGTAGAAGCAGCGGGGGCACTCCATGAAAAGTTCGATGCCGCTCCGCGATATCAAAAACGGCTCTTCTTCCAAGGGGTCAAA
>JAKALR010000018.1 GCA_021824045.1 bacterium | reverse complement strand
TCCTCGATGACGTGCGTCGAGAGTTTTTTACCCGTCTGTCGCTTGATGAGCGGAAGTTCTTCGACGTTCTGATGTTCGACGGAAAATCCGACGCCGGCGCCACACATCGAGAGATACATGATCTCGCCGAAATCCTTCGATTTTGCCGGCGCAATGAACGAGCAGTTGTATGCCGTGACATTCGTCACTTCGGCCGCGTGTCCCGCACCCCACAAGAGCCGCATGGACGGCATGACGTCCTGCCGGAGAATCGCCTGTTTCACTTCTTCATATTCTTCATCGGTGAGTTTGTTCCCCAAATTCTTTTTCATGAAGGCCACGTATCGTTCAACGGTCTCGATCCACGTTTCCCGCCGCCCTTCGGTTTCGAGCCAGCGCGAATAGGAACGATAATAAATAAATTCCCCGAGCGGATTTCTGAAATACTTTTTGCTTTCCACCGCGAGGTCGCGGACGTAATTGGGAATCGTCTTCTTCGACTCGCGAAGTTTCGCGCGTTCTTCCCGATACAAGATGTATGACTTCGCAGTCTGCGAAAAGTCGCCGGCCATCAGCTCTTCTTCCACCATATCCTGGATCTCCTCGATGCCGAGGACGTGATCGGAAGAAAATTTCTTGCCGAGGGACCGAACAACCTTCTCCGAAACGCTCGCGGCATCTTTTTCGCTCCCTTCCCCCGTCGCCTTCATCGCTTTCGCGATCGCTTTGGTTATCCGCTCCTCGTCAAAGGGAACGACCTGACCTTCTCGCTTCTTCACCGACGTAAATGACATCTTGTTTTTGAAAAATGTTAAATTTTTGACCCGACTTTTTTAAACCCCGTCACCAGATCAAGCGCTTCGCTTCCAACGCACTCACCAAGTTTATCACCTCACTCTTGGTTCTTCTTTTTTGCTTTCCATCGATCACTGATTCTTCTCGGAAACGACGAAGCGTTGCAGCGCTTGGCTCGGTGCGGGGTAAACTCCTTTGAGGTATTGATAATTTTAATCCCGTTGCAATCCCCCCAGAAGTGGATAACTCCCCCTGACGAGAAATCCGCCTCATCGGCGGATTTTTTGGTCGAAAATTTGACGAAAACCGGGTATTATTTTTTCTTTTTCCGAAGGAATGTGGGGATCTCCCAAGGTTCCTGTTTTTCCGTTTTATTTTCCCTCATTGGTCTTTCAATTTCCCCTTGATTAGTTTCTTCGAAAATTTCGACGACGGCTTGTTTTTTTGATTCCGATTCCTTTTTATTCGAACTTTCGGCGGCGTTCTTCGGCGACTCACCGATCATGAAGAGATTCGGCACCGCGCGCTTTTCGGAAAACATTCCATTGAAGCCGGTTGCGATAACCGTGACCTTGATGGCTTTATCTTTCAAGCTCCGGTCGTAGTACGCCCCGAAGATCACCTTCGCTCCCGAATCCAAATTGGCGGAAATGGCTTTCGCGACGTCGTTGATCTCCGACATTTTCAAATCCCGGGAACCCGCGATTGAGAAGAGAACTCCTTTCGCGCCGTCGAGAGTCACTTCGAGGAGCGGCGAATTGATGGCGGCTCCCACCGCCTTGATGCCGCGATCCTGCCCCGATGCCGTCCCGATGCCGATCAGAGTCGTGCCGGCTTCCTTGAGAATTGATTTAATGTCCGCAAAATCGACGTTGATGATGCCAGGCATGTTGATGAGTTCCGAAAGTGCGTGGACCGCTTGTTTCAAAACGTCGTCGATGTACGAGAATGCTTTCGTGACCGGTGTGTCTTTTTGAATAATCGTGAAGATCCGGTCGTTCGGAATGATGACCAACGAGTCGACTTTATCCCGCAGCCGGTTGATCCCGTCCTGCGCGATCGTCATCCGTTGCGTTCCTTCGAACGAGAACGGCTTCGTGACGACGGCGAGCGTCAAGATCCCTTTCTCTCGCGCGATCTCGGCGATAACCGGCGTCGCGCCCGTTCCGGTTCCTCCTCCCATGCCGGCCGTCAAAAAGATGATATCGGCTCCTTCCAACATCTCACCGATCTCCGATCGGTTTTCTTCGGCGGCTTGTTTTCCGATTTCCGGATTCATACCGGCGCCAAGTCCCCGCGTCAGCGCCTTCCCGATATACAGCTTCTTGTGCGCCAAGGTGTAATCCAAATCCTGTTTGTCGGTGTTGATGGCAACGAACTCGACGCCGCGCGGGCGATCCCCCATCATCATCCGCGTCACGACGTTTCCGCCGCAACCGCCGACGCCGACAACCTTGATCTTCGTGATGCCGTCCATTTTTTTGACGCCGGCCGACCCCGTCGCCCCGATCCTTTTCCTCGGAGCCCGCTTTGCTTTTCTTGATTTTTTAGTCATAGTGAGAACTTCATTTAAGGAAGTAAATTCCTCAAGAAATCTTTAATTGACCTTATTTTTTGCACCGACCGAATGCCATCCTCGGATGATTTGAGCATCAGGCCCACTGCGACCGCGAACTCCGGGTCGTCAATCAGCTCTTTATGGGCAGGATTCAAGATTTCGAACCGTGAAAGGTTCGGGAAGCCAACCTGCGCCGGCAGTCTCATTTCCTCCCTTAAAATCTCATCCATTTTATAGAGCTTGACGCCGCCGCCGGTCGCTACCACCCCTCCGGGAAGTTGCACGTTTCGACCGATCGCCTTGATTTCATTATTTATTAAATCCAGTATTTCCGCAACCCTCACCTCGATGATCTCGGAAAGGAATTTTCTCGATATTTCACCCTCGCTTTTGCCGTCAACGTCGGAGAGTTTGATGATGTCCCGTTTCCCGACACCCGACGACGTCGCCGAACTGTAGCTCAGCTTCAATTTCTCGGCCAGTTCGATGGGAATCTTGAGGCCGATTGCGATGTCATTCGTGATATACGACGATCCGATGGGGATCGTTTTTGCGTGGAGAATTTTTCCCTCCTCGTACACGGCAATGTTCGTCGTTCCGAATCCGAAATCGATGAGCATGACGCCGAGATTTTTCTGTTTCTTGGAAAGCACCGCTTCTGCGGCGGCCAAGGGACTGAAAACCAATCCCCCAATCGAAACATCGACGGCATCGAAAAGCTTGATGAGGGGGTTCACCTGCGAAGAGACCCCTTCGATGATCAGGGTTTCCACCTCCAAACGATTCCCCGGCATTCCCAGGGGATCCAGGATATCGCCGATGTCATCGACGACGTACTCCTTGATGATATTGTGGAGAACGAACGAATTGGGACTTGCCTTGAACGCCAGTGAAAGCTGGTTTACCTTTTCCACGTCCTCGCTCTTCACTTCCCGCTGGACGTTCGCGATGGCAACCGCACCTCTCGACGGGCGGGGCTTGATGTGCTCGCTTTGAACGTTGATGAAAACGTTCCGCGCCGCTTTTTTGTACATCTTCTGGATATCTTGGAAAAGTTCTCCGAGCGAATCCGCCGCTTCTTCGAAATCAACGAGCACTCCTTTCCGGAACCCGGCCGACGGCTGCTTGAAGGCGGAGATAACCGACAGTAATCCGTCTTTTTTTTCTTCGGCGACAATTCCCTTGAACTGCGAAGATCCCAGATCGAGGCTCGTTAAGATTTTTGACATACCGGGTAGTAGAAACTCAATCGTACTCGATCTCGACTTGTTGATGTACTTTGCATGGTTATATTTTATTTTTCATTTCTCGTGACGAAAAGTTGATTCTCGGGAGCGAAGAAATTTTATTGAGTTTTCACTGCCCGGCATAGTTGATTCCAGATTTTATGTTCCAAGATACTCATTATTATACTCTTTTTTTCGCTCTCGTGGGTATAACCCAAGAGGTGCAAAATGCCGTGAATCACCAAAAATTCCAACTCGTCTTTTTTCTTCTTCGCGTAGTCCGGCCCCAGAAAAATTTCTCCCACGAATCGGCCATTTCCCAAATCGGGGCGCGGCACCGGATAGGGAGTTTCGAAACTCAAGACGTTGGTCGGTTTCCGCTTCCCGCGGTACTTCCAGTTCAACGACGCCATCGCCTTATCAGAAACGAGGAATATCTCGACGGCAATACCCTTTTGCTTCAGTTGTTTTAACGAAAAGAGAGCCGCCTCCCGGACTGCTCTCTCCAATGCTTTAAATTTTCTTTCCAGAGGAAAAACGGAAACGACGTTCTTGGGCATAGATCAGTTTCCTATTTTTTGCTTGATCATCCGGGAAACGCGCGAGGCGTCGGCTGTTCCCTTCGCCCGCTTCATCGCTTCGCCCATGACCTTGCCGAAATCCTGAGGCCCCGCGGGCCGCACCGCAGCGATCGCTTCGTCCACGATTTTCTCCAAATCACCGTCGGACATCTCCGGCGGCAGGTATGACGTGATAAGATTGAGCTCTTGCTTTTCCTTATCGGCTAAATCGTTTCTCCCGCCGCGGGTATAAACTTCGAAAGATTCTCTTCTTTTTTTTGCTTCTTTTTTCAGCACCTCCGCTACCTCTTCTTCGGTGAGCGTTTCACCGAGCCCCTTTCCCCTGTTCTCGATCTCCTTGCTTTGAACGCTCGAAAGTAAAAAGCGGAGCGTCCCGATTGTGAATTCATCCCGGGATTTCATCGCTCCTTTCAAATCCTCGTTTATCTTTTCTTTCAAGCCCATGGCTTTTTTGAATTATTTATATCCGAGCTTCCTCTTTTTCTTCACGTCGCGCGCTTTTTCGGCCTTGTAAACGGCTGACATTCTCCGTTTTCTCCGGTTCACGGACCGGGTCGCCGTTTTCCGTTTCCTGACCTCTTTCAGGACACCGCTTTGCTGAACCCGTTTGTTGAACCGGTACAAGAACGATCCGACGCTTTCATTTTTTCTTTTTCTGACTTCAATCATGTTTTTTTGATTATTTTTTATTCGACCTTCCTCCCACTATTTTATCCCTGATTTCTTCCAATGTCTCCCGTGGCGGATTCGAAACGACGCTGTGAATCGATCCTCCGCCGTCGGCGGACCACCGGGGCAGAATGTGGATATGGAGATGGTCGATCGACTGTCCGGAGACCTTGCCGTGATTGATGCCCAGAGTGAATCCATCCGGGGCAAGCGCCCGCTGGAGCAGCGCGGTCGTTTCCTTCACGGCCCGGAAGAGCGGCCCCACCGATTCCTCATGCAGGTCCAGGATATTTTCGGCATGGATTTTCGGAATAACCATCGTGTGGCCCGGCGCCCGGGGATGCGCATCCAAAATACCGAGCGCCGCGTCGTCTTCATACACGACAAGAGCGGGAATTTCCTTGTTCGCTATTTTACAAAACAGGCAATCCATCCCGTTAGAAACAAAACGCCTTCTTCATAAGCGACCGCCTATGATGCGCGGTTAATTCGACTTTGTGGGTAATGATCTTTTTCATACGTTTGCGGTTTCTCACGGGATCCATAATCAATCGTTATTATTATTGAGCCTTTTCTTTACTTCTTCAACAAGCTTGTCGACGAGGATGGTTTCCTGGATGCCCGACGTCATTTCCCGGAGAATAACTGTCCCGTCGAAAACTTCTTTTTGCCCCAGGAGGAGCGCCAGTCGGATACCCATCCGTTCAGCCGTCTTGATCTGCGCCTTCAGGGTTTTCTTGCCGACCATCTCAACGACGGCGACGCCCGACAACCTCAATTTATTCATGAGTCTCAAAGCTCCCTTCTTGGCCTGATCGCCGATGACCAGAAAGAACACTTTCGGCTTTGACTTGAAACGCGGTTCTATATTTTGCCGCTTCATCGCCTCGATGGTCCGCTCGACTCCAACGTTGCCGCCGACAGCCGGGATCGGCCTCTTGAAAATCTCCTCCGCGAGGTAGTCATAGCGGCACCCGAACGCGAGGGGGTGGGGCATTTCAGGCGTCCGGAATTCGAAAATGGTCCGGTTGTTGAGCTCGCTCGTGGAAACCAGGTTCGCGTCCGGTTCGTACGCGATGCCGTTGTCCTCGACCAACTCAAGAACCGACTTCAGGTGGTTATTGCAGCTCTGGCAGAGGTAATCGAAAATGATCGGCCCTTCCGACCGCACCGCCCGGCACTCTTCGTGATCGCAGGACAAGAGCAGAAACGGGTTGATGTCGAAGTTCCTGGCGCATGGCTTGCAAACATCCTTCAGTTTGTTCCGATAGTAGTTCTGCAGTTTGTGTTTGAAAGCGCCGCGGCAGGTGTGACAACCGGAGCTGCCGATTTTCAGTATGATGTTGTTCAACTTCAGGCTCTTGAAAAAATCATAGAACGCGATGATGACCTCGCCGTCGTAGATGGGATCGGTTTCGCCGACAACCTGGAATCCAATCTGATGGAATTGCCTCAGAAAGTATTCATCGGGGACGACATCCCGAAACACCGGACCGGAGTAAAAAACTTTCAGGGGGTACGCGAAGTATGCCAGTTTATTGTCAATAAAACTCCGAAGGACCGATTCACGGAAACTGAACCGAAGCGCCGCCTTCACCTTCCCGGCCTTGAGCGAAAAAACTTCATCCTCCAGAATACTTTTATCACTCCCGAACGCATTCTCGAGAATATCGTATTTTTCCAGGGCTGACAGATTGATGAGATTGAAATCGTGCAATTCGCTGATTGCTTTTCCGGTCTCGTGGAGCTGCCGCCAGTATCCCTGAGCCTTGGGAAGGCCGTCCGGCATGGCTTCGAGTCCCCACAATACTTCGTGATTTTTTTGCTTGGTTTTCATTTCGTTATTGCGCGGCCGCGGTACTACTTGCAACGATTGTGCTCGACGTCCCGTACGATGGGGCACCGAAAGCTTCTGCGGTTTGGATCGGCCACAACCGGAGCCGGACCACTCCCACGATGTCGCTCGACGGGACCGGCCCCCAGCTTCTCGAGTCATAGCTGTAATTTCGATTATCGCCCATCACGAAATATTCATTGGGACCCAGCGTCTCCGTGAAACTCTGCGCCACCATCGGCTGATCGATGTACGGCTCATTGAGGACAATCTTCTTCCCCTGATCCACGACGGTGACATGACCGCTCTGAATGATCACCGTCTCGCCGGGCAATCCGATCACCCGCTTGATGAAATATTCACTCGGATCTTTGGGGTACTTGAGAACGATCACCTCTCCCCGCTCGGGTGCCCTGAAGTGGTACGTCAATTCGTCGACCAGGAGATAGTCGCCGTTCTGGAACGTCGGGATCATACTGGAGCCGCTTACCAAAAACGGCTGCGCGACGAAAGTTCGCACTAAAATGACGGCCGCCACGGCTATGGCGATCGTCTCGAGCATTTCCAAGATTGACCAGAGTACCTTTCTCATTATTTTCCCGCTCTTGATGTATAACCCAGTAGTAGAAATTCGATTTCTGTCTCGTCGGGAAGCTCCAACAATTCACCCATGGTGTTTCTTCGCTTCGGGCGTTATATAATGGAGGATATCGAAAGTTGCTTCCGTCGAGTTTTCACTACTGGGTAAATTTTATTCAATGGACGACAAAATTGCAAATGTACGGATCATCGTCGGCCTCGGCAACCCCGACCGGGAGTACGCTGATACCTACCACAACGCGGGGTATCGGTTCGTCGACTTCTTGGCGGGTGAAGGGGCTGCGTGGAAAAGAACGGACTTGTTCCGCTACTCCAAGGGCCGCGATCTGCTTTTCGCGAAAAGCGATACTTCCATGAATGAGTCCGGCCGAGCCGTCAAAAAGATGCTCGCCTTTTTCAAACTGAAGCCCGAGGATATTGCCGTCGCGCACGACGATGCCGACCTCGCAATCGGCGAATATCGGATCCAATCCGGAAGAGGTTCCGCCGGACACCGCGGCGTCGCTTCGCTGATGGTGAATCTCAAGACGAAAGATTTCATGAGAATACGAATCGGAATACGGGAACCCGGCGAGCGAGCGAGAAAAAAGGCGGGCGACTTCGTCTTGAAAAAAATCGGCGCCGCGGAAGCGGCTGCTTTCACCGAAGTCTTCCGCGCAATCGCTTCAGAGATTGAACGTAAAGGAAACTGAAAAGTCGATTGAATTGTCGCTTTCCGTGATGATCTGCGTCAGTGGTACATCAACACCCGTAAACAGGGGGTCGGCGGCAAGCGCATTCTTGAACGAGAGGACCGTATCGTAACTCGCCGCGTTCGCCAAAAATGTGATTGGCGACGTGATCGACGTGATGCTGATCGACAGTATTTTCACCTTGTTCGCGTTGGAAATATCGAGGAGGTGCCTCAAGGGAGCGTAGTAGTCCTGGTTCGCCCCCCGGATGCTCATCAATTCCGCGACGGTGGCATTGAACGCGCTCGCTTTGTTTTCGAGATCGACCAATTTCGATTGATCGAGGGGCGGCGTGAAATCGGCCACGTTCGCGGTGATTGATTTATATTGATCGATGACAAAGACCGCCCCGATGATATAGGCGAGAAGGAGAAAGGAAAGAACGCTCGCGACAACGCCACGCCACAATGACAGGAAGTTGATGATTTGTTCGTCGTAAATCGCCCTCGACAAATCTTCTCCCCCGAGATTAATAGCCCGAAAGCTGCCGATTTCGTCATCCTTCTGCCATCGCATCGCCGCGCCGGCGGTGGAGTAAAAAACCGGAGAAATTTTCAGTTGCGCGGCGACAATCGGCGCCGACTTCAATCCGAACGAGCCGACAATGGCCGTGATTTCCTTTTCGAAACCGGGCGACAGGAACATCACCGACGTGGGCGAGATACCGAATTTCCCCGAAGCAAAGTTCAAAACTCTCCGCAATTCTTCCGCCACTACCGATTCCAACGTTTCCTTCGCGATGGAGGACGCGCCCCCCTGGATGGACCGCCACGACCTGAAGTAACTGAAATAGATGTTGCCGTCCTTCATGAGGAACAAATCGATTCCTTCGGATGAGAGTTCAAAAACCAGAATCAAATCTTTCGACACGACGAACGTCTTCCGCAAAAACCGCGAAAGGGCGATCGCATGAAACTCGAACGAAACCGGCGCAAAACCCGCTTCCATGAGCGCCGACTGGTAATCGTCGATCTCCTTCTTGTCCGCGAAAGCGCCCAGAAATTCATAATTGAAATCACGTTCGGAAATGATCTGCGCGCTCATGTTCGCCTCTTCCTTGGGAATGGGCGATATCATTTGGAGATTCAAATTGACGGATTCCTCCAATTCGTTGGGATTGACGTTCGGCACTGAAAAGCTCTGCGTGAAAACCAAGGAGGCCGGCAGAACGACGTTCACCCGGAGAATATCGTCTTTCTTCGGCGGGAGGAGGAAACGCTTCAACTGCTTGAGACTCGCGACGATCTGCTCTTTATCAGTTATCTTTCCGTCGGACACCGCGCCGGGCGGAAGCTTCACGGCGATGGTCTTTGCTTCCCCTTCTTCGAAAAACGCGTATTTCAGGGCGCTGTCGGTGATTTCCATACCGTCTATTCTCGGTTTGGAACTTAGCTTTTCGAGAAACCTGATGATTTTTTTAAAAATTTTTCTTGCCATATTATTGAACGGCCACTTCGTTCAGCGACTGCAGCTGGACTTGGCCCGTCGAATCATTCACAATCGCGACCGCGACGATTTTCACCTGTCTCGTTCCGGCGATGCCGACTGATGTTATTGTATAGGTGTAGTAGCCGTTCGAAAGCGAGCTTTGGAAACTCACGGTTGCCGTATCGCCTTCGACGTTAATTCCGTAACTGGGGTTCAGAGCGCCGAAATCCTTGTTTTTGGCCACCTGAATCAGGGCATCATTGATTCCGGAATACGCCACCGACGAGGCCCGTGCCTGGAGCCGCTCGCTGAAACCGGAACCGCTCGCGAAATAGGATGTGAGTGAACCGGCGACTACGATTTCAATAATTATACCACTAACCAGCAATATGAAAGGAAGCGCTATCTGAGCTTTTTCATGAGTCATCATCTCTATCATAACAAATCCCGCGCCTTTTTTCTTTTCAGGCGCGGGATAGCGAAAAACGATTTTCTTCTTTTTTCTACTTGCCGGTGCTTGATTGCGGCGTCGTCACTCCGGACGTCGAAGTCCCGTTCGCGGTACCCGGCACGGATCCCGCGGCGCCCTGCGGAGACGTGAGCGACGGATTGGTCTGGATGAGCTGCGTGAGCTTGCTGTCGGAAGCAAGGCGGGTATACCACACCACATCATTCTTATTAATGCTCATCGAGTCTTCCGGTCCCCAGAAAACATTCGTGAACTTCTGGATGCTCACGGGATTCTGCTGGTTTTGGGAATTGACCTGGAGCATGTACACGTGGCTCAACGTGAACGACGGGAACGTACTGAGTTCACCGAAGTAAAGATCTCCCGTTCTGAGATACACGGCGTAATACGAAGGGCCTCCTTCCAGATACTTCCATCCCACAATGACAACCAGTGCCACCACAAGCACCACGACGACCGCTAGTAAAATCTTATTGAGATTATTTTTCATTTTGTTTTTTTAGAATGACCTTTTATGTTTTTTTATTATAGCATACCCCCACACCTAAACAAAAGTATTACTCCTCTAAAACTCTCGGAAATCCCCACCAAGGGTTTTCCCCGATCATCCGTCTTGCCGGCGGTCCGCGGAAAACGACTGCTTCGCGCTTTTGTTTAGGTGTGGGGGCATACTCGCTTTTTCTGGTATAATTAATAGCAATGAATCCCGTGAGAAGCCACGATTGCTTAGAGAAATATATTATACCTATGACATTGAGTAGTCGAACAAAAAATATAATCGGCGAATCGGCAATGATCGCGATTTGCTTCTAACGGGATGAAGTTGGTGAAAATCATTTTCTGGGCGCTCGTCATCGTCGTCATTCTCCTGACCGCCGTTCTTTTTTTGGCGGGCGGCAACCGGGCCGCGGCGGCGACCAACATCAGTTCGACGACCCCGAGCTACTATGCATGGAATGACGCCGACGGCTGGTTGAATTTTTACGGCTCTCAAACGGTGACGGTGTATGGCACCCGGGTGACCGGCTACGCCACTTCTTCGATCGGCGATCTTTCCCTCGACTGTTCGACCACCCGAAACGGCAATATCTGCGGCGTGTCGAACTATGGGATTTGCAACGGCACAAGCGCAACCCATAACACCGATGGATCGTGCAGTGGAGCCGACGCCAGCGGAAATTTGAGCGGGTATGCATGGAATGATACCGTCGGATGGGTGAGCTTCTGCGGCGGCAACAATACTTCCCAATGCCCGGGCGTGGTGAAGTACGGCGTCACGGTGGATGCCAACGGCAATTTCAACGGGTATGCGTGGAACGATGACGTCGGATGGGTGAGCTTCAACTGCGCCAACACCAGTTCCTGCGGCACGGCGAACTACCTCGTCAGCACTTCATGGCGATCAACCAGCACTGTCGGCTATCTTACTTCTTACATTATTGACGCCGGCGCTCCCGCCACCTTAAACAGCATCGTGTGGCAGGGTTCGTGCGGGCTTGCGGGGACCAATCTTGGATTCCAAATTGCCGCTTCCAATAGCACCAGCGGTCCCTGGAACTACCTCGGACCCTCCGGCACGAACGCTGACTGGTACGGAGCTCCCTGCTCCCAAAGCCAAACGGGAGGCATTTCGGCTTCCTGCCCGGCGCCGGGAACCCCGATTTGCGTCAATCCCACTTTCTTCAATAACTTCCGGTATTTCCGGTACCAAGTCATGCTTCAAAGCAATCTGCTCCAGGATTCGACGCCAAAGGTCAACAATATCATATTGAATTTCAGCAAATAACACGGGATGAAAAAATACGATGAAAAAATAGGAAAAGTTCGGTGGATCCATTTCCAGAATCCCGACGAACGGGACATCGAGGAAACGCTCTCCCTTATGAAAGTCCATCCGCTCATCCTGAAGGAACTCGAGCGGCCTTCCGATCGGAGTAAAATAGAAAACTACGGCGGCTATCTTTTCGCCGTCTACCACCTCCATATTTATGAAATGAAAGAACAAAAGCCCCGGAGGACGGAGATCGACATTCTGGCGGCGAAAGAAATCATTTTAACTTACACGTACGAAGATATCGAGCCGACGAGACAGTTCAAGTCCGACCTGGCTCAAAGGCTCGACGGGAAAATCCAGGGTATTCCTCAGGTAATCTATTACCTTCTCCAAGAAATCAATTCATTTTCCCTGCGGCAACTCCGGCACGTAGAAGAGAAAGTGAATGCCGTCGGCAACAAGCTCTTCGATCACGGGAACCGAAAACTCCTGGAGGACATTTCCTACATCAAGCGGGATCTCTTTGAATTCGAAATAACCGCCGCGTCGCAGAAATCGACACTCGAATCACTCCTCACGGTCGGTGAGGAGTTCTACGGCGCGCCGTCGAAGATTTACTTCTCCGACCTCATGGGAAGTTTTTCGCGGGTTCATTACCTCCTTGAAACGCTCCGGGTGACGGTCATCTCATACAGCGAAACGGTTTCCCAGGTGTTCCAATCGGAAACGTCAGAAATCATGAGGAAATTTTCGATTCTGGGATTCCTCACGTTTCCGCTCTTGCTTTTCACGACGATCGCCCTCCAGCCGACGGTGGAGCCGACGCTCTTCCGGAGTCCCGCGGATCGGAA
>JAKALR010000003.1 GCA_021824045.1 bacterium | reverse complement strand
TCCTTCATCTTCACGATCTGCCGCGCCGTGATTTCTATTTCGATTGCCTGGCCCTCCGCGCCGCCCATCACCTGGTGGAGGAGAATCTCGGAATTGGGAAGGGCGAACCGTTTGCCTTTTTGCCCGGCGCCCAAGAGCACCGCGCCCATCGAAGCCGCCATGCCGACGCAGATTGTCGAGACCGGGGACTTGACATGCTGCATCGTGTCGTAGATCGCGAGGCCCGCCGTGACGGATCCGCCCGGCGTATTCAAATACAATTTAATGTCTTTCTTCTGGTCCTCGTGATCTAAAAAGAGAAGCTGGGCGATCACGCTGTTCGCAACGTCGTCCATGATCGGACCGCCGAGAAAAATGATCCGCTCCATGAGAAGGCGCGAGTAGATATCGTACGCCCGTTCGCCGAAAGACGATTTTTCAATTACCGTCGGAATAAGATTCATGGAAGCTAGTATACCGCAAGAGTGATTTGATTCGCAACGAACGTATTGTCGGTCCTGATATTCGAATTTGTGGTGACCGTTACTATGTCGCCCGTTTTCAAGTCCGATATGGCAAGGGGAGACTGAAGAGGCATTCCCGATTTATCCATTTTCGAGTAGTCTAACTTTATGATTTGCGTACCGGGATTAATGACAACCGTTTTCGTAATTTGCTTCTTAGGGGAGCCATCAAGATGGGGGAGGTAGTCATTTGGATCATCCATTGAGATGGTGAAAGTACTTCCCTCAATGCCAGTTATTTTTGCCCTGGTTTGCGTAAGCACGGCCGGCGGTTCCGGAAATGCAACGTTCAAGAGCGGTTTGTATTGCGCTTCGGCTGTCTGAACCCCTTCCGCGGTTCCCGTTCGCATGCCGATTTGGTTTCCAGCCCAGAAACCAACGATGAATATCACGACGACGAGAAGGATGAGGCTGAGGATTGTGAGAACTTTTTTGTTTTTTGGAGTCATTATTTCCATGTGCTCATTATACCATATTTCTCGTGGCGCAAATGTGCTATAATGCTTTAAAAGAAGTTCGCATGAAGAAACTTTTCTCCAATCCGCTTTTTCATCTCGCCCTCGTGCTCTTCGTGGTCTTAGGATTTGAGGGATACTCTTCGGTGAGTGCCCAATATGCGGCTCCGAATACTCAGCCGCCGTTAGGAATGTTTTACCCGCCGCTTGATACTGGCACGTCGTCGCAAACGGCGGCGGGCAGTCTCATGATAGGCGGCGCGTCTCAGCCACTGCGGTTGCAATTGTCGCCTGCCGGCATCCAGTGGATCGACAGCAATGGTAATGTTACGAGTTCCATGGTTTACGATGTTAACTCGCAAGGTATTCGAGTTACCGGCGGCGGTTATTCGTCGGTTCTCGGCTACAATTGGCAATCATCCAGCGGAACGTTTCTTTCTACGGAGTCGGTTATTGCTGGTGCTTCGAATCAGGGTTCCATCGCCGATCTTGAGAGCGGAAATTTCATGGTTCCCGACTTTTCGGTATTAAACGCGGACAGAAGCGGCGGGCTGAATATGTATACCAATCCCCTGGGAACCCAGAATTACAGTGGCATGGGGCCGGTTATCTTGTCGGGTGGGTATTTTTCCACAAGCTCGTTGCTTGGCCAGTACAACGCGCCGAGCGGTACGTTGCCGAATGGGAACATTGTGTCGTTTTCCGGCATCTTCGTGAATCACGTCAACGGCTTTATTGATCTGGCGAGCGACGTGACTGATGGGTCCACACTCCTGGGCGGCGGAGGATATGGCAATTTTTCATCCGGCGCTTTTGTGCGGGTGTACGCGAATGGCAATGTGGATATATTGAAAGGATCGATGGGAAAGCCGAGTTTCGCGAACATAACGGTTGGTCAAATCGCTGAGAACCCCTCGATGGATGCGAATGCATCATTATCCTCGGACTTAGTGGTGTGGAATAACAGTGGAGATGGGATTATTTTGCAGAGTCCCAGCGGCAATACGGATATCACCAACTTCGTTAAGAGCGTTGACAGTAGTATAACTCCTGCTAATACCATAGGGACGGATTTGGTTGGCGGGGGGCGACTGCCGATTATTTGTCCGAATGGATACTACATCGATGCTATCAAATTTCAGGCGAATACACTCCCGAGTATCCACTGTACTCAAATATTCCAATCCTTCTAATGCTTCCAATCATGAAAAAATATCTTCTGCCCGTCGTAATAGCCGCTCTTGCGGCGGGAACCCTCACTGCCCTGGCAGTTGAAGTGCCGCTGGACACTTCCTTAGTCGATCAGATCAAAAGCGGTCCCTTGAATTTTGCTTCTTCATCGCTGAATTTCTCGGTGGGAAACTCGGTAACCGGCGAAGCGTTGCAGTGGAATACCGCCGGATCGAATGCGATGTTGCAATTTTCCAACGGGATCTTCGGTATTCTTTCAAGTTCGGGGGGGAATGCCAACTTGCTTTCCTGGTTTGCGACAACAACGGGTCTCTATTCGCCGAACGATCTGGTTATTGAAACAAATCCTGCGGTGAACAACATGCCTATCGGCTCCAGCACCTTGAGTATTCGGGGACTCATGCCGAATCCGGATCGATGCGTTAATTCCGGCATTATGATAAATTGCGCTGCCTCGACGCCGAACGCTTCTTTCTATCAGAATCCGAGCGGCACCGAGAACGGCATTCTCTTCAATGCGTACGCCACTTCGACACCGGATCGAACTATTATCAACTGGGATTGGAATGAGTTCAATCCGAACGCATCCTCTTTTGGGATTCTCTTCGGAGGATCTCTCGGCAACGGATTGGGCATCGCGGTGGCAGGGCCGAAACCGAATGTGAACGATCCCCAAGTTGCTTTGAAAAATCGGTTCCGGTACGGCATCAAGATACCTTTTGCAAGTAGCACGAATGTAACAATCGGCGCGCCGACGGGTGAAGCGACATTCGCTTTTCACGATGTTGGTTTCCAAACTACCAAACCAGCAGGGGCGATATTTTTGGATCTCAATAAGCCCGACGAATTTTTTAAGATCTTCCCGGGTCAGACTTATTCTGCTGAAATATCAACGTATATAGGATCCTCCAATACCTATAATGTAGGACAGTATGGCTATCTGAATAATCCAGATGGTACGTATGAATGGTATGTATATCAGGAAGTGCAGGCGGGCGGGAGAACCCTCGTGAGAGCAAATGACATTAACGTAATGAATCCAATGTGGAGCGGATGGTGGGCTTCGACACCGACCACTGATTGGAAGAGTCAACTGCAGAGTGTTGCCGTGCAGTGCGGCCAGAGTCCCGCGAGCGCTAATCTTATCTTTTGGCCGGCAACAAGCTCCTTAGCTCAAGCGAATGGTTGTAGCCGCTTGAAGCAAGAGGTCTTTACAGGTACGACTCCTACGGGCAGCAATCTTCATTACCTTATGCCACAAGATACCGATCCGACGCCGACGAGCGGATATTATCCGAACAGTTGGGCAACATGCCCCAAGGGCTTCTTTGCTAATGTCGTCGGAGATACGAATAAAACCGCGAACGGAGTTGTCCCCATAATCCAGTGCGAAAAATTGTGGCAGCCGTTTTAAGACAATCAGCGGACACTATGATTATGCAAAAAAATAAGATAATAAGTTTCATCATAATAATTTCCGGCCTGGGGGTCAGCGTGCTTGTTTCTTTGAAGGCCATTGCCTACAGCGAACCAATCGCCGCTCCGCCGAGTGACATTGGCTCCACGGAACCGATCAGCGCAGGGCCTTTTTCTCAAGCGAAGAGTGGGTCATTGTCGGTCGATGTGAATTCAGGAACTATCACGTTCTCCGTTTCCTCCCCGGCAATCCTTTTTAGTAACAGCGGATACGTGAACGGGGCCTTGGGTCTATTCGACGTCCCTTGGGTCGGCACGACACTGGCGTTAAGCACGCCCGGCAACGATTTGAGTCCTCTCGCCGCATGGTCGGAAGCGTCCGGCACCAGTCCCTTTTCCTCGACACCGCTCAATATCGGCATCGGGACGGCGCCGTTACAGCAGACGGGAACGGTAGGTGAATTATTATTGGGTAATAATACACCATCTTCCATGCCGATGGTCTTGGATGCCATAGGTACCACAAGTTCCATAACGGTCGGTGCTCACTATGATTCATCCGCGAATTCGTGGATGCCGGATAATTTGATCTCGCAGTTGCCCGACTATCAACCCATGCGGATCAGTTTCAGTCCCTCCGATCTCTATTTCGGCAACGGCACCATCAGCAATGACGGGTCTATCGCCTGGATCAACTCTTTTGATATTAACGGATCGGACGGGACGGTGCTGATCAGCGACCGCAATCGGGGAGGCGTGCCGGGACCGGGGTACGATCGGTTGAGCATTGGGAACTGGCCGTCGGTGAGTGGGCTACCGAATATAAAGGATTATACATCTCAGTATTGCCAGCAACACGGAGGTAAATGTTATACCGATACCAGTAACAACAACCAATGTTTATCCGGGTTACCGCCGCAGACTATCATCGACAACAATTTATGTAACTCAAATACCAAGGGCAATATTATTCTCTTGAGGAAATGGTTGTATACCGGATCCGGGTCCTCCTGTCCGTCGGTCAATGCGCAGTCGTACAACGGCGATTTATTGGAATTCTATCAATGCGACGTAAACCCCAATGATCCGTCATACAACACAGCAACGTTAAACGTCGGCCAGCTTGAACTGAAAAATCAGCAGTGGAGTAATGTAATTAAAAAGAGTGTTACCAGTTGTCCTCAATCTCAGGGTGGCACCTGTGTTAATGCTGTAACCTGCCCCAATGGTTATCTCTTGGTAGGAGTGAAGGAAAATGTAACAACGAGAAACCCCAGCAACTCAGTAACGATACCGTTTGGAACCATTTACTGTGCTAAACCATAATGAAATTGTCGAATAAAAAATTTTTCATCTTTTTCATCGCGATCGCGGCCATCGGCGTAGGGTCCGTTATGATGTCGCATGGCGTGTCCGCGGTAGCGCCATTGCCCCCGGATGGCGGAGGAACGGGGGGGGGAGGCGGGACGCCTCCGCCGCCTCCGCAACCGACGCGGCAGTTGTCGGTTACGATAACATTGAACGGCGGCAGCGGGACGGTCGCTGGTTCGGTGGTTGGTAAAACCCAGAGCGGAACGGTAATCATAAACTGCGGCACGACCGGCACGAGATGCAGCGGGGGAGTCGGCAGCGGCAATATCACGGTTACTTTGACGGCAACGCCCGCAAGTGGATACCAATTTTCAAGCTGGGGCGGCGCGTGCAGCGGAACGCCGAATACGAGCGCATGCTCGTTGACCTGGATCGTGGATGACGTCTATAACGCGGCCGTATCGGCTGATTTCACCCAAGCTTATCAGCCGCCGTCGCCGCCGCCATCGAATAATTTGACCGTTCAGTTAGCCGCTAATGGAAGCGCCAATAATAATGCCGGCATGATCACGACGGTAAACAGTAGCGCCGGGGTAACTGCCATAGACTGCGGCGAGGGATCGACGCAGTGCAGCACCAATTTGAAATTTACGCCTCCGCAAAATATCACTCTCACTGCTACTCCCGCATCCGGCTACACGTTTTCCAGCTGGAGCGGTACGGGCATCGCTCTGGATTCTTGCTACCCGGTGACCAACGCAACGTGCAAGATTATCAATGATACGGGGAGTACCGCATCGGGCGCTCTCACGGCGAATTTCACGAAAGTGGTGCCGCCTCTACCGAGTTTCAGCGGATCCTCCATGACCGCTAATGTGGTCTATGCCTCGACGACCGCGAATCAGGGGACGGTGTATCTTTCCTGGCCGACGGTCAAAAATGCTTCGTCGGGGACCTACGTTGTATACCGGGACGGAACACAGATATACACCGTGTCTCTCGGGCGTTCTACGGCGACGTCGTACTACGACACTACGGCGCCGCTCAGCGCAACTCATGTTTACAGCGTTGCCTTCAAGGACGGGAGCGGGAATATCACCGGTCCCGTGACATCGGGTTCCATCAACTTGAATCTGAAAGAATCGCTTTCGGGGTATGCCTGGGCCAATGTCAATGGGACGATAACCAACGGCTATTTCCAAAAGATGGGATCGTCGAGTTTCTATGGAACTCCGTCGGTGCCCTTCTCGGTCACCGGGAGCGCTTCGGCGAACAGCGTTACGATCTCCGTGGTCAACCCGAATGATGTATGGAAGGGAACCATCTATCGGTGCTCCGGATACAGTTCCGCTTTCGGATGCAGCGGGAAAACTCAAATAGATTCCTTTAATTTGAATCCCGGCAGCACGCATACCTTCACCGACAGTAATCTGAGCAACATCATGCCGTACTATTACGAAGTTGATGGCTATGGGATCTCGGCTGTCTGGGGTCTTGGACAATATTTCAACGCGAAAACGGGCGGAGCAACCTACCAGGGCATCGGCTGGGTGAAATTCAGTTCGAATACCTCGCCGACCGACTCGAATCAGTATGGCGTGTACATAGATTCGAACAATAACCTTTCCGGGTACGCGTGGAGCGGGAATGGCTACGGCTGGCTGTCGTTCAACACCAGTGACTTCAACGGCTGCCCAACGGGAGCTCCGAATTGCGCTCCGAAGTTGAATCCGGCGAAAAATCAACTCTCCGGCTACGCCCGGTTCCCCGCTTTCAACGGCGGCAACAGTTCCTGGGACGGCTGGGTTGATTTGAGCGGCATCTCCTACAACCCCTCGACCGGCAACTTCGGGAGCAAGACTCCCACAACGCCGGTGAACGTCCTGGGACAAATGTCTTGGTGCGGATCGAGCTACTGCGTCACGACGGCAAACGTGACTGGCGGCAACCAGTGGCCAACCGGCGTAACAACGACCGCCGTTTCGGCAAATAGTTTCACCGTGCAATGGTACAACCCACAGAGCTACGCCGGTGGTGCGCAGGTGTTGTATGCCACGTCGAGTAATCCAGTGAGGGGATGGTTTATAATACCGAAATTGGATGCAACTTCATCAAATACTACATATTCACAAACAATAAATAATTTGAGTCCCAATACAACATACTACGTGAAAATACGAGCATTTTTGAAGTAAATCTACCCCTTCCATTTTTCAGCGATTTGTGGTATAATACTTAACAGCCAAGGATGAAGTTAAATAAATCCTTGCTTGTCATTTCTCAATAACTGATTGCTTAACAGAAAGCTCAGAAAGGAGCGTTAAGAAAGTGAAGCGAATCATTCTTTTTGCTTTGGTGCTCCTCGCGAGCATCTGGCCAATAGCGGTTTGGAGTCAGACGAACGTTACCACAAAATTCCAAATGAAAAATATCCTCGATGGTGGAAAAATCAACGCTGCCGTCGCCTCCCTCTTTGTTGATAGAAGTGGAAATATTTTCGCTGGTACCGGAACTGATTACCTCTATCGCTCTTCTGATGGAGGAAGCACCTGGGTTCATTTAATGAATGGTCTCAAGGGCGCCAATATGCCATTTGCATCCGCATATGCCATTGAGGCAAATTCAAATGGAACATTGTTCTTGGGAACAGGAGGTGACCTTTTCAATTCCACTGATAACGGCAATTCTTGGAATTCTGTGCAGGGCCTCAACTCTACCGGTCCTTTAGCGATAAGCATAAAGGATAGTAATATGTTCGTGGCAACTGGTTTTGGGGGATCTGTTTATCGTTCAATCGATAACGGTTCGGACTGGCTCAATGTACTTAATCCTCCAATTGGTGGTTTTCGTGCTATTACTTTCACGCCGAGAGGAACAATTATCGCTGGTACTGGCAATGGTGATCCTCAAGGATGGACTTCGGGAATTTACCGTTCCACTGACAATGGTGATAGCGGCACTTGGATGGAGGCCGACAGTGGTCTCATTGGTCAGATCGGCAACATCGGTGATGGCACACTGGACTCGAATGGAAACATGGCAGCCAACGGATACAACATCTGGGGGTTGTCGTGTGATTCTTCGACTGGCGTTGTCTACGCCGCGACTGATGGAGAGGGAATCTTCCGCTCCAATGACGACGGTCAAAGCTGGATTCAGGTCAATGGGTCGACTCCGATGCCGAAGTATGCCTCTGCGGTTCTCGCGGCCAATGGAAAAGTGTGGGCGATATACCACAATGATATTGGCGCGGGAATAAGCGGAGATGCAGGCCTCTATTATTCAGCAGACTCCGGTAAAACGTGGCAGTTTGTTGGTCTCGCGAATACCAATGGATACTGTCTCTATCCTTACGGTGGCGGTAGAATCCTTGCGGGTACAGGATCCGGTATATACATCGTTTCGTATACCCCATCCAACCCGCCGGAAATAGCATCCCAGATGCCATCTTCAATGGACTCCGTTGGAGTCAACGTGCCGATGACCTTCTCGGTTGCGGCAAGCAGCCCCAACGGTGATTCACTTTCCTATACCTGGAAAGTGAATGGCAACGTTGTTTCTGCCGGTTGCGATTCCCTGATATATACCTTCAGGGAACTCTCGTCGGCGACAACGGTTTCCGTCGTCGTGAGTGATGCATCGGGAGCATCAGACTCCGCGTCATGGTCCTTCAAGATCGTGACCGGCGTCGATGAGCCCTCTCACGGCCCGGCGACTTTCACATTGCTCCAGAACTACCCGAATCCTTTCAACCCGACCACCACGATCGAATTCTCGGTCTCAAAACCCATTTTCGTTCACTTGTCTATCTTCAATATTTTGGGGCAAGAAGTTCAAGTTTTGGTAAACGGAGAAAAGAACCCCGGAAGCTACTCGGTCCAATTCAATGGATCGAATCTCTCCAGCGGCGTCTATTTCTACCGTCTCCAAGCTGGAACCTTCTCCCAGATCAAGAAGATGGAATTACTTAAATAGGAGATCTTCTTCAATGGAAGAGTGTATGTAAACACCGCCAGCGCTCAATGTGCTGACGGTGTTCTTTATTTTTCGGCCGCCCTCCTGTGCTACAAATTCAACGATCGCATATAGCGAGGCGGCGTTTTTATTACGAATGGTTTATTTTTGTGTTATTATAATCATAGGGCAGGTAATTGGTATTTGCAGGCTTTTCTGTGAAGTTACTTGCTTAACAAAAACTGTAGAGAGGCTGTTATGAAAAAGCCCCTGGTAAAAGGGGCCGGTCAGAAGGTCCTGAAAAACTCTTTACTCAAAAAGAGGGTGCTTCAGGTAAGACTGACGCAGGCCCTGAACGCCAGTGCGCCGGGTTCGTAGTTTCACTCGGCTCCAGCGGGGGTGGAGTGTTCTCAAAAGCATTCCACCCATTATTCTATAGTTTTTGTACGTTAAGTACTTTTAAAAAAGAGGAGGCTCGTATGCCCAATCAATATGTTTCGTTAGCGGGCGATTTCACACTGAAGCATTCCACATCAATGAGCACTCTTTATTGTTTGCGGAATGGTACTACCTATGAGTTGACTGCCGACCAGGTTGAATTCCTCCAGTCACTTGACGGCACGAACACTGTGGAACAGATACTCAAACAATACGCCAAAACCTCGAGGGTTGATGTATTACAATTCATTGATCAACTGAAAAATATCTCAGCTGTAGAATTTACTAATGCATCCGCGCCAAGAGTTCTCGGGAGAAATCAAGTGCCGGACAGAAGACTTGAGGCAGTCCATCTAGAAGCGAGCGGTAAGTGCGATATGAAATGCGTTCACTGCTATCAAGCTGAATATGTCAAGAGCGGCGAAGAGTTGAGCTTCGACGAGATTATTCGCCTTCTTGATGATTTGCAGGGCATGCAGGTAAATAACATCGGGATCAGTGGCGGCGAGCCGTTGATGATGTCCCGGCTTGCCGATGTGCTATCAGCCATCGAGGAGAGAAAGATGAGAATTTCTGCGATATTCTCGAACGGTCTGTTGATAAACGGCAGGTTCATCCAGGCGGTCCAGGAGTTGCGCAGTCAGTTCTCGCTTTTTGTCAGCCTTGATTCGATCCCCGGCGTGGACTTTTCCTTTCGGGGTTTCTCCAGTAAGGATTCCAGGAAAGTGCTCGAGCGCATAGTGCGGAACATTATGCTATTAACCTCAAAAGGGATCAGTGTAGTCGTGAACACCGTGGTGAACATGGAGAATATTGATCATCTTGATGCAATGTATGATCTGGTGAAAAGGATGAGTGTGAGCAGTTGGAGACTTGGTTTTCCCAAGATGACGCCGGAGTTCAAGAATTACCGCGCAACATTCAACGTAGAATGGGGTATTATTGCCGAGCGCTGTTTAGTCCTTTTGCGGCGACATTTGGCGAACGGCATGCCGTTTCACTTGCAAATTGAATATTTGTTCAGGGAACAGCTCTTTGAACAAGGTTTCCAGAAACTTACGGATAACGATTTCGTTTGTGATTATGAGGGTCGTAGGTCCGAATGTTGCGTGAAACCGAACGGTGATGTCGTTTCCTGTGCCTACTGTTCTGAATTGCCGATTGGTAATATTAAACAATCATCAATTTGGAATATTTGGTACTCCGACAAAATGCGCGAGGTAAAAACGGTGAAGATCGGCGATGTTGCTGGTTGCAGAGGATGCAAACTGCGAGAACTCTGTGGCACGGGATGTCGGGCAAATGCTTATTTTCTCCACGGTGATTTTTACAACGCGAAAGACGACTATGCCTGCTTGGCGGTCTCTTTCTTTAAGAGAAAGGTTGCCCCTCTTCTCAGGGAGTATGGCTTTGCTCTCTGAATATTTTTGGTAGCACTGAGCTCATCTTATATCGATGAGCTCTTTTGTTTCTCAATTCTTTTGCGAGAGTGTAAAATAGGGATATGACTAACTACGGGGCTTTTGCTAAATTTTATGATTCCGCGATGGGGGATAGGAAAAATGGAGAAAAGTTTATCGAAGAATTAATTAAGAAATACAATCCACAAGCAAAAACCATCTTAGAATTAGGGTGCGGAACAGGAATGTTTTTAGAATATTTCTCTGATCTCGGATACTCTGTTGTTGGCATTGACACATCGGAGGAAATGCTTTCAATTGCGCGACAGAAAGTCCCCAATGCTCACTTATCTCATCAGGATATATCAAATTTTTCTCTCTCCGGGAGATATGATGTCGTTTTGTGTATATTCGATACCATGAACCACCTACTGAATTATGAAAATTGGGAGCATGCATTTTCTCGTGCTTATCGCCATTTAAATGGTGGGGGTATTTTTATCTTTGATATTAATACGCGGCAGAAGTTAGAAAAATTAACTCAATCGAATCCAATAATAAGAATACTCAACGATGGGAGAGTGGTGATAAGTGTGATAAAAGAAATGGAGATTTATAACTGGGACATTAAGGTTATGAAGGGCGGCATAAACGGTGGGGAGGTGGTAAGTTCCGAGAATATAAAAGAATGTTCATTCCCTATCATAGAGATTGAGAGATCCCTTAAGAAAATGTTTAAAGGGGTTGACGTCATTGATGGGAACGGTGACCGCGCGTCAGAAGTCTCCGACAGGATATACTTTATTTGCGCAAAATCAATTTAATGGAGGCGTTTTTGGTTCCCGACTTGTATTATAATAATATCAACCTATGGTTCTTTGTTTTCCGAGTGTCTCATTGGTACGCTTGGTGCGATCGTCTTTTTTTGTGCCAATACTTCATTGATTGCAAAAAAGAAGGTTCGGATTCCTCTTTAGGAATCGGATTTTCGAAGGATGACTATGCTCTGCATATGTCAGCCTTCTTTCTTTTGAACCGCCCTCCTGTGCTACAAATTCAACGATCGCATATTTTGTAGCACTGCTTCTTTTGTAGCGCTGCCTCTTTGCCCACCCTTGCTATTGGTACACTTTGTGCGATCGTATGTTTTGAACCAGTTGTTCCAAAATCCGGCAAGTGTTCGAATATACGCTTGTTTTTAAATAAATCTATGATACTATTGAAGTATTATGAGCCGACAATTTACAGCCGTTTATAAAAAAACTGGAAAATGGTACTCCGCATGGATAGAAGAAATTCCCGGCGTTAATACTCAGGGCCGCACGCTAAAAGAAGCCAAAGAAAACCTCAAGGAAGCTCTGGTGCTTGTTCTGGAAACGGGCAAGTTTTTGGTTAAGAGCTCCGACTCCAAAATCTTAAGAGAACCGATTTTCGTGTCTTTATGAAGAGACGCGATCTTATAAACCACATCATGAAACAAGGTTGCGTTTTTGTACGCGAGGGCGCTAGACACAGCGTCTTTTTTAATCCCGAAACCAGAAGGGTTTCGACGGTACCGCGCCATCAGGAGATTAATAATTTCTTAGCAGAGAAAATCTGCCAAGATTTGGGTATACAAAAATTGAAGAAATAGGGCGGCTATGGCTGGCTGTCGTTCAATCCTTCCGATGTGCCGTCGGGCCAAGCCCCCAAGATAGATTCGTCGACGGGGAAACTTTCCGGCGAGGCTAAATTCCTTTCATTCGGCGACGGAAGCAATAGCTCTTGGAACGGACTCGTCGATTTGAGCGACATCTCCTACAACCCCTCGACTGGCAACTTCGGGGGACAAACCCCCACAACGCCGGTGAACGTCCTGGGACAAATGTCCTGGTGCGGTTCGAGCTACTGCGTCACGACGGCAAACGTGACCGGCGGCAACCAGTGGCCGACGAATGTCACGATCCCTTCCGCGAGCGTCACTTCCAACGGTTTCACCGTGCAATGGACCAACCCGCAGTCGTATAAGCAGATGGGGATCTACCTTTTTAGTGCACAGGATCCAAACTTTAATATTTGTCCGTCGAGTACGCCGAATCCGGCCAATAATCCCAGTTGCTATCAATCCTATCCCATCCCCTCGAATCTCCAGAGCGCTTTGAGTGCAACAGGGACCCAAACCCTCGGAATTAGTGGTCTAAATGCCTCGACGACGTACAATATCTTCATTAGGGGATTGCTCCAATAAATCCGCATTAATAAAGGGAAATCAATATTTTTGCCTTTTTTCGTTGTTTGTGGTATAATATAACCAGACTAAGGAATCTTCCCTTAGATTGTAAATAAAGTTCATAACGGTTGTTTCACCGATAAAAACTCGAAAGGAGCGTTAAGAAAGTGAAACGTTTGATGATGATCGCAATGCTCCTTTTGAGCATTGCAGCGATTGTTCTCGGACAAGGGACCAGGGGGCTGATGATCACAGATCAGATCCGCGTATTCCCGGTTGACACCATGAATGTCAGTAACTTTTCCTATATTTATCGTTTCGTGAGAAGCGGTGAGTATATCGTGGGACAGACGAGCACCAACAATCTCATTCGTTCCTCGGATAGCGGGAAAACGTGGCAGACTCTGAACCTTAAGTTCAGCGGCGGTATCACTCTTGCTTTGGGAGTTACCGACTCGGGAACACTACTTGCGACAGGATTGGGGAGTGTGTTTGGAAGGTCGATAGATGGAGGAAGCGCATGGGAAACCATCGCAACGAAAGCTGGACGTTATTTCACGGTAGCACCCAATAGATCAATCATCAGCGGTGGACAAGATTCTCTCTATCGATCCATTGATGACGGCCAAACCTGGAGTTCTATTACCGATAATTCTCCTTTCCATTGGAATACTGCAGCGAGTTTGTTTACCACAAGCAAGGGCACGGTTCTAATGGGGGTTGGGGGAATAAGTCCTCAGTGGTACGGTGTTTACCGATCAACCGATAACGGTTTCACATGGAACATAGCGAGCGGTTTGCCGACGGGAGATGGTGCTGATCTGGATTGCGTTGAGAATTTCGAAGAAGCATCAGATGGCACAGTCTTCGCGGCGACGAAAGATGCAGGAGTCTATAAATCCACCGACGACGGCAAAACCTGGCAAAAAGTTCCCGTGCCAACTACTCCGGTAGGCGTTAGTTATCCCAGCATTCTCGCTTCGAGCAATCTCGGATTGTTCGTGGGTGATGGCAACAACATCGTGAGCGACGGCTTGTTCCGCTCGACCGACAACGGTGCGACATGGAGCGTTTTCGGATTCAAAGGTTACCAGATAGGCGCCATGATGCAGCTCGACAGCACGCATCTCTTGGCAAACATCAATGGTTCCATTTATATCCTGACGCTCAGTGTCGTTTCGCCTCCTCAGATCGCATCCCAAATGCCATCCTCGATGGACTCTGTTGGAGTCAACGTGCCGATGACCTTCTCGGTTGCGGCAACGGACCCGAACGGCGATTCACTTTCCTATACCTGGAAAGTGAACGGCAACGTTGTTTCTGCCGGTTGCGATTCCCTGATATATACCTTCAGGGAGATCTCGTCGGCGACAACGGTTTCCGTTGTCGTGAGCGATGCTTCAGGAGCATCGGACTCCGCGTCATGGTCCTTCAAGATCGTGACCGGCGTCGATGAGCCTTCACACGGCCCGGCAACTTTCACATTGCTCCAGAACTATCCGAATCCCTTCAACCCGACAACGACCATTCAATTCTCGGTCCAAAAAAGAACTATCGTTAACCTGACCATTTTCAACGTTCTTGGACAAAAAGTTGCGACGTTGGTTGACGGAGAAAAGAGCCCCGGAAGCTATTCGGTCCAATTCAACGGATCAAGCTTAGCTTCAGGTGTCTATTTCTACCGTCTCCAGGCCGGCAACTTCGTCCAGACGAAGAAGATGAATCTCCTTAAGTAGAAAGGACCTTCTTCAATGTCTGAAGAGTGTATGTAAACACCGCCAGCGCTCAATGTGCTGACGGTGTTCTTTATTTTCCGGCCGCCCTCCTGTGCTACAAATTCAACGATCGCATATTTTGTAGCACTGCTTCTTCGCCTATCCTTGCTATTGGTACACTTTGTGCGATCGTATGTTTTGAACCAGTTGCTTCACTTTTTCCCATATGGGAGAAAGTGAGGCGCTACGGTGAACGGTAGCGCAGAGAGGTTTTTAATGATACCCACTTCTCTCATATGTCCCAAGTGATATCAGCAAAATACTGATCGCCGCTAGATCCCCGGTTCAATCCGAGGCCCTTGACAAGATGATCAATGATATTATATTAATATCAGTCTTTAAACAAAAAACCCTACATATTTTCACGCGCTTTTGGTTCAATAAAGTTAAATGAAATCCAGGGTGGATTTCAGCCAATTGGAGTGCGGGAATATTAGGTAAGAAGGGAGGAAGAGGCAATGAAAAAGATTGCTGTTGTAAAAAAGCCCAAAAAAGTTGTCTCGGGCAAGATTTCCGACGGAAATCGCGCTTCGACATTCGGTTGCTGTTCAAATACACGCATCCTGTCGAAGTAGCCTGTTGGGGGTTGGAATTTCTGATTCTAACCCCCTGCATTTTATCTGAAAAATAAGATCAGGGAGTAGAAAGGAGACTACAATGTTGGACGAAAGGTTACTAAGAGAAGAGGTGTACGCAATCCACCTCGATGGTCAGACGCTCTTTTATGCTCCTCTGACCAGATTTTTTACCGTCTATGACGGTATAATTACACTAGAAGATGTCGATGAAGAATGGCTAAAGGAAGCATCGGACATGAAAAACGTTCCCGACTTTATCCGCAATAAGGGGTTTGTGTTCGACAAAGAAAAGATTCGTCTTCGTCTCAACATAACGACTGGTTGTAATTTAGAATGTCGTTATTGCAGTGTGCGGGCCGATAGCGGTCCTGTGACAGACATGCCGGAGGTAATTGCAAAGAACGCGATCGACGGTTTTTGTAAATTCGCCGAAGAAACCGGCGCCAAGTTTCTAGAAATAGTCTATTCAGGCGGAGAACCAACGTTACGCACACCATTCATAGAAAAGACGATCGCATATGCTAGAAGTAGATTGGGAGCAAAAACTGAGTTAATACCTCGTCTTCTCACGAACGGCCTTTTTAGTCGCAAGAAATTTACCAGAATTATTGGTGACATGAAGGAAGTGCAAGTTTCCTGGGATGGTTTCGGAGACAAAAACCTCAGATATGGTGGCAACGCGCAGATTGCAAGACGCGTGTGGGGAAACATTGGTTTTCTTCTCGAGAACAACGTTCCAATGAGCGTACTCGTGGTAGTTTCTGAGTCGAACAGTGGACATCTTCGGGAGATTGTCGATGAGATGTATACATATGGTGTGAAACATATCTTTCTCAGCCTTAAAGAAAATCTCGGTCGAGCCCTTGGAGGCAAATCTACTGTTGATTATGCCGCGCTTGGAAAAGCATACTTCGAATTGTGGAAAGATTACCGCGCAAAAGGTATGGATATCAATCTGACGGGTACTGATATTCATTCGGTGTCGCCATTTCCATGTTCTGTGCCAATTCCCAACTATTCGGTGTCACCGGACGGTACCATCTCTGCGTGCACCATTTCTTTCAATGACAAAAGCGCATTTGCCAAATCGTTCGAAATCGGCATGGTGACCGATCGGGGCGTCACGATTCGCGATGAATCAGTTGAATCAGTTCGTCAGTTCCACGTTTTGAACATGCCCGGCTGTGCGACATGTTTTGCAAAATGGCATTGTCGGGGCGGATGTGTTTATTCCAAGAACGGTGACTGGTTTAGCTCATTTCCTGTCGATCGATGTGCCATGATTCGTGATATTATTGCTCATAAGCTGCACACGATAATAACCGAGCAATGATACTCTCATATCAACTAGAACAATCCTTAAACGGGAGTGTGATTTCGTCCACTCCCGTTTTTTTGTATTCACAATGACCAACTTGTTTTTAAGATCAAACTTAAGGGCTTTTGGATAGCTCCAACCAAAAAGTTCTGAGAGCAGCGTGGAAATAAGCGCTTGATGGGAAACAATAATGATCGGTGAATGCTTTTCCTTTTGTATTTTTTCCAGAAATGCGCTCGCTCGCTTCTTAACATCAGCAAAACTTTCTCCCCCTTCGTGCCGGCGATAGGCGAGTGGCCTCCTTTCATATTCTTTCCAATTTATTTGACTTTCTTTTTTCCCCTCGTCGATGCCTCCGTTCCGTTCCCGGAGCAATCTATCACATTTTAAAGGCGCGTGCGTAATCCGCGCAATGGCGCGCGCGGTTTCTTTTGATCGTTCTAAATCACTTGCGATAATAAGCGGGGAGCGATATGAAAATCCGGCGATCACGCGACCGACTTCGTCGGCAAACCTGCGCCCCTTGGCCGTCAATGTACCCGGAAGTTGTCCCAATAAAATCCCCTTTTTGCCCTCTTTGGTTTCGCCGTGTCGGATAAGAATCAACTCCATATGTAATAAGTGTATCACGCTCCGTTGCCGCTTATTGGGAGCATGCGAAAACTTTAACAAACAGGCCGACCGGTGTGACAACGACCGCCGTTTCGGCAAATGGTTTCACCGTGCAGTGGATTTCACTTTTTCCCATATGGGAGAAAGTGAGGCGCTACGGTGAACGGTAGCGCAGAGAGGTTTTTATAGTTTTCGCTACCTCAAGAACGAAATTCCGGTCGATTGATTTTTTATTCCTCCCATAGATGATTGCGAGAGAATACAAGCTGGGGATGAGATAATATTCCAATTCATTGTAATAGTTTATCTTCTCTCCGCATGACAGTTTTTGATAACCAATGAGACCCTTGTTTAAATCGTTTAACAAAAGCGGGGCTAATCTGAATTGGGTATACTTTTGACCAAAGTAACCGAGTGGCACGAAACTTCCCGTAAGGGCTTCGTTGATCAACTGCATGGTGCTGAATCCTTCGGGAAGATTTTTGATTGTTTTTGGTAATCTCAATCTCGTGATGGATTTTGAAATAAGTTCGGCACCACCGCGTCTTTCAAAGAGACTGTGGGCTATTTCATGGGCGAGAATCATCGCGGAAAAGTCCAGTTGCCAAGTCTTTGGTCTCAGGCTGGGAAGTTCGAGGGTTATGCTGCTTGGGCCCGTGTTTGCTCCGCCGGCCGCTGTCGTCTCTTTGCCGAGAGGGGAAACGATAATGACGACGTTGAGTTTCTCAAGCATACTCTTTTTTCCTCCGAAAACCATCCCCAAATCATCCAGAAGTTTTGTATAGAGCCTGCTGTGTATATATCTTTCGATGATAGATACTCTCTTCCCGGGATCATACGATTTCCATATCTTTTCAAACCGGGGACGCACGACGTCAAAGATCATTTTCAACTGCTGTATTTCCTTTTCGCTTGCAGTTTTTTTAAGTTCCCTCCAAACGCTCTCTTTTGGAAACAGATAGAAATATTTGCCGAGATATTCACTTTGCCAATCTTTGTCTCGGGAAAATCCGCGCCGCTTCATTATTTTCTTGAATAATAACAATACTTTTTTTTCTTCGGCTTTGAGCGGCCCGGTTTTTTTAAGCCACGCCTCGTTGTATGTTTTTCGGCAGGAAAAGTGCCATTCCGACAGATTACTGACGAAAAAGAAGAAATTGGCCGTTTTGCTCAGTTTTAAAATAATCTTCACACGAGTGTCTAGTTTATGTTATAATAATACCAGATCCTTGGACAATTTGGAATGTCCAGATTCTCTGAAAAAACCGTAACGAAGAAAAATCCCAAAAGGAGAAGTGTGACATGAGGAAAGAGTTGTTTGATGCTACTGATAATGTAACCTTGGATGCAAGTAAGATATCCGAGGAAAAATTATCCGACGTGTCGCTCCCAGTGAAACGCATCATCAAGAGCGTCATTGAAGGAAAGAGCGGATGCGCCAACACTGATTTCCATCAGTATTATATTGAGTCTCCATCTCATGAATATTACGTTGATACGTAGGGGGGTGAGGAAATGCCACAAAGATCGGCAACAGTCATAGCCATGACAACCTCTGCATGTAACTTACATTGCAGCTATTGCCACGCAGCCACATCTCAGGATAAAAAAAGTAGATTTGATGCGAAAAACCTGGGAACACTTATTCAGAATTGCTCTCTCGGCTTCGATAATGTAGATTTTTGTTGGTTCGGTGGCGAACCCTTAAGTGTTGGCATGGAATTCTTTAGTAAGATTTTAGACGCAGAGAAGAAGGAGAAAGAGAAACGCGGCATTGTGTTTAGGAACACTATACAAACCAATGGCACGCTTCTTGACGATCGCTGGCTCGATTTCCTCAAAGAGAATGATTTCCACCTTGGCTTGAGTTTCGATGCCCCATTGGAAATTTGCGAGATCCACCGGGGTGTCAAACCGGAAAGAATGCTTGGCATATGCGAACTTATCAAACAGCATGGATTGCCGCTGAGAACGCTCTGCGTGATAAGCAAACTCAATGTCAGACGTAGTCATGAAATCTTCGATTTATTCAAGGAAATTGGCGTCGATTCTTTTTCTCTCTTGCCATTAAAATCTGTTCCACTGGCGACCAAACCTCTCCTGCCGAGCGATGAAGAAATATTTGATCTCTACAGAGATGTGTTTAATCTATGGATGTATACCGAGAACAATTTTTCCTCAATTCAACCACTCGATAACATCCTGCGGTCACTACTCGGTTCAAGACCGACACTGTGCTCATTCTCAGAAGTCTGTCTTAAAAGGATGATAACTATCACCCAAAGCGGGAAAGTAGTGCCCTGCGGCTCATTGGCCCTGAATGAATTTGTGCTCGGCAATATTTTTCATGAGCCACTTCTTAGAATACTCAACAATAGCTCGGTTAAAAAACTACGGGAAATGCGTGACGAGCACATAAAAGCCAATTGTGGTAATTGTGAATTCTTGCCGATTTGCAGAGGAGGTTGCCGCTCGGAAGCTTTCTGGTTTTCTGGGCGATATGACGGCAATATACCATTCTGCCACGCCTACCAGGAGACATTTCGGTACATTACTGCCAGATTGGACGAATTAAAATCTGATCGCAACTAAAACACGAACGTACGCCATCATTACCCTTTGTGGTACATGATGGCGTTTTTTGTTTTTGAACAATAATAATTAAGCCTTGATTTGCTATAATAATAAAGATGACAGGGAGGAAATTTTCTTTAATTGTTCTATCCGGCCTCCTGGCTCTCGCGGGCGGTTTTGCCGTTTCGAGCGCGCGCGCCGCCGGTTCGTGTACGGCGACGTACTGCGATTCGAATATCGCCACAACAACAACGCTCAGCGCTTCGAGCGGCAATGAAACTCCCTATGTGCTCTACCTCGCGCCGAGCGTCGACACCATGTCGGTAACCTGGTACGGAACGTCGGCCCGGAGCCCCGTCTTTACGCTGAATCAAACCTCGCCCCTGCCGGCAACGACGCTGGTCTCCCAAAAAACCGTCACCTCGTTCCAGCAAACCGGCCTCAGCGCGAACACGACCTATTGCTACACGCTGACGACGAAGTACAATGACAACACCTCGTCTTCGACGAACGCTTGCGCCGCGACGCTTTCTATCGCGAACCAGACGCCGTCGAACCTCAATGTCTATTCAAGGGGACAAACCGCCCTCTTCTTGAACTGGAAAGACAATTCAACTTCAACTGATCCCTCGAGGTACTTCGAAATTCAGCGCATCCAGGTGACGCCGGCACTGCCGACGGCGCCCGACGTCCTGAAGAACCCTTCCCAGGGGATCGATGTTGATTTCACGGTGCAAACCGGAAACACACCGTTCTATACGATTTTGAAATCATCCACTACGACATCTGCCGGGATAACACCTTCGACAAGCACGTGGAACGACCCATCGGTGTGGACGACGGTATTCAGTGGAACATCAACGAACTATCTTACCCCGTCTGCCGGTCCGACGAGCGAGCAAATTTCCTTAACCGACAAGGGGCCGTTCGCTCCGGGTCTTTCTTATTACTACGGCATCCAAAATTGCTCGTTCATCGGCATCGATTGGCTGCGCTCCGACGGCCTTGGCGCGCCGGATTCCGTTTGCACCGATCCGATCGTGGCGGGGAATATCGCAAGTCCGGTATCCTACGGCGGTAGCAATGTGTTTGTCGCCGTTTCCAATGCACTCCGATCGATCTTTTCGTCCGTGGGGAGCGCGTTCAACCGCATTGCCGACATGATGAATGGCACGGCTGAAGCGCAATCGACCGGCGGCCCAGTGGCCATCAATGATTACTTCACGAATGCCGGAACGTCAACGAAGCTGACCGCCGCGCCTTCCTACACCGATACGAATCTCGCACCGGGGACCGTGTATGCGTACCGGGTTGAACTGTGCTACCAGGGCGGCCCCCACGGCGGTTCGTACTGCACCGGTGGCACTGGCAGCAATGGCTGGTCCAACTATGCCGGCGCGCGGACGGCGACTCCCGACATGACGACTCAAGAATCGACGGGGCTTTGCATTGACAACAATGTTTGCATCGCGACCTCGACGACGCAAACCGGCTGGGGAAGCAGCGGCCAGTGTTTGAAGAATTCTGATTGCGCGAACGTAGGGCGCTCCTCGAAGATATTCCAGGAAAATTAGGTCCTCGCGGCAGTCAGGGCGATGATTTTCACCGCGCCGTTTGCCTTGAGCAGTTTCGCGATTTCTCCCATGGTGGCACCGGATGTGAAAACGTCATCGACCACCATGATGTTCTTCCGTTCTATTTTCGCTTTGTCCGTAAGAACAAAGGCGTTTTCCACGTTTCTTCTCCGCTCGTCGCGGTTTTTCTGCTTGGTTTGCGACGCGGTCTTTTTCACCCTCGCGAGGACGTCGGATTCGATCGTGAAAGAGGGGAGCCTCTTCTCCCGGTCGAGCATTCCCGCGAGCCGCTGAATCTCCCGCGCGATGAGGAGCGCCTGATTGAACCCCCGCCTCCGTTCTTTTGATCTGTGGAGCGGGACCGGGAGCATGACGAAATCCTCCGGGCCGGCACTCCTCATGCTCGAGATTGTGGTCAGGTAAAATACCGTGAAAAAGGCGAGAGGTGTCGCCGCTTTCGTGATGTGCCGATATTTCAGGAGGTGGATGATTTTCTGGACTGCCCGGTTCTCGAAGGAGAGTGGCGAAGCCAGCACAAACCGCGCGTTATTGTGGCACGTCACGTTCGGTTCCGGCAACCTTCGTCGGCAGATCGGGCAGAAAAAACCGTTCCCGATTTCGAATCGACCGAGGCATTCGCCGCAGATCGCGAGAACCTTCTCGTTCTCTCCGAGAATGTTCTCGCACGAAAGGCAAAGCGGCGGGAAGACCGCATCCGCGATGAGATTCACGAGTTCACCAAATTCCCCCATGATGGTATTATTATAAGACAATGAATCCCGTGAGAAACCATAAACTTATGAAAAGGATAATCGCCGACAAAGTCGAATTAACCGCGCATCATAGGCAGCCGCTTATGAAAAAGGCGTTTTGTTTCTAACGGGATGAAGATCACGAACGTCGTCTCCGATTTTTTCACCGACGTCCTCAATTTTTTCAAGGGGAGAGCGATCCTCGGCGTCGATATCGGAACCGCCTCGATCAAGCTCGCGGAAATCAGCGAGACCGGCGGCAAATTGAATCTCGCGAATTACGGGATTCTGGAAACCAAGGATTACTTGAACCACCCCAACAAGGCCATCCAAACGAGTTCCCTGCCGATCGAAGAAAGGGAAACGGCGAATATGTTGAAAACGCTCGTGTGGGAAGTGAAACCGAAAACCAATCTCGCGATCGCGTCGATCCCTTCGTTTGCCTCGTTCGCCACGGTGATTGATATGCCCCTCATGTCCCGCGAAGAGACGGCCAAGGCGGTTCTGTTTCAGGCGCCGCAGTACATCCCGATGCCCGTCTCGGAAGCCCTGATCGATTGGTTGAAGATCGACGAATTCGGAACCGATGCCCGGCAAAAATTTCAACACATCTTCGTCGTCGGCATCTCAAAAAAGCTCATTCAAAAGTATAAAAACATCTTCCGGGAGGCGGGGCTTCGGCTCGTGTCGCTCGAGTTCAATGGATTGGCGATGACGCGGAGCCTGATTGATGCGGGCGAGGATGAAACGATCATCGTCGATATCGGAGCGGAGGAAACGGAAATCTTCGTCGCTTCCCGCGGGCGTCTGGAATACGTCGGCGGCACGGATTACAGCGGGATTCATCTGACCCAATCGGTCGCGCGGAGCCTCGGCATCACGACGATGCGCGCCGAGGAATTGAAGCGGCGGCGGGGATTATCCTCCGAAGGGCCGGAGTCGGAGTTATCAACATTAACTATTCCGTTCCTGGATGTTATAATACAAGAAGTAAACCATGTGAAAGAGGTGTATCAACGACGGTACGGCGGGGAAGCGAAAAAAATCATGCTCGTGGGTGGTGGCGCGAACCTCATCGGCATCGAGAAATATTTTACGAAGCAGACCGGCCTTCGGGGAACGAAGCCGAACGTCTTCAGGAAAGTTTCGTATAATTTGAGCTTGGAACCCGTTCTCCGCCAGTTGAACAATGAATTTCCGACGGCAATCGGTTTGGCCGAGAGATATTTCGAATAGAAATGCCAGGTAGTGAAAATTCGATAAGATTTCTCGAGTTTCCCCAGCCTGGAATTTATACCGCAAAGTCGTGAGTGTGAAAAATGCTAACATTATAGTATAAGATTCGAAATCAAGAAAAATCGAATTTCTACTACCTGGTATGGATCCGCAGCAAAATCAACAGCAACCAGCCACGAGCCTCAATGAGGCGTTCTTAAATTCACCCGTTTCAATCGGGACGCCGTGGCGCTTATTCGTTTTTTCCGTGCTGCTCTTCGCGTTTTCGCTCTTAGTTTATTTCGGGCTCAGCGTCGGCTATGAGAATTACCTGCAATCGCGATCTAATGCGCTCGATCAAAATTTATCGCAGCTCTCGAGTTCCATCAGTCAGCAGGACCAGCAGCAATTCATCAACATTTACTCCCAAATCATCAACCTGAAGAGCATTCTGGGAAGCCATCTCTTCACCGGTAACATTTTCCCGTTCCTCGAGAAGAATACGCTCCCGCAGGTATTCTATTCGGAGGCGAAATTCACCGGCTACACGGGCGTTCTCGAATTGACCGGCCAGGCCGCGTCGCTCCAAGTTCTCGCTGAGCAAATTTCCCAATTCGAGCAGGCGCCGGAACTCGCGAGCGCGGTTCTTTCGAGCATGCAATTCAATCCCAGCGGCAATACGTCGTTCACCATCACCCTGACGTTCAACCAAAGCTATCTCGCGAAACCCGTATAATATGAAACCGTCAACCAAAAGAGCATTAAGCATCCTGTTCTCGATCTTCTTCCTGATTGCGACGATTATCGTTTATACGAGTTTGATCCAGCCGGAAATCGGGAGCTCGAGCGAATTGCAGTCCGTGGTCGCTTCGAAGACGAACGCATATCAAAACCAGAAAAACGCGGTATCCCAGGTTTCGAAACTCATCGGCCAGTTCCAGAACGCCGGAGCGCTCCAGCAAACGCTTTCTCTCGCCATGCCGATCGGGCCGGGCGTCACCGACGCCTTGAATCAGTGGTATACCATCTCCCAAAACTCGCAGGCGAGCGTCCAATCCCTCGATATCAAAGTCGCGAACGCCTTCGCGAACTCCAATCAACCCCTCGCGAAGGGGATGGGAACGATCACGGTCAATTTGGGCGTCGTGGGGACCTATGATGCCGTGAAGCAATTTTTGACATCTGTGGAATCGAACGCGCGGGTCATCAATGTTACTTCGTTCGATTTCAAGCCGGTTAATATTTCTCAGGGAACGGCGCCGTCGAGCCCCGGTCAGTTGTATTCATTGCAAATGACGGTCAATACGTTCTATCAACAAAGCTAATCCTATGGCAATCATGGTTGAACAAGACAAGAAGCCGGTCAATTGGATCAATGTCGTCGCGATCGTGGTTTTTGTCGCACTCGTCTTCGCGGTCGCGTATTTCATCTTATTCAACAAGCCGCAGCTCATCGATGTCGTCTTGCCGGGGAACTTGAACAACATCAAGACTCTTTCCCAGGTTCAAGTCGACCCGACGCCAGTCGTGAATTCGCTCCAGAAGTATTTCACGACGAACTACGGTTCATCGCTCACGATACCGACGCCGGGGAGGACTAATCCGTTCACGCCATTTTAGGAACGGATATGCGCGGATATATTACGGAGATAAATGGAGATACGACAATCACGATTTATCTCTCTCTATTTCCACGGTATCTCTAAGTGTTTCTTTTTGTAATTCATGACCGATCAGGAACTTATTCAAAAATTAGTGGAGAAGAACATCGTGACCGATGCCGTCGGGAAGCGGGTGCTTCGAGACGCGGGTCTCCGGGGGCAGCCGGCGGAAGAAATGATCTACCAGGGGAGACTGGCCGACGAAGTCGCTGTGGCGAAAGTGAAGAGTGAACTCCTGGGCGTTCCCTATAAAAAAGTTGACCCCGCCGCCGTGACGAGTGCGCTCATCGCCCTTATCCCCAAAGAAACCTCGAAGACCTATCAGGTAATACCCGTCACGAGGAACGGCGATATGCTGATTGTCGGTATGCTCCGTCCGGATAATTTGCAGGCGCAGGAAGCGTTGAAATTCATCGCGAAACAGGAACGAATCAGCCTCGGCGTGTATCTCGTGACGCCGTCGGACATCGCCGCCGTGTGGAGGAAATATTCACCCTATAAGAGCGAAGTCCAATCGGCCGTTGAAGAAATCGGCAACGTGAAACAGGCCGACTCGCTTTTGGTTTCTCTTGAAGAGGAGCGGGGAGCGGGCGAAGACGCGCCGATCATCAAGATCGTCGCCTCCACCTTGAGGGAAGCGGTGGAGCAAAAAGCTTCCGACATCCACATCGAACCCGAACGATTGCGCCTGCGAGTCCGCTTTCGAATCGATGGCGATTTGAACGAGGTGAGTTCGATGCCGATCGCCTTGAGCCAGCCCGTGATCTCGCGGGTCAAGGTTTTGTCCCGCCTGAAGCTTGATGAAACGAGGATTCCGCAGGACGGCAGGTTCCGCGCCGTCATCTCGGGGCGCGATATCGATTTCCGGGTCGCGACATTCCCGACTCCTTCGGGAGAGAAAGTGGTGCTCCGCGTCCTCGATCCCACGACCGGCCTCAAGGGTCTCCCCGAGCTCGGCCTCAGCGATTACAATTTCAAAATTCTCGAGCAGGCGATCGATGCGCCCTACGGCATGATTCTCATCACCGGCCCCACCGGATCCGGAAAATCAACCACGCTCTACGCAATCATGCAGACGATCAACTCGGAGAAAGTGAACATCGTGACCCTGGAAGATCCGGTTGAGTACTTCATGGATGGCGTGAACCAATCGCAGGTGAAACCCGAAATCGGGTATGACTTTTCCTCGGGCTTGCGCCAGATTCTCCGGCAGGACCCGGATATCATCATGGTCGGCGAAATACGGGATTCCGAAACGGCAAACCTCGCCGTGAACGCGGCTTTGACGGGGCACTTGATGCTCTCGACGCTCCACACGAACAATGCGGTGGGCGTTGTGCCGCGGCTCGCCGATCTCGGCGTGCCCGGCTTCCTCCTCGCGTCATCGCTGAATTTAATGCTCGCCCAGCGCCTCATCGGCCGCCTCTGCCCCCAATGCAAGAAAGAAAAGCCGGTTTCAGGGCCGCTCGAGAAAATCATCGACGAAGAACTCGGCAATCTTCCGGAGAGCATGAAGGCGGAATTGAAATTCAAAAAGCCGTACACGTCATGGCACGCCGAACCGGATCCCCAGTGCGAGATATGCCACGGCAAGGGAATATCCGGCCGGGTTGCCATCTTCGAAATATTCAAGATGACGAAGAATCTTTCGGATATCATCAGCCGCGGCTTCACGGAGAACGCGCTCATCGCCGAGGCCAAGACGCAGGGGATGGTCTTCATGCGGCAGGACGGAATTTTGAAAGCGCTCCAGGGCGAAGTTTCTCTCGAAGAGGTGATCCGGGAAACCGAAGAATAGGTTCGGGGGGAATATAGTGTATAATGAACCAATGGCAATGGATTATAAACAGAAATTGAACAGTCTGCTCGTGACGACGGCGAAGCAGAACGCTTCGGATCTTCATATCGCGGTCGGTCGGCGGCCGACAGTCAGGGTCGACAGCGTTTTGATCCCGATCGCCGAAGAGCCGATTTTGACGAAAGAGGATGCCGAAGGATTGGTCTTCGCGCTCTTGACGGAAGACCAAAAAATCTCTTTTTTAGACCGGAAACAGCTGGATTTTTCCTATAACTACGAAGACAAGGCGCGGTTCCGGGTAAACGCGTATTTCCAGCGCGGATTCGTCGCGGCGGCGCTTCGCTTGATACCGGCGCAAATCAAGACCATCGAAGAATTGAATTTACCGCCGATGCTCCACGATTTCACCAAACTGAACCAGGGCTTCATTTTGGTCGTGGGCCCCGCCGGCCACGGGAAATCAACCACACTCGCCGCGCTCTTGGACGAGGTGAACCACAAGCGGAACGACCACATCATCACCATCGAGGACCCGATCGAATACATCTTCTCGCAGGATCGCTGCATCATCTCGCAGCGTGAAGTCGGCGCCGATACCATTTCGTTCAACTCCGCGCTCCGGGCGGTCCTCCGGCAGGACCCCGATGTCATCATGATCGGGGAAATGCGCGACGCCGAGACGATCGCGACGGCCATGACCGCCGCCGAGACCGGACACCTCGTCTTCTCGACACTCCACACGAATTCCGCGTCGCAGACCATCGATCGCATCATCGACAGCTTCCCGCCGAACCAGCAGGGCCAAATCGTTTCGCAGCTCGCCTCAACTTTGGTCGCCATCGTTTCGGAACGGTTGATCCCGAAGGTCGGCGGCGGGAGAACGCCGTCGATGGAAATCATGATTGTGAATCCGGCCATCAGGAACCTGATCCGCGAGCGGAAGATCTACCAGATCGATCTCGTGATTGAAACGAGCGTCCAGGAGGGCATGATATCTTTGAATCGCTCGCTCGTCAGCCTCATTAAGAAAAAAGAAGTTTCACTCGAACAGGCCGAGTCTTATTCCTTGAACCCGGCGGAACTCCGGATCCTCCTCGAGAGGACTTAATAGGACTGATAAGACCGATAGGACTGATAAGTCTTATAGGGTATAATTAAGGTAATGAAGTTCAATTACAAAGCGAGAACTAAAGAAGGAGAATTGCAGGTGGGAAACGTTGATGCCGCGTCGAAGGAAGCGGCTCTCGCCATTTTATTGAGTCACGGGCTCTTTGTCTTGAGTTTGGAACCGATCGTGGAGAACACCTGGTCGGCCAGGATTTTGGAGATCTTCAAGCGGGTCAAAGTCCAGGACCTCATGATTTTCACGAGGCAATTCGCGACACTCCTCGCTTCCCAAGTGCCGCTCTCGGACAGCTTGGTGAGTCTCTACAAGCAAACGACGAATACCGTTTTGAAAGAAGCGGTCTATGAAATCGCCTCGGATATCGACGCCGGATTTTCCCTCTCCCAGGCTCTGGGGAGGCACCCGGGCATATTCTCGGAATTCTACGTGAATATGGTGAAATCCGCCGAGGTGACCGGCCGCCTCAGCGAAGTCCTCGATTTCTTGGCGGATTACCAGGAAAAACAGTCGGGGCTCGTTTCGCAGATCAAGAATGCCTTGACCTATCCGGCATTCATCATCGTCCTCTTCTTCGTCGTTGTCATCATCATGGTCACCATGGTCTTCCCGCAGATTACGCCGATTCTCGAGCAATCCCACGTAGCGCTCCCGATCACGACCCAGATTCTCCTCTCGGTGAGCAACTTCATGATGACGTGGTGGTGGACAGTAGTTATCGTTCTGGTCGCCGTCGTCCTCGTTTTGGCTGATTACTTCCAGACCAATGAGGGGAAGGTTGTCCTGGACACCATCGCTCTCAAAACCCCGATCGTGGGGAAGTTACTGCAAAAGCTTTACATATCGCGGTTCGCCGAATCGGCGCGAGTCTTGATTAAGGGCGGACTCACCATCCCGCAGGCTGTGGAAATTTCCTCCCGCGTCATCGGGAATTCAATCTATGAAGAACTGCTCCACAGTGCGGCGGAACAAATACGGAAAGGAAAACTCCTGTCCCAGGCTCTGGGATCCATGCCGGAATTCCCCCCGCTCGTGTCGCAGCTCGTTGCCGTCGGGGAATCGACCGGCCGCCTGGAAGAACTCCTGGGGAAGGTCAACGATTTCTACTCCCGGGAAGTGGAAAATACGGTTGAGAACTTGGTTTCGCTGATTCAGCCGATCCTCATGGTCGTGATCGGCGTTATTATCGCGTTCCTTTTCGCCTCAATCCTGCTCCCGATCTACAATATGTCGCAGGCATTCTGACAGAAGCCCTAAACCCTAAGCACCAAATCCTAAATAATACCAAAATTCGAAATCATAATGACCAAAACGTGTTTTGAACCTTGAATTTGGAGCATTGGGATTTATTTAGGATTTAAGATTTGGAATTTAGGATTTTTTGCCATCCAGTGTGATATAATATAATAAATAAAAAAATGGTCGAAAAAATTATGCAAATAAATACAATGAAAATGAACAAAAAAGAGGGCTTCACGCTGATCGAAATGCTCGTCGTGATCGCCATGATTGGCCTCCTTTCGGCGGTCGTTTTGGTCGCCCTGGGACCGTCGCGGAACAAGGCGAAGGACACGAGAATCATCTCCGACGTGAATCAGATACGAGCTTTGGCGGAAACCTACTATAATCCGGTGACCGGAGCATATGACGTTGGAAGTTTGCGATCGGCGGCTTCGTCGACGTTCACAGACATAAGCAATCAGATAGGCAATCAGAATGGCTTGGATACGGATTACGGAACCATGCCGACGAGCGGTACGACGGCGACTTCCGTCGCGGTATACGCGAAATTGGTCACCACGAACGTTTTCTACTGCGTCGACTCGATCGGCAATACGAACGCGAGCATGAGCGCCAAGCCGGCAGGGAACAGCTGTCAGTAATTCGAAATACCAATGCAATTCCGAGGAATGAAAAATTCAAAGGGCGGTTTCACGCTGATTGAAATGCTTGTGGTCGTCGCGATCATCGGGCTTTTGTCCTCGGTCATCTTGACCGCGCTCGGCCCCGCGAAGAACAAGGCGAAGGACGCGCGCATCATGCAGGAAGTGAATCAGGTGCGGTCGTTGGCGGAGACGATGTACAACGGGACGTATGCCGGACTTCAGGAATTGCCCGCGCAGACCATCGCCGATCCGAACCTGAGTCAGTTGGCAACCGATATCACGAGCGAGGGCGGCGCTTTGAACATCATTAAATCGTCCGACGAGAGGACCTACCTGGCCTTTTCGCAGCTCAATACGACGGTCACCGACCCCACGACGCAGACTCAGGTGACGCAATATTACTGCGTGGACAGCTCGGGCCATGCCGATTTCCTCATCACGGAGCCGGATTATAACCAGATCAAATCCGCTCCCACGGCGGTTTGCCAATAATGTTGCCCTCTCTTCTCCTCTTCATCTTGGGCTTGTCGTTCGGCAGTTTCTTCAATGTTTTGATATTGAGATACTCACCCGACGGCAAGCTCTTTCGTTTTAAAAACCTGAACGGACGATCGCATTGTCCGAAGTGCCTGCACGAGCTCAGTGCCGGGGAATTAATCCCGGTTCTGAGTTTCCTCTTTTTACGGGGAAAGTGCTCCCATTGCGGCCAAAAAATCTCGTGGTTTTATCCCTTTACCGAGATCGTAACGGCGATTCTTTTCGCCGGCGTTCCGCTCTTCCTCAATGCATTCTATGGCGTTTCCGGAATCGTTTTCTGGGGATTCGCGATGCCTCTGTGGTATTACGCCCTCGTGGTCTCCTGGCTCATGATCGCGCTCACCTTCCTCGTTATTGCGCTCATCGATTTCCGGTACTACGTCGTCCCCGACGAACTGAACATCGTTCTCATCGTTTTCGGCGTGATTGTTTCGCTCCTGCTCTTTTTCCACGGCAACGGCATCCTGCCTTTCCGGACGTCCTTTTTGGAGAACTACATGATGGTTTTCTCGCCGACCCAAAATGTTCTCGTGAACCATTTTATCGGGGCTTTTGCCGGCGGGATATTCTTCGAGCTTTTGGTTTTGATTAGCCGGGGAAAGGGAATCGGGTTCGGCGACGTGAAACTGGCATTCGCGTCCGGCATCGCCCTTGGCTGGCCGGATATCGGTCTCGCCATATTCCTGTCGTTTGTCCTCGGTGGTCTTTTCGGAAGCATCCTCTTGCTCGTTCAGCGGAAAGGCATGAAGGATAAAATACCCTACGCTCCGTTCTTCGTCATCGGGGTTCTCGCGACGGCTCTTTTTGGGAACGCGCTCATCTACGGCTACTTCAAGATGTTCGGAATGTGACTTCCCGAGCACTGAAGGCGCTCGGGAAGTCTCTTGTGTTATCATTAATGAAATGAAAGACGCAAAAGATCAGAGTGCTTTCACGTTGATCGAGACGCTTGTTGTCATCGCCATCACGGCGATTCTCTCGACCATGTTCATCATTTACAGCAATTCCTCGACCGGCAATTTAGTCCTCTACACCGGGCGGGCCGAGGTCGCGGGAGTCCTGGAACGCGCGAAATCCCTGGCTTTGGATAAATACACGAGCGGCGCATACGGCGGAACGACCACCTGCGCCTTCGGCGTGAATTTCAGCACGTCGACCGGGGAGTATTTCATTTACGCCGTGGGCACGAGTTCCGATAGTTGCGCCGGTATGGCCGATTACACGTGGGGAGGGAGCCCGTATAATTACCAAATCCAAACCCTGCAATTAAACGGCCAGCTCGCGTTCATCCCGCCGACATCGCAGGATATTTATTTTGTTCCGCCGTATTTCACGGCGAATGCCACCGGGACGGTGGTGATTCAGGATACGAAAAGCGGGGTCACCGCGGGGATCGAAGTTAACGCCGGCGGAAGCGTCTCCTCCGTTTCGACGCCGTAATCACGGAATATGGAAAAGGATATTTTCAAAAACAAAGAAGGCAGCTTGATGATAGAATCCCTGGTGGCGGCGAGTCTCGTCGTCGTGGGGCTCTTGGGGCTTTTCCAACTCATGTACAATTCGACCGCCAGAGACAAAGAAGCGGTGCATAACCTGCAAGCCACGTATCTCGCGGCCGAGGGTGTCGAGGTCGTCAAGAACCAAATCGACGAGAATGTTGCTCAGAATATCCCCTGGAATTCCAATATAACCACCGGCGATTACGGGGTATCGTTCGATAACTTGAGTCAGGGAGGGGGCAGCGCCGTCTATTTCAGTACGTCGACGGGAATCTTCACGGGCGATAATCCGATTTTTTCATCGAGCGGCGCGACGGAAACAACACTCTTTTCGAGAATTCTTTCGGTCGGCGTCGTGGGAACCGATGAAATCGACGTGACCTCAACCGTTTCTTGGTCGGAGGCGGGTCAAAACAAGACGATTTCTCTGGACGATCAATTTTATAATTGGAGACAATGATGAAAATTTTTAATTTTAAATTTTTAATTTTTAAAGAGGGGTTTACCTTAGTGGAGCTTTTGGTCTCCATGTCGATCTTTGTCGTCATCGTTGCCATCGCGAGCGGCGTATTCATCAAATCCATTCAGAACGAGAACCATCTCATAACCGTGATGGGCATGCAGGGCAATTTGAATATTGCGTTGGAACAGATGGCGAGGGAAATCAGGGGAGGGTATTTATTCAACGACTCCTCCCTCTCTTCGGCGGCCAAGGATTGCGCGACCGACACGGTTTCGGGGAATCCGGCGGGGTATTCGTCAGTCACCTTTATCGGTCCCAGCGGGACGACCACCTACGCCCTGTCTTCGTCGGGGCGGATAGCGAGGAGCGAGGGCGGGGCGACGACGACCATCACGTCGTCGGACGTCAACGTTTCCAATCTCTGCTTCATCGTTTCCCAGGCGAATTTGGGGGATTCGGCTATGTACGGCGCTGACGCGGCTGGTATTCCCTGCAATCCGTGGCGGGTGACCATTTTCGCTGAAGCTTCCCCGAACCAAACCAGCCAGACGATCCAGCCGTTCAACCTTCAAACGACGGTCTCCTCGCGGGTATTGCCGAAAGACATGCCGGTCAATTTAAAAACGGGAAAATATGCCTGCAATTAACGAAAAAAGAAAAGGTCAAGCGATGATCATCGTTTCCATCCTGATGGGCGGATTATTCCTCGTGGGGACGGCCATCGCGGGACTCCTCATGTATTACCAGCTGCAGCAATCGTCCGATGCCGTTTCGTCCGGTGCGGCCGTGTTCGCCGCCGACGCGGGCATCGAGCGCAGTCTCTATTGCTACTTCACGACAACAACGCCGGCAACCTTGTGCAGCACGATGTTTTCTCTGTGCGCCACGACGACCAATCTCGCGAACGGCGCCACCGCTTCGTCGTCCCTGAATTTCACCTGCAGCGGAGGCGTTCCGGTGAGTTTTCAGGCGGAGAGTTTCGGGTATGCCGGCAAATCGGAACGGGTTTTGGAATCGAATTTTTCCCTGAGGTAAGAAATTTCATATGACGAGAGATGAGGCAAAAAAGAGAATCGAAAAGCTCAGGAAGGAGATTAACCGGTACCGGTACGCGTACCACGTCTTGGACAAGGAATTGATATCCCCGGAAGCGCTCGATTCCCTCAAGAAGGAATTGTTCGATCTCGAACACCGATTCCCCGAGTTCGTCACGTCCGATTCGCCGACGCAGCGGGTGGAAGGGAAGCCTCTCAAGGCGTTCAAGAAAGTTCCCCACGAGCGGCCGATGATATCATTCGACGATTCTTTCTCGGAGGAAGATATGCGCGCGTGGCTTTCGCGACTGGAAAATTTTCTGGGAGGCGATTTGAAAACCATTCATCGATCGCTTGGAGAAAAACCCTACGGCAAATCTCATCCGCCGCTCCTCTATTGTGAACTCAAAATCGACGGCCTGGCCATCGAACTCACCTATGAGCAAGGCGTCTTGGTCCAAGGATCGACGCGGGGGAACGGTCTCGTGGGCGAAGATGTCACGCAGAATCTGAAAACGATCGAGGCCATTCCCCTGAACCTCCTTCCGCCCAACGAGGTTGCTGAAAACTTGCGGAAGCTTGGTGTCGACCCCGCCCTCTACACCCTGAACCCTAAGCGCTTAGTCGTTCGCGGCGAAGCATTCATCACGCGGAAAGAATTCGAGAGGATAAGCAAGGAGCAAGTTGAGAAGGGCGAACGGGCGTATGCCAATCCCCGGAACATCGCGGCGGGGTCCATCCGCCAGCTCGATCCGAAAATAACGGCGTCGCGGAAGCTCGACTCGTTCCAATACGCGCTCTTCACCGACCTCGGCCAGCGATTTCACGAAGAGGAGCACCTGCTCCTCAAAGCGTTCGGTTTCAAGACCAATCCCCATAACCGGGGAGCGGATTCTCTGGAGGAGGCCTTCCGATTCAGGGATTCGTGGGTCAGAAAGAGGAACGAAATTCCGTACGAGATCGACGGAACGGTGGTCTTGGTGAACAGCAACGAGATTTTCGACCGCGCCGGCGTCGCGGGGAAAGCGCCGCGGGGAGCCATGGCCTATAAATTCTCCCCGAAGGAAGCAACGACGAAGGTTTTGGATATCGTGGTCCAGGTCGGCCGGACGGGCGTTTTGACTCCCGTCGCCGTCATGGAGCCGGTCCAAGTCGGCGGCGTCACAATCACGCACGCCACGCTCCACAACGACGATGAAGTGAATCGGCTCGATCTCCGGGTGGGAGATACGGTTATCGTTTCCCGCGCGGGGGACGTTATTCCCCAGGTGGTCGAAGTCCTGAAGAAATTGCGGACCGGCAGGGAGAAGCCGTTCAAAATGCCCGCCTTCTGCCCGGTCGACGGCGGCCGTGTCGTGAAGATCGGTGCGCTTTCGAAATGCACAAATCCGGATTGCGGAGCCAAGCACAAGGAATCACTGTACCATTTCGTTTCCCGCGCCGCGTTCGACATCAGAGGATTGGGGCCGAAAATACTGGACAAATTCCTGGATGAAGGTTTAATCGCCGATGCCGCCGACATCTTCAGTCTCAAGGAAGGGGACATCGAAGCTCTTCCCCGATTCGGCGAGAAATCAGCCGAAAACATCGTGCGCGAGGTGGATGAAAAAAAGAAAATAACCCTGCCGAGATTCCTGTATGCCCTGGGGATACTCCATGTCGGCGAAGAGACGGCTATCGCCCTGGGGGGCGCAATTTTCAATTTTCAATTTTCAATTTTAAAACCAACAGACGTCCTGAAGAGATTTCAGAAATTATCTGTGGAAGATTTGCAAAACATCCAGGATATCGGGCCGATCGTCGCGAAGAGCATCTATGATTGGTTCCGCGGCGGGAAAAATCTGAAGCTTCTGGAAAAACTGGAAAAGGCAGGCGTCCAAATTGAGCTGTCCAAGCTGCATACCGCAAGCCGCAAGCTGCAGGGTGAAGTCTTCGTCCTGACGGGCACGCTGTCTTCGATGTCGCGCGACGAGGCAAAAGATAAGATACGGGAGTTGGGAGGAGACGTTTCGGAAAGTGTCTCTTCCAAGACCGCATATGTCGTCGCGGGCGAGAATCCTGGGTCGAAGCTTGAGAAAGCAAAGAAGTTGGGGATGAGAATACTGAACGAAGAAGAATTCAAAAAGTTGGTCGGGTAGAACGGATACTGACGGATACTCACGGATATAAATAGATATATCTACCATACTTGTTCCTCATTGCCAGTTACTCTATAATTTTTCTATGCTGACGAAGAAGGATTTGGAAAAATTGGCGGATCTCTCGAGAATGAAAATCGAAGAAGGGGAAGAAGAAAAACTTCTCCACGATTTGGGAGGCGTTTTGGCCCATTTTGAGGAACTGAAAGAGCTGCCGACGGACGACGTGGAACCCATGAACGGCGGCACTTCGTCGCTGAATGTTTGGAGGAACGACGAAACGACGGGCGCTTTGGACGGCGAAGCGGCGAAAAAAGAATTTCCGGAGACGAAGGACGGATACCTCAAGGTTCCGGCAGTCTTCGACGCGAGCGCGGATTGATATGATGAACGTGAACGAGTTAACCATAAAAGAATTCCATAGCGGCCTTACGGAAAAGAAATTTTCCGCCAAAGAGGCGACAGGAGAGTTTTTGAAAGCCATCGACGCGAAGGATGGGGAGATTGGAGCATACCTTTCGATTTTCGGCGAGGAGGCGCTCGCGGCCGCTTCGGTCGTTGACGAGAAAATCGCCTCCGGCGACGGAATTTCGGAGATCGCCGGTGTCCCGATGGCCTTGAAGGACAACATGCTCGTCAAGGGCATGAAGACCACGGCCGCTTCGAAAATGCTTGAAAATTACGTCGCTTCGTACGATGCCACGGTCGTCAGGAAACTGAAGGACGCTAACGCTGTTCTCTTGGGGAAGGCGAATATGGACGAATTCGCCATGGGATCTTCGACGGAATACTCGGCGTTCAAGAAAACAAAAAATCCCTATGATCTTTCGAGGGTTCCCGGAGGATCTTCGGGGGGCTCTGCTGCCGCCGTCGCGGCAGGACTCGCCATGGCGGCCCTCGGAAGCGATACCAGCGGCTCCATATGCCTTCCCGCTTCTTTCTGCGGCATTGTGGGCCTCCGCCCGACTTACGGCGCGGTATCGCGTTCCGGCCTCATTGCCATGGCCTCCAGCCTCGATCAGATCGGACCGATGGCCAAAACCGTGGAAGACGCGGAAATACTTTTTCGGCACTTTGCGGGAAAGGACGCGTTGGATTCGACGACCGTCAACCACGTCTATGGAGCGGGAGAACATTTGGATGACGCAAGGGGGCTGAAGATCGGTCTCCCGAAAGAATTTTTCGTTTCCGGCCTCAGCAGGGAAGTCGAGGAAGGACTCGAGTTCGCGGTCCAAAAATTCAAAAAACTCGGCATCGAGTTCAGGGAAATCGAGTTGCCTCACGCCAAGTACGCGCTCTCGTGCTATTACATCATTATGCCCGCGGAAGTGAGTTCGAATTTGGCGCGCTTCGACGGCGTCCGCTACCAAGGCGTCGCCGGCATGAGAAACGAAGCAAAAAGCTTGTCCGATTTATACCTCGCGACGCGGGGGACCGGTTTCGGTCCGGAGCCGCGGCGGCGGATCCTCCTCGGAACCTTCGTCCTTTCGGCCGGTTACTACGATGCCTATTATGCCAAAGCGCAGAAGGTGAGGCGCTTGATCAAGAACGATTTCGATGAAGCGTTCAAGAATGTTGATGCCATTATGGCGCCCGTCGCGCCGGCGCCGGCCTTCAGGTTCGGAGAAAAAATCTCCGACCCGATGGCCATGTACCTCTCGGATATTTTTACGACCCAGACAAACCTCGCGGGGATTCCGGCGCTTGCCGTTCCGATCAAGCAGTACAGCCTCGGCGGGGGAGAGTTGCCGGTCGGCTTCCAACTGATCGGGAACCGCTTCGAGGAAAACAGGCTTTTCGCGCTCGGCAAACTTTACGAGAAAAACTGATCTGCTTTCGCAAGATCCTCCGGCGTACCGATCGGAATCCACTCACGGGCCATGACCGCTTTGACGTCGTGATCCTTGATCATGCGGGAGAGGGCGTAGGAAAGATATTTTTCCCTCCCGCTTTCCATTGTCGGTTCATAGGTGAAAATATCGTTCGTGAGGAGAAGCCCGTTCGCGAGGACGATGTTGGAAAGCGGATGTTCGGGTTTTTCCACGATTTCTTTGATATTCTCATTTTCGTCGACGATCACAACGCCGAACTTTTGCGGTTCCGGATGGGTTGCAACGGCAGCCGCGAGGTCGTACGCCATCATTTTTTTGAGCGTTTCTCCGTCGATGAGGTCGTCCGAATAAAACACGAAGAATCTCTTTTCGCCGTCCAAGTATGATCGGCAAAGTTTCAGGGCTTCCATGGTTCCGGAAGCGGGATTTTCCTGGAAGACGTAGTTTATTTTCCTTCCCAGGAATTCGCCTCCGAGGAAGTTTTGTATCTGCTCTCCCCGGTACCCCACGACCACGATGATCTCGGAAACCTCGGCGGGAAAGGTAGCAATGATCCTTTGTATGAGGGGCATGCCGCCGATTGTGAGGAGCGGCTTGGGAATTTCGTTGGTGAGGGGTTGCATCCGGGTTCCGAGTCCGGCGGCCAAAATAACTGCTTTCATGATTGTCTTTTGCGCAGCCGGCCGGACTCGAACCGGTAACCCCTGCCGTGACAGGGCAGTGCTCTAACCAATTGAGCTACGGCTGCAAATCTTCCTATATAGTATTGGAAATTTTTCCGGTTGGCAATAAGGGTGTCTAAAACGCAGAAAAACTGCATCCGCAGTTTTTCAAGTTGGTTGCGGGGGCCGGATTCGAACCGGCGACCTCCGGGTTATGGGCCCGACGAGCGACCGCTGCTCCTCCCCGCGATTACTACAGATTATCACGATTTTTCAGAAATGTGAAGTCCCCACTCTTAATGTTTGAGAAGTGGATGTGAATCGAACCCATGCTATAATGATACAGATAGTGTTATTGTCGGTTCTATGGCGAAATCAAATAAAAAATTGGCCGCACGGGGATTGAGAAGAAAGGGAGGAAGTATTAAAGATATTGCGGAGAAATTAAAAGTCTCCAAAAGTTCGGTGAGTATTTGGTGCCATGATGTTGAATTAACCTCGCGACAGATTAAAAAGCTCCACGAGAAAATGGTGAGAGGCGGCTACGTCGGTAGACTAAAAGGCGCTCAAAAGAATAAATTGATAAAAGAGGAAAAGATCAGTAAATATCGAAAATTAGGAATTGAAACAATCGGTCCCGTGACCCATAAGTCACTTTTCTTTATTGGGTTGGGATTATATTTAGGGGAGGGAAATAAAAGTGGAAATCAATTTCAGTTTACTAACTCAAACCCGGATATCGTAAGACTTGCTATTCTTTGGCTTGAAAAGATTTTTCAAATTAACAAAAAGGATATCATCCTTAACGTTATTGTGAACCAAATCCATCGGAACCGTGCGGAGGTTATAAAAAAATATTGGTCAAGAGTAACAGGAGTCAGAGTCAATCAATTTAATAAAACAGTATTCATCAAATCAAAAAGTAAAAAAGTTTATGAAAATCTGAACGAACATTTTGGAACCCTCACGATAAGGGTTAAAAAAAGCTCTGATTTACAGTACAAAATTATGGGTTTATACTATGGGATAATAAAAAGGATTAGTGAGGCTGGGTAGCTCAGCTGGTTAGAGCGTGGCCCTCATAAAGCCGAGGTCGTGAGTTCGAGTCTCACCCCAGCCACTATGGAAATACTCATCGATTTATCGGAAGAAAAGAAGTTGCGGGAAGTCCTCGAGAAGCGGGGCGATGCCGAAGCGCTCCGGATGAAAAGATTTTTGGCGATGCCGGATCTTTCACGCACTCCCGGCAGCCCGCTCCATGATCTCGTGACCAAGGCCCGTGAGATCCCCGTTTTGAAAGGCTTTGATAATATCGTGATCCCCGAAATCGTCCCGGCCGACGTGAGCTTCGATCTTTTCGATTTCGCTCTCGACCATCCCGCGCGGAGCCGGTCGGATACCTACTACGTTGACGACAACCACATCTTGCGTCCGCATGACACCGTCATGTGGTATTACTATACGCAGCTGCCGGAAGTGAAGGCCCGAATTGCCCGCGGGGAAAAGTTCGGCGTTGTTTGTTACGGGAAGGTGTACCGCAAGGATGAAATCGACCGCAACCACATGAACGTGTTTCATCAGTTCGGCGGGTGGTATCTGACGCCTTCCACAACGGCACCTTTGACGCTTGAAGATTTGAAAAAAGCCCTAAGCGACATCGTGAAGGGTCTCTTCGGGGATGACGCGAAGTACCGGTTTTTGGATGATGCATTCCCGTATACTGATCCATCGCTCCAGGTGGAAGTCGAAGTCGGCGGCAGATGGATCGAAGTTTTGGGTGGCGGCATGACGAAGCAGAGCGTATTCAAGAAATTCGGCGTTGAGGGATATAACGCGTGGGCGTTCGGCTTCGGTCTTGAACGACTCGCGATCATCAGCATGAAGCTTCCCGATATCCGGCTCCTCTGGTCGGAAGATCAGCGGGTGAAGCAGCAATTAAAACTCGGCAACGCCTATAAAGAGGTCAGTAAATATCCCTCGATCATCCGGGACATCTCCTTCGTTGTTGACGTAAGCTTCTTTCCCAACGATTATTTCGATCTCATTCGCGATTTGGGCGGCGATCTCGTGGAAGAAGTTTCGCTTCTCGACAAGTATGAAAACGCCGACAAATTCGGTGCCGGCAAGGTGAGCTACACCTATCGCATCGTGTACCGTTCGAATGAACGGACGCTCACCAACGAGGAGATCAATCCAATTCAAGATAAAATCATCGAAGAAACGAAACGGCAATTCAAGGCGGAAGTCAGGTGAAATTTACAATTCGCAATTTTGCAATTTACAATCAATTTTCAAACGTTTGAAAATTTTCAAATTTGTAAAATTCAATGGAAATTGATAATTGAAAATTAATTTCTACTCCCAGTGAATCATCCGTTCGAAGATTCCGAGCCGCTCCTTGAGGAGCGGATATTTTTTGAGTGCGTGATCTTCTTTTAAGGTTTTGAGCGCAAGCTCCCGGGTGCTCTTCACGAGCTCCGGATTTTGGATCGCCTTCATGGCGAGGTCCGGCATGCCGGTTTGGGATTCTCCCAGGAATTCGCCGGGCCCCCGCTGTTTTAGGTCATATTCCGCAAGTTCGAATCCGTTCTTTGCCTCCACGATCGCCTTGAGCCGCCGGTTTGCGTGCGGCGTAGCCGTTTCAGTAAAAAGAAAACAGTAGGATTGGTGTTCTCCGCGGCCGACGCGGCCCCGGAACTGATAGAGCTGAGCCAGACCGAAGCGGTCCGCGTCCTCGATCATCATGATGGTGGCGTTCGGGACGTCGATGCCAACCTCGATAACGGACGTCGAAACGACAAGATCTATCTTCCGCTCCATGAAATCCTCCATAACCTGTTCCTTGTCGGCTGATTTCATTTTCCCGTGGAGCATGCCGACCCTGAGATCGGGGAATATCTTTTGGGAAAGCTTTTCGTATTCTTCCTTCACCGCTTTCACTTGCCACAGGAGAGCCGCTTGGTAGCTGTTTTGCTCGGCCGCCCCGTCCGGAGGATCAATGCGCGGGCAGATGACGAATGCCTGCCGTCCGCGCTTAATCTCGTTCCGGATGAAGCGGTACGTATCACTTCGCTCCTTCGAGGGAATAACCTTCGTCACTATTTTCTTTCTGTTTTTCGGCACTTCGCTGATAATCGAAAGGTCAAGATCGCCGAAGAGCGTGAGGGAAAGCGTTCGCGGTATCGGCGTCGCGGACATCGAGAGAAAGTGGGGGACCAGGGCCGCGCGCCTGCCCCCGAGGAGTTCCGCCCGCTGCTTCACGCCGAAGCGGTGTTGCTCATCGACGATGACGAGCGCCAAATCGGGGAAATCGATGTATTTCTGGAGCAGCGCGTGGGTGCCGACGACGATCTTCACCTTGTCCTTTTTAATCTCGTTCGCGAGCTTGGCTTTCGCGATCTCACTCGAGAGCTCGTGGCCGTAGAAAACCTCGCTTTCGTGGGACGTTAAAAGTGCAACGCCGCCCTCGAAATCGCCGAAGAATTTAATGAACGTGTTGTAGTGCTGGGAGGCGAGGAGCGACGTCGGGGCGAGAAACGCCGTTTGGCGCCCGGCGCGCGCCGCGTTCAAAGCTGCGATCGCCGCGACGACCGTTTTCCCCGACCCGACGTCTCCCTGGAGGAGACGGTTCATGGGTATCTTTTTTCCGGTGTCCTGCAGAATTTCCCAGAGGGATTTTTTCTGCGAATCCATGAGCAGAAAGGGAAGCCGTCCGATGACGGATTTCACGTATTCCAGATCGACGGGAACATCGATCGATTCGCTTTTTGCGAGGGTTATTTTCCGCTTGAGATTGAACAACTGGAGCAGGAAGAGGTCCTCGAAGGAAAACCGGCGCCGCGCCGCGAAAGCGTCCTCGACGGCGTCGGGGAAGTGAATATCCCGCAGGCTTTTTGTGAGCCCCGGCGCGCCGACGGCGGACAATATGTCGGGAGGCAGGGGATCTTTCACTGTTCCGATGCCACCGAGCGCCGCGGCGACCATATTCCGGAGCCCCTTCGACGTGAGTCCTTTCGTTTCGGGATAAACCGGGACAATGCGCCCGGTGTGCTTGGTTTCCTCGTCCTCACCCCGTATCGTTTCATAGGTCGGGTTCGAAAGGTACACATCGCCGCTGCCTGAGGTTTTGCCGGAGAAATTTGCGATCGTTCCGGGCTGGAGGACGTTTTTGACGTACGGCTGATTGAACCAAACGGCGCGGATGGAAGCCGTGTCGTCGGAGATCACGGCTTCGGTGATGGAAAGATTCCTTTTCCAGCTTCTTCGCGTGTCGATCTCTTCGACGACGCCGCGGATAGTCGCTTCCTGTTTGGGAATCAAATCCGCTATCTTGTAAATTTCCCGAAAATCTTCGTAGCGGACGGGGAAGTGAAAGAGAAGATCGCGCACCGAATCAATGCCGAGTTTCTTGAGCTTGGATTCCCATCTCGTGCCGACGAATTTCACCCGGGATACCGGATCCTCGAGGCGTAACATCCCGCATATTATACCGCAAAAAGACCCAAGGTTCGAGTTTCAGATAGCAAACAAAAATACCTGGCGCTGCCAGGTATTTTTGTTTGTAGTCCACCCCCTGGGAGTCGAACCCAGAACATTCGGCTTAAGAGGCCGCTACTCTACCAGTTGAGTTAGGGGTGGTTATAAATTGACCGGTGGGCGTTGGATGCTGGTTAGACTAACCCACTTTTTCTGTGCTAATTTTACTTTGGGATTGGTGCTTTGTAAAGTTGCTTGTATCCATCCGAATAGGCGATGTTTCATGTCTGTCCCTTTGGGGACGAAGACTTTTATGGTCCCGTAGTACAAATTATTTTTCTTGTACCCGGTGCTTAACGGCTTTATGTAACTTTTGCCGAATCTATCCACTGGTATGCCGGTAATATCCGACCAAAATCTTTTTATACGCTTTTCGTTTTGTTGAGCATATATGTTGAGATATGCTTTCATTGTTTTCGGCGACACATTGAATATTTTTTCGAACCAGCTAACCATAAATGCGACAAGGTGGGGATCTGAATTGGTCACCGTGAAGCTTTTTGTTTTGCTGCCTTCCGCCCAGTACAGGGCTGCGCCGAAAAGCTTGAATGTTTGGCCTGATAGGGGCAACTCAATCTCACGTATCGCCTCTTCTACAATTGAATCAATTTCTCTGCGTCTCCTTTCCTTCTGAGATTGGGAGCCCCTTGATAGAATTTGCACTTGCTTGGTATACAGCCGTTTCCTGTGCTCGGGTTTCAGGGGAACGGACTTTAACCATGAGCTCAATGTGCTTTTCGGCACGCCGATCTTTTTGTTTATTTCGTTGTAGCTGAAACCTTTGCGTCTCAAAGCCACGGCATCATTTTTAAATGCAGCGTATCTGCTATTCATACCTCCAATTATATCACCTATGGCAGTTGCTTTGGGATGGGTTGACTTTTTAGCCATATTGTGGCATTGTTTAAACATTCCTGAATATATTCAGGAATGTTCTCAAACAACTTTATATTCACCAACTAACCAAAGAAAGGAGATGGCTCCGATGAAAACTTCATTGGCTCCGTCTGTCACCACCCGTGACCCAAAGGGTCTCAAGTTCGTCTCCATCGTTGAGGATGCTTACAACAAAGCTCGCCTCTCCGATGACGAGGCGCAGCGCGTCAACAACGCCCCCGGCTTGGCTAATCTCATCAGTGATCACATAGCTGAAAACCGTTTCACTGAAAAGTACAAGAACGAAGAAGTCCATTCCAGCTACGTGTATCCTCCAGAGTACAAAGGTCTCAAGCCCATCGAGAAGCAGATTGATATCCTCGCGGATATCTTCCAACTCTCCCTCGGCTATGCCACGGAATTCATCGAGAAGGTCCTGCCGACGCTCACTCTTCCGGAATGGGCTGAGGGTTGGGGAGCATTTCCCTCGCTTGATGCGGTGGCCGCCAGATTTTTCGGGTTAAGGGAACTTAAGTGTGTTTTTCTCCGACGTCGGCAAACGAAAAAGCTCGATGGTATCGAACTCTTTCGTTTGCCTTGACCAAAAGCCAGACATCGGGTTGTCTGACTTCATGCAAAAGCACAACAAAATATGCGGGACGTGCGGGAGGAAAATGCGGCGGAACGGGAGGACGGGGGCCGGGACGGAGCGGTTTCGATGCATGGCGTGCGGGACATCAGGCACGGTTCACCGCACGGACACGCGCCTCCGACATGACCGCGACCGTCTTGTCGCATGGCTCACGGGTCCAGATGGCAAGGACGCCGTCGCGAAACAGTACGGCCTCTCGCGACGAGCGCTCACAAAGGAGTTCGCACCGTTCTTTCGCGGGGATCCGAAGCGCCTGCCGCCATCGGGATACCGGCCCACGATACTCATCCTGGATGCCAAGTTCATCCATGGCGGCGAGCTCTGCGCCCTCCTATCACTCGACGAGCATGACGACCTCTTCTGGGATTTTGCGACGGACGAATGCTCCGGCACGTGGTATGGATTTCTCATCCGGTTCAAACCGCCCGAGGTCGTTGTGGCCGACGGGGAGAAAGGCGTGGCGCGGTTTCTTGCGCGGTACTGGCCAGGCACCGCTTTCCAGCGGTGCCATTTCCACATGGTGAAACTCGCGATCCAGTACCTCTCACGGAATCCAAGGGAGGAGGCCGGACACGATATCCTCAATCTCATGTATCGGTTGAAAGCCGTGAAGACGCACGAGGCAAAAGAAAAATGGATCCTGCTCTTCAAGATCTGGGAGAAACAATACGCATGGTATTTCAAAAAGAAGACGGATTCGGGAGGATATCAGTACCGGAAGCTCCGGAGCATTCGGAATATCGTGCGTCGCGCCATCCCGAACCTCTTCACCTACCTCGATCATCCGGGATGCCCGAACACGACCAATCTCATGGAGGGCTGGCCGAATGCCACGATCGCTGAGGCCTTGCGGCGGCACCGCGGGCTCCACGTTTCGCAGAAGAAAATCCTTGTGTCGATTGTCCTCTCGCACCTTGCGAGAGCAAAACCGACACAAAAATTTCCTCCGAGAAAACACACTTAAGTTCCCTTAACCCGATTTTTCCCGGAAGTCAAAGATCCGGCCGAAAAGTATTGCCGAGCGACGAATCTTGTCCTCGAGAAAATCGGCGCCTCGCGGAAGTTTCATAACTACCACGAAGGACATTTCACTCCGGATCGGTTCCGCGAACACGAACGCACAGCTCAGGCTTTGAGCCTCATCACTGAGAAGCAAAAGGGCGATATTCTGATATTCCCGTTCCAATTCGGCAAACGCCATGCTGGTCGTTCGACTCGCAGGGCATGGGAAGTCATGAATCTGCCCGAATTCGGTCTCGGCGCATTCCATGCTGGGAGTCAAATACTGATTCATCCCGAACGCCTCGTTCGTTACGAGGAGCTAGACATGGATTGCCCGGGTGACAAATTCGCTCCTGGGGCTGATGGCGATTTCTCCGGGGCTTCGAACTTCGACTTCAGCGGCGACTGGGTTGAGTTGGGCATATACTGGGTTGACCATCCCTTCGAGTACTTTGGTTCGGTCTCCGGTGCTGTTCCGCAGTAAAATTCGAGTCTTGCCAACTTGAATCCTTGGGTCTTTTGATATCTCGTCGTTTGACCCTTGAATCCGCGGCAATTTTTACGAGAGGTTACCCTAGTGGATAACCTCTCTTTTCTTTTTTCACTTATGTAAATTTCAAATTGGAAATTCTTAATTGTGGTACCCCCAGCAGGAAGCGAACGTCGCTCCGCTCCCTGACACCTTGCGGTTTCAGTACTTCCACCACGGGAAAACTCCCGTTTTCCCGACCCCTTTTCCGTTCGATTCCTGCTGAAAGTTTTCGGTTATTCTATGTTTAAAGATTAAAAATTCTTGATTGTGGTGCCCCCAGCAGGAATCGAACCCACATCCCTGGTTCCGAAGACCAGTGCTCTATCCGTTGAGCTATAGGGGCAGTGCCTTGCTTTGATTTCACGTCAAAGCTTCGGATGAGCAAGGGACCGCTGAATTTAAGCTTCTCGCCCTTCCGAAGCTCAGCTATGCTTGAGCGAAGGAGGGAGCTATAGGGGCTCTCCTCCGCTTTGATTTCACATCAAAGCTTCGGATGAGCAAGGGACCGCTGAATTTAAGCTTCTCGCCCTTCCGAAGCTCAGCTATGCTTGAGCGAAGGAGGGAGCTATAGGGGCAATGCCCTTACCTTGATTCTATTCGGAATCGCGTTTTTTGGCAAAAACGCCAAATGAAGCTAAAATTATCATAATGATCCCGAAAATCCCCAAAGAAGTGAAAGAAGCGGTGAAAGCTTTGGCCGAAGCCGGCTACGAGGCATATCTCGTCGGCGGCTGCGTGCGGGATTTGGCGCTCGGTGCGACGCCGAAGGATTGGGATATCGCGACGAACGCCCGGCCGGAAGAGATCCAAAAAATCTTTCCGGACAACGTCTACGAAAACAATTTCGGCACGGTGGGCGTGAAGACCCGTTCGGAGGATCCGGCCGTCAAGATTCTCGAGGTGACCACGTTCCGATCGGACGGCGAGTACGGCGATCTCCGGCATCCGTTGGAGGTGCGGTTCGTTTCGACCATCGAAGAAGATCTGTCGCGGCGCGATTTCACCGTGAACGCCCTGGCATTGGCCTTAACTGGCAACAAAAAACTTAAAACTAATAACAGTTATAAGTTATCAGTCGGAGGTGATTTGTTGTTAGTCGATCCCTTCGACGGCCAAAAAGACCTGAAGAAGAAAATCATCCGCGCCGTCGGTGATCCGCATAAGCGCTTCGACGAAGACGCGTTGCGCCTCATGCGAGCGGTGCGGTTCGCGGTCCAACTGGGTTTCGAGATAGAGCGGAAAACATTCGAAGCGATCAAGGAAAAGGCAGGCCTTCTGGACGGCATATCGAAGGAGCGGATACGGGATGAGCTCGTGAAGATCATTGTGGCTGACCGGGCGGCCGAAGGAATCGTCCTCCTCGAAGATGCCGGGCTTTTGCAGTACATCATCCCGGAACTCCGGGAGGGAATCGGGTGCGGTCAGAACAAGCACCATATCTATACTGTTTTTGATCATAACGTGCGGGCGCTGAATTACACCGCCGAGAAGGGCTATTCGTTCGAGGTGCGCCTCGCCTCGCTCCTCCATGACGTCGGGAAGCCGCGGGTGAAGCGGGGAGACGGACCCGATTCCACGTTCTACAACCACGAGGTCGTGGGCGCCCGGATGGCCTTGAAAATCATGGATCGTCTGAAGTTCTCCAGGGAACTGATCGAAAAAATCGGCCACTTGGTGCGATTCCACCTTTTCTATTACAACGTCGGCGAGGTGACGGAAGCGGGCGTCCGGCGATTCCTCGCGCGGGTGGGACCGGAGAATGTCGATGATCTTCTGAAAGTTCGGGAAGCTGATCGCATCGGTTCCGGCGTGCCGAAGGCGTTCCCGTATAAACTCCGCCACCTTCTCTTCATGATCGAGAAAGTGAAGCGCGACCCGATATCGCCCAAGATGCTCGCGGTTGACGGGACGGACGTGATGAAGCTCTTGAACGCGAAACCCGGCCCGAAAATCGGCTGGATCCTCGCGATTCTCCTCGAAGAGGTCTTGGACGACCCGAAGAAGAATGTCAAAGACAAACTCATCAGCCGCGTCGAATACCTCGGCATGCTCTCGGACAAAGAGTTGAAGACCTTGTCGGAAAAAGCCCGGGAGACCAAGGAAGAATTCGAAGGCGGCGTCGAGGACGAGATGAAAAAGAAATACTACGTGAAATAACTCTCTTGTCGGGCTGCTGGGAATCGAACCCAGTCTACACGCACCCGAAGCGTGCGTACTACCGGCATACTCCAGCCCGAACGTTTTATTAGCATAAACCAGCTCCGAACGGGCGTCAATTTGTTTTCAAGAGGGACATCTTGCGAAGCTCGCAGTATTCGCAATCCTTGTCGCCGCAATACTCGTCCCAGAAAGAAAGATCGAGTATCTTCTGCGCGGTTTCTTTGATCTCTTCAGAAACCTTTTTGACGTCGCCGTCCGATATGTCGAAAGCATACCGCCGGTACGCACCGCTCTCGGTCGGCTCCACGAAATCGATGATGCCGGACGTCATCATGAATCGTTCCCCTCCATGTTCATCGAGGAGGAGTTTATAAAAGGAAAGTTGGCGGAAATAGTTGCCGTCGCTCGATTTCGTGAGACCTCGTACCTCGTTCTCGGATTTCGGTTTGCCGGTTTTGTAATCGACGACGTTCACGTGTCCCCCGATATCCAATAGTTCCACCTTGTCGAGTTTCCCCGTGAGTTTTATACCGTCGAGTTCAACATCGTTGATGCTCTTCTCAACGAGAACGTTTGGGTTCCAGGTACTCTCGTACTCATCGTAGTAGCCGGCAAGCGATTGTTCGCCGCGTTGAAGAAGACGCTCTTCATCGGTTTCCATGAGCGGTTGGTGAGCAAGGCCGAAGCGGAACATCTTCAAAAGATATTCCTTGTTTGGTTTTTTGCCGCTTTTCAGGGCCTCGAAGAAATTTTTCATGGCATAGTGCACGGCATTCCCGAACGCCAAACTCGGCGTCGGCGCCTCGGGGATGCGAACGAGATTGCGGTAAAAATATTGCCACGGGCATGCGAGAAAGTTGTTGAGCGCGGTGACCGAAAAGTTCTGTTCCCGGAAGAGGCGATTCAAATATTCCTTTTCCATGAGCGGGGGAGCGGCTTGCGGCCGCTTCGCGAATGCAATCTCAAGATGCGATTCGAATTCTTCTTTATACCGTTTCGTGTCGACCTGTTCCGCAAGCTCCGGCGCGATCTCGGCGATGAAACGGGTTGGTTCGGTCGGTTCGCCGGAATCTTTGAGCGAGGCATAGGTGAGGTACACCTCTTTCTTTGCCCTCGTGAGCGCCACATAGAAGATATTGAGTTCTTCGTCGGTTTTCTCCGATTCCTCCCGTTCTCCGGCTTGATTGAACGAAAAGACGCGCGCGGGGAGCTTGATATGCTCCGGCCGTTTCCGGGACGATCCCCATTTACCTTCAATGGCATTTACGATGAAGACCTCGTTGAATTCGAGACCCTTCGACCGGTGGGCGGTCATAAGACGTACTCTTCCGGGGACGGGGCCCGCGGACGGACTCTTGATTTTCACGTTGTGTTCTTCGAGAAGCCGCAGGTATTCCATGAAGTCGGCAAGACGGTACTCGCGGTGCGCTTCCGTGAGCGTCCGGAGATGATTGAAGAGTGTGTGGAGTTTTTCGAGTTTCACGTTGCCTTGCGGATCGCGGAGGATCTTCGCGAGGAAGCCGGATTCGCGGACGATGTCGGAGAAAACGTTCAAGACACCCTCCTTTTCCGATGCGCTTTTCCAGAAAGCGAGTTTCCGTTCGAAGTCGAGGATCAAATCGCTTCGCTCGATGCCGGCTTTTTCGAGAAGCGCTTTCGATCGTGCGATATCGAGAGCGGCGTGGATTTTTTTGGTTTCGTGCCTCATGGCCGCCGCCGCAATGGAAAGTTTATAGACGTCAAGCGGGGGAATGTCGACAAAGCCGACGGAGAGAGTTTTCAGGAATGCGGCGTCATCGCCGAAGCTTTGAATGGATTCAAGGATTGCCTTGAACCGCTCGAAATCGGGGTCGCTCATAACGTCGTCCTCCGACTCGATGTTCGAGAGAACGTTCAGGTTTTCCAGCATCCGCGCGATGGGTTCAGCGTCTTTGTTCTCCCGGAAAATGATGGCGATTTCCTCGGGACGCTCGCCGTTCTCGATGAGTTCGGCAGTTTTTCGGGCAATGAAATAGTTTTCATGGTCGCGCGTGTCAAAGGTGCAGATCTTCACGGGGGACTCGGTGTGCCCCGCACGGGCCGTGAGCGGTTCGTCGTGCTTTGCGAGGGCGTAGGCGACGTCAAGGATGGTCTGGGTTGAGCGGTAGTTGTCCTTGAGATTTATGAGCCGCACCTCGCGGTAAAGCTTTCGGAAGTGGAAGAAATTCTCGATGGACGCTCCCTGGAACCGGAAGATGGCCTGTTTTGCATCGCCTACAATGAAGAGGTTGGGGTTATCGTAAAAGCTCGCCAAGAGCTCGAGAATTTTATTCTGCGCCTTATTGGTGTCCTGGTGTTCGTCGATGAGGAAGTAGTGGTATTTCTCCTGGAGTGTCGCACGGAGATTTTCCCGTTTCTCGAGCGCCTCAGCGACTTCCATGATCATGTCGTTGTAGTCGTAATGGCCGCCGTTCCGGAGTCCGCGTTCGTACGCTTCATAGATTGCGGCAAGCTCTTTGTTCTTCTCAATATGCCGTTCATCATCCAAGTATTTGGTTTTCACTTTTCCCGCCGCGTTCCGGACGTCGTCCTGGGAAGCGAATAGCTTTTCTTCTTTTTCCACGATGCGGCGGAAGTCGTCGGGTGAAACGCCTTCGCGTTTTAAGTCCTCAATGGCGCGCTTAATCTTTTCAAGGTAGTAGTAGGGGTTATTTTTTGTTTTTAAATATTCGAACGGCGTTTCATCGAGGATCTTCCGGAGGATCTTAATCTGCTCCGCCTCGTCGATGGGGGAGGAGCCGACGATATCGGGAAAATATTCGGGATAATCTTGAATGACCGAATTTGCGAAACCGTGGAACGTTGCAACGATAACCCGGTACGCTTCGGGCCCGATGAGTTCTCGGAGCCTGAGCTTCATGGAATGAGCACCCGATTCGGTGAAGGTAAGGGCGAGAATCGCTTCCGGGGGAGTCCCCGTTTTCAAAATGATGTTCGCGATCCGGACGGCCAAAACCTCCGTTTTCCCGGTTCCCGGGCCCGCGATCACCATGACCGGACCCTCCACCGCGTCGACAGCTTCCTTTTGCTCCTTATTGAGACGCTGATATGCCTCCTCGAATGTTTTGGTCTTTATTTCCATGCACTGCCATTATACCCCATATCGGTATGGTAGAATAAAATTATGTCGTGGGAGCTTTTCGAGAAAGTGAAGAACATCGGCCTGCCGGCCGGTTCGTACGCCATATTCGGCAGCGGCCCCATGGCCGTGAGAGGTTTGAGGGATTGTCATGACATCGACCTCATCGTCACCGAAGAAGTTTTTAACGAATATAAGAACGAGTCCGGCTGGGAATTGAAAGATGTGGAGAACGGCGATGAGGTGTTGGCAAACGATGGTGTTGAGATATTCAATGATTGGGGGCCGGGGGAGTGGAACGTAAAACAACTGATAGAGGACTCGGAAATAATAGAAGGATTGCCTTTCGTCAGGCTGATTGAGGTCTTGAAATGGAAGAAGTTGCTCAAAAGAGAAAAGGATTTGAAAGACATCGAGATGATCGAGAAATACTTCAAAGAGAGACTCAATACGGTTCCCAACGTTGAGGAGTGGAAAAATCCGGAAAATAAGGTAGAATAGAAAAAGTTTTCTCGGGCCTGTAGTAAAACGGCATTACGCAGCATTCGCATTGCTGAGGTAGGGGTTCAATTCCCCTCAGGTCCACCTGTGTACTTCCACGGGAAAGCTCATCTCTCAGGATGGGCTTTTCTGTTTTAGGCAGGATTCATAGGCCTAAAGTTGCCGGAAGCGACAAAACTGCCCACCTTATGAAGTGAATAACTCATCTGTACCATCTTAGGTATGGATTATGAAAAATACCGTCATATATCGAATTACATCAGAAAGTATCGGAAAAGGATGGACCTGACCCAGCGAGAGTTGGGCGAACGTCTCCGTATCGATCCCGACTGGATATCTCATTGGGAGAGCGGTGACTCGCTGCCAAACCTTATAAGCGCCATCAGGCTCTCAGTGTTCCTGGGTGTGCCAGTCAATGAGCTTTTTGGTGGCCTTACTTGTAAGGTCCGAGAGGAAATGTGGCGCTAATTCTCGTACATCGTGATTAAATAGTGGATCAAGCACGAAGTTCCTCAAATAGGAAATCCTTGATACCAGCTACTGGCCAATCTTTCCACAGGGTGGCAAGCTTTTCGAAATCAGAAAAGAGTGTTGGGTCGTTATTATGTGTTTTTCTCTCTTCGATAATGTATTCTTTGCATACGTTCCACCAACCAAGTCCATAGTAACTAAAAGTATCTGTTATCAATTCGGAATCAAGGTAGCCACGTCGGAGAAGGGTGCCCATGTCTTCAAAAAAGTTCATGACGGTTTCTTGAATCTCATCATGAGTCGGAGTTGTAATAATACCTTCCTGAAAATCCTTCGCTAGAAACTGTTGCGCGAGATAACCACGAGCCCGACGAAATTCAGGGCTATCAAATTGCTTCCTAAGTTCGAGATAAAAATTAACACGGAGCTGTTCCCTTGTAGTCTTGTTCTGTAACCACACTTGTACGGCTTGCAGAATCACTGCGACGACAGCGACTATGACGGCAACCCATCCCCACGATGCCGGACTCGTAAACCAGTTCATGTTCACAGATAAATAATGAGATAAGTTTTTGTAATTGTCCACTTCCATTATACATCATGGCCTGATAGTCTCTTTTTATACAAATACCCGATCATACCCTAGACAAATTCATCAAGCTTATGGACCAGGAGTTCGGCGAGAAGCTCACGAGAGACGGAGCCTTGGAGAAGTTTGAGAGATTGGATAGCGTTTGTAGGATCGTATTCCGTAAGAGGAAAAGGCTGGATATGCTTGATTAATAGAAACCCCGCAATGTGATCTATTCCGATTATCCACACCATCCTTGACTTCGCCGCAGCGGCGTGTATTATAATAATATCCACATGAAAGAGCACCTCTTCGGGTTCCGTCCCTAAGCGGTGCTTTTTCTTTTACCGAGCTTCTTCTTGAGATTGTCCATATAGACGATCTTTTCCTTGGCGGATTTTTTGAGGAGCGTGGAACAGGTTTTCACATAAGGACTCATCACAAGTTTCAGTTTGCCATTCTGGTATAGGTGCCGTACCAGGGAGTAGAAATCGCCGTCGCTGGAGACGATGACTGCCCTGTCGTAGTTCCCATAATCCAGCATGGCTTGGAGGACGAGATCGGCATCCACATTACCCTTCACGCCGCCGTCGCTGTTCGGGAGGACCGGTTTGAACTTCAAGACGAACCCAGCCTTCTGGAGTTCGTCATAGATGTCATTATGTTCCGGCATGAAGCCGATGAAGAGGTAGGCGGTCGTAACGCCGTATTTCTCCTTGAGGTATTTCCTGAATCTCGCCCAGTCCAGCTTCCAGCTAAGGCTTTGGATGCCTTTGTATACATTCTGGCTGTCGATGAAAGCAAAGTTATTTTCCTCTTTCTCCACGCCATAAGGATACCATGAGGGGGGAGCGGAGTCGATTTGTCTCTTCCGTCATTCTCACTCATCTTTCCCTGCGAATAAAATCTCTGTATTATGGATTATGAACTGTCAGGAGAAGATATTTCTTTTTTGATCTTCTCCCGGACAGAGGTTCTAACAAATTCTATTAGCCTCCACAAATACAACACCCCATCTTTGTGATGGGGTGTTGGTATTTTCTAAGCCCTAATCTATTGCTGCGTCGGCGGCATCTCGCCCGATGAACCCGATTTCTTGCAGGTATTAATCTTGAGCGCCGAATAGAGCGGACAAGTCCCGAAAAGGCCGGTTAAGAGCAGGACGACCGCCACGATGTAAAAGATGACGGAAAGCGCCCCGGCGGACATCGATCCGAAATAGAGGAATATCAAGCCGACGACAATTCGGATGATCTTATCCCATTTTCCTACGTTTTTTTTCATAGTATGAATTCTTCTTGCGACCTTTCAATAAACCTCCCATAGTTTGTAGTATAATCCTCCACGTCCTTTTGTTCCAGAACGCGGTATCCGGCGAAACGTTCCGGATTTTTCCGGTTTTCAGGGCCTCTACGATCGCTGCAAAGGAATTGTCGCGGACGTCGAGGATCGCGTAGCTCAAGCCGAGATTCGCGAGATCGTGGGTATCGGACGTGGCGACGAGGGGAAGGCCGTGCTCCTTCGCGAAGAAGTACGCCTCGGCGTTGAGATCCAGAAATTTAAAATGGAACCACGAATACTCGATGGCGTCGAAGAGCTCGGCGTAAGTCTTGAGTTTTTTCCCTAACGAATACCCGCCGTCGAAAAACGGGTGAGGAGCGAGAAAGAACGATTCGGGGTGGCTTGTGCGGTATCCCCGGAGATCGGAAAATGTTTTGATATGCTCGGCTGATTTGTCGACATTCAAGATGACGACATGTTTCCCCCCTACGGTTTTTTCTATCCCGCGGATCAGGGTGATGCCGAGTTTTTCGGCGTATTTGTAATAGCTCTCGTCGTCGGTCACGAAGTTGTGGCAGGTGACCGCGAGGGCGTTGAATCCCAATTTTTTGGCCTCATCGAGGCCCTGAAAAAGATCATAGTGGACTTCCGTGGTCGATTCCCCGTCCTCTTCCCGGTCGTCCTTCGTGTGGAAGTGGAGGTTCGTTTTTATTTCCATGCGCTTTTTGAGATTGGCCCCGTATGGTATAATGGAACCAAATAATAAAGGTCGTTAAAAATAATAGATGATAAGAGATGTTTATTCAAGATTGGACTTCAGTCGTCGCGGCTTCGCTCCAAAATATTTGGATTGGATTTGTGAGCACGGTCGCTTCGATTATCGGTGCGCTCATCGTTTTCATCATCGGGCTTATCGTAGCGTCCCTGTTGGGCACGCTCGTCGAACGGATCATCGACATGATTCAGTTAGATAAGCTCCTCGCTAATCTGGGACTGGGTGAGTACTTCGAGAGGGCCGGCATGACCTTGAAGAGCGGAAAGTTCTTCAAGAAGCTGGTCTATTGGTTCT
>JAKALR010000002.1 GCA_021824045.1 bacterium | reverse complement strand
AAGCGAATAATCGGTTCGAACTTACCGAAAAGTTTTTGAAATACAATATGGAATTGGCAAACGACCGAACAAATGAAGAAAATCTTCATTTGTTCAAAAAAGTCGGTTCGAACTTTCAAATTAAGGATCGAACCGTACTTTTTGAGCCACGCGGAGCGTGGAAAAACCTTTTGGATTCGGGAATTTTTGGCGGGAATGCCTCTGTGTCGGCGCTTCGCGCCGACCCAATTTCGGCTTCCGATTCGGACTTCCAATTTTGGCGGAGGCGGAAGGATTCGAACCTTCGATGCCCTTGCGGGCATAACGGTTTTCAGGACCGTCCGTTTCAACCACTCGCGCACGCCTCCCTATTGTAAACCTTCAGTTTCCTCGGCAGAGCCTCGATCAAAAAACTGTGTGCGCTCGGGTTGCCCGGGGTTCTTTTTTAGAACCCGTTCGGCGTTATCGAACCCGCTCGCGCACGCCTCCCAGTGCTGGGTATGATAAATCAGCCAGAGAACGATATCAAGAAAAGTTCTTAGAACGGGCGGTGATAGCCGAAGCGACCAAAGAAAGTCCCGGCGATGCCCGCAATGCTCAAAATGGCGAAGACAAGGAGAATGATTACCACAACCACGACAAGGATCTTCCCCGCGTGATCGAATACCTTAAAGAATCCATCATATTCGGCTTGATGACTGAACTGCGGGCTCTTTGCCGCAAGATCGTGACCCTTCACCCCGAGATACACCACGAAGATGATCCAGAACGCGACATTCACGAACGGAACAAGCGCGAGGAGATACCACCAAAGCATCTTGTATTTTTTAATGCCGACCAAAAAGGGCACACTGAAGAGGAACGCTCCCCACGACCATCCCGACGCCGCGACGATATGTTTGTTTTCTTCCATAGATTGATTATACCAAAACACTCCGTCGAAGGACGGGGTGTTTTGTTTTTGTGGACCTACGGGGAATCGAACCCCGACCTGGTGCATGCCATGCACCCGTAATAGCCATTTTACTATAGGCCCATGTGGATTAGTTTAAAACATTAAAGAACATTTTAGCAATTGCTTCTAATTCCAGTTGGATATCCGTATTGGGACCGAAAATGGCGCATACGCCATAATAGTTAGCTGTCGTCGGTTTTCCAATCGTTCGTGAATCCGGTTTGTTCCAATAAAAATTCTTTATCGGTATGCCCGACGTATCGGACCAAAACTCAATGAGCTTGGTTAAATCTTGATCTGCTCTATGAAAAATCATAGCGCTCAATTTTTTCCTATCTACCCCGTAGCAGTTTTCTAGAAGATTGAGGTAGAGTTTAATAACTTCTGGATTTGCATTTCCAAGTTGCAAGCTGCGATGAGATCGCCACTTCGCTCCCTCGCCAAGGTAAAGCATGGCCAAGAGAAGTTTCTTAGTATCCACCCCAGATAAAGACTTAGCAAGATGACTAATTCTATTCTCGATTGATTTTAAATAAACCTCCCGCCTAACCCTATTAGTCACAATTGCTTTCGTTCTACCTCGCCTCGAACCCTCGGCTCGCAGTGAATCAATTTTTCTTTTGAGCTCCTCAGTTAAAGGAATTCCACCACACCAATATGAAAGTGTGCTTTTAGACAAATTAAAAGCGCCGGTGATTTTCCGGATCTCGGTATATGTCTTCCCCTCTTTTCGTAATTGCACTGCTTTTTGTCGCAGCACCTTCCTCTCCATTGATTATATTGTACCATAGAGGGTATCAATGTGAAACACCTTGGTGTGCGCCCACAAGGGATTGAACCTTGGGCCTTTTGCGTGTCGTGCAAACGCTCTACCACTGAGCTATGGGCGCATATACTATTCCTTTTCTTCCTTCAATTTCCTAACAGCTATATTAATGTCATCATCGGGATAGCGCAAGCGGGCTTCGATGAATCCTTCGATATCATATGAAGAACTTCCGGACGGCAAGACGCTGCCCAACTTCATGAGGTGGGTGCTCTTTTCCCTTCCGTTCTCGTCCTTCGTTGTGATGATGTAGGTGTCCGGCGTTTCGTCGAAGTCGAATTCAAATCCTTCATCCCGCAGCCGGGCGATAGTTCGCTTCACTTTTTCTTCGGTTTCCCGGGAGATCTTTAATCCTTCCCGCTCGGGCATTTCCCGCCTAATGGCCATGGAATCATGGTATCATAAAATTCATTGATACATCCAAAGCAGTATTTGGACGATATTGTCTATTCCATTATAATGAAAGTGTATGAAACCTATAGACAGAGAGATGGTATCCAAAATAAAGAGATTGCGGGTAACGGGCCATAGTATTTCAGAGATTAGTAAGGAATGTAGGATTTCTCCCGCAACAGCATCCCGATACATTAGGGGCATTATTATAAAGAAACAACATCTAAAAAGATGGCTAGAACGCCGTAATACCAGTAAAATTATGTCCGAAAGAAACTGGGAGAAAGCCAGAGAAACCGCCGATGCCTTGGTGAATAAACTCACAAGAAAAGAACTGTCACTTATTGGAGTTTCTCTCTACTGGGCTGAGGGTGCCAAACGGGATTTTACGTTTTCAAACACCGATTCTCGAATGGTTCGAGTTTTCATCACTATTTTGAAAGATATTTTTCAAGTTGCAAACGACGATCTAAAAATATCACTCCGCATCTACGAGGACTTGGACAAAAAGGTTTGCCTCACCTATTGGTCGCAAGTAACCGGCGTTAATCTGACAACGAGAAAAACGAGCGTAAATGTCCTCAAGGGATCCAAAAATGGGAAATTAAAGTACGGGATGTGCCGAATCCGCGTCCGTAAGAGTGGCTTGCTTCTTAAGAAATTTTCTGCGATTATTGATAAAATAACAGAAGAAATAGCGCCCTCGTAGTTCAACGGACAGAACAGCGCACCCCTAACGCGCGGATCGAAGTTCGATTCTTCGCGAGGGCACCGGCATTAAACGGAGGGTTCGCATAGTGGTCTAGTGCGGCGCACTCGAAATGCGCTTGGGGAGAGATCCCCTCACAGGTTCGAATCCTGTACCCTCCGCAAATCAAAACGAGGTAACTTTATGCTGCCTCGTTTTGGTTTTGGGACAGGATTTGAACCTGGGAAAGGGGTCGGGAAAACGGGAGTTTTCCCGTTGTGGAAGTACTGAAACCGCAAGGTGTCAGGGAGTGAGTTGCTGTAGAGCGACTCGCGACAGATTCCAATCCTGTACCCTCCGCAAATACAGAATTTTCTTATTGATACGTCGTCTTAATCCACGAAAGGAGATTCTCGGCGTCTTTCGCATAGTCGCCCGATCCGAGAACGATGATGACATACGGCCGGTCTTCTGTTGGAGCAGTCGATGTAGCCGTGGACGTTACGGCAGAAGTTGCCGATGTTGTCGCATTGAGGATCGGGAATGCCCCGTTGAATATCGAGATGATAGTTCCGCTCGCGGCGCCGTTCTGGCCGACCTTCCCGCCCACAAAATCGGGGTTGTCGGCGAAGATATTGAAGTTTTGGAGGTTCGGGAAGGCACTCGGCCCGTACGCGTTGGAATCGTTATTGTCCGTCGTCATCTTCAAAATGAAACTCCGGTTGTTGTAGAGATACCGCGCGAAGAGGTAGAGGTCATGCGCCGTCGAGACGTCGCCCCAGTCGCTCCCCGAGACGTCCACGAAATGCGTTTGCGTCATGCCGATCGACTGGGCGGTCTGATTCATTAAATTCACAAAGTACTTCGGCCCGAGGAAATAGGAAATCGCGACAGCTGCCTCATTCGACGATTCTTTGAGGAGCGGCTGCAAAAGATCATACAGGGAAAGTATTTCGCCGACTTCAAGTCGCGGGATGGATGTCGGAACGATCATGGGGGGCGCGACCGTGATCGTGTGCTCGATGTTTACGTATTCCACCGCAACGAGCGCGGTCATGAGCTTCGTTAAGGACGCGACGGGGAGCACTTCGTCGGGATTCTTCTCCGACATCACAAAGTTGCTCTCGAGATCGGCCGCAAGATAGCTCCGGGCGCCGATTGGCGGCCCCTGCACCGATTCCTGGAAGTTATCGCTTTTGAAATCGTCGCTCACGACCAAGACCGGCGTCCCGACGGGGACGGCATCGTAGAGCGTTTTCGCATTGTCAGTCGAGAGGCGGATACATCCGCCGGAATACGTCGAGCCGACCGGCGTGCCGTCCGGATAGTACGGCCAGCCGTGGATCAGAAAGTTCCCCTGAAAATCCAAGGCCCAGGGGCTATACACATGCGCGATGCTCGAGTAGTCGCTTGGAATTTTCGCCTCAACTTTGTACAAACCCGTCGGCGTCTCCCACCACGATCCCGGCTTCCCCTTCGAGAGCACCGGCACGTTTTCCGCGACAACGCCGTTCTCATAGAATTGCAACTGCATCGTTGAGAGGTTGACGTAGATGAATGTCGCTTTCTCGTCGACGAGCGTTCCCAGGACCTGTTCGTAAAAATTCGCGTTCGAAAGAGCCGGCCAAGAACCATAGTGGAACACGATGCCGCCGGGCGTTCCCGCAGGAAGGCTGATTTCGTAGTTGTAGACGATCTCGCGGTAGAACGCGAACGCTCCAAATAAAATCCCCGCAACGATTACGAGGGTTACAACGACTGCCCATAGGGGCACGGGGTGGCGAAATATTCCCATGAAGTTGCTTCATTATAGCATCGTGCAATACAATAACCATATGTGGCATTTCATAAAAAGTTACGGGATTTATTTCCTGACGGGCGGCATCTTCACCACGCTCATCGTCGCGCTTGAAGAGAACGGCGAGCGTCTCCTTTCCGGATTCGCGACGCTGATCCCCGTCTTCACGCTTGTCGCCTACTTCTTCATCGGCGAGTCGAGAGGCGGCGCGGCCGTCGGACAGCACGCCTGGTTCGTGCTTATCGGCACCATCGTCTCCTGGGTCCCCTACATGGTTTTGGTCGCGATCCTCGCGCCGAAGATCGGATCGAAGGCCGCGATCGGTGTCGGCCTTCTCGCGTTTTTCCTGTGCGCCTTCGCGTATCTCGAACTCGTCCACCATTATCGTCTCTTCGGCGAGTCATAAAAATTAAAAATTTTAAACTAAAAATTCGTCTTTCGGAGTTATCCACAGATTTTTCCAACAAAAAACTCTATAATGAATAGAGATAAAGAAACGCAAGGCGATTGAGGAGTCGACAGTCCAACATTGCGTTTTGTAAACGAAAAACAAAAAAACAATGGCAGCAAAGAAAAAGGCCAAGAAGACGACGAAAAAGAAGTCTTCGAAAAAGGCCAAGAAAAGCAGCAAAAGGAGATAGACTGCTTCTTTAACCACCCCGCCCAAAGCGGGGTGGTTATTTTTTATCCGCGATTTCTGATAAAATAGAATTAAGAACCATGAACGATCTGAAAACAATCAAAATAATAAAGAAGACGATGCCGGCGGTCGTTTCAATCATCCTTTCCAAGAACGTCGATGATTTGAAAAAAGAACTGGGAGGCGGCAAATTCGGGAAAAAGAACATTACCATACCGGAAGATAAAATAACTTCGGACGGCACCGTCGAAATCGGCGGCGGTTCGGGATTCTTCGTCGATGCTTCCGGCATCGTCCTCACCAACAAGCACGTCATCGCCGAATCGAACGTCACCTACAAAGTGACGACCGACGGCGAAAAAACTTTCGATGCGGAACTTGTCGCGCGCGATCCGATCAACGACGTCGCCATATTGAAAATCGAGAATACCGGCGGAGAACGATTTCCCTTTTTAAAACTCGGCGATTCTTCTAATCTCGATCTCGGGCAAACCGTTCTCGCGATCGGGAACGCTTTGGGTATTTTCAAAAACACGGTTTCCATGGGAATCATTTCCGGGCTCTCGCGATCGGTCAAGGCGAAACCCGACCCTCAAAAACCCGCCCAAGAAATGCGAGGGCTCATCCAAACCGATGCCGCCATCAATCCCGGGAATTCGGGAGGCCCGCTCGTTGACGCGGCGGGGCGCGTCATCGGCATCAATGCCGCCGTTGTCGCCGGAGCCCAGAACATCAACTTCGCCATACCGATCAACACCGCGAAACGCGATGTCCAGGATCTTAAAAAGTTCGGGCGGATACGCCGACCGCTTCTCGGCATCCGCTACGTGGTCTTGGACGACGACGTGAGCCGCACCATGCACCTTGCGCTGGATCACGGCGTGTATGTCACCAAAGAACATCCGATGGATGAGGCAGTGATATCGGGAAGCCCGGCCTCCCTGGCGGGCATTCGGGAAAGGGACATCATCGTGACATGGAACGGCAAGCCGATACGGAATGATTCCGTCCAGGAACTTTTGGAAAATTCGAACGTCGGCGACGAGGTGAAGCTGAAAATCGTGAGAAACGGCAAGGAATTCGAAACGAACGTCACTCTCACGGAAAGGAAATAAAGCGATTAATACACGCGTTCATCGACGAGGAGCCCGTTCTGATCAAGGAGAAGCACCCTATCGTGGCTTTGGTCAAAAGACCAAATTCCCGGCATCCACACGATCCACCTACCGGTAAAAAAGTCTGACGAACTTCTGTTTAAGTTATAGCATCCGGCGTAATTGAATCTCTGCAGGAATGATTGGCACGCCGGTTCGTTTGAGAAAGAATTCAATTTATCGGGCGTGGGCACACTGCAGTTCCCAAGGGACATGATGTAGTTTTGACAGGCGCCAGAGAACGCCGATATTTCGGAACGATCATACATGTTGACCGAGCTGCATTGAAGACGGGGGGTAAACTGATACGTATTATTCAAATATCCCATGCATTCGTTGATCTCTAAATTTTTACTGATGGGGCTTACGCTGCTGTAAATATCCAAGCGGCCTCCGGAGCCGAGCACAATATCCCCATCCAATCCGAATCCATAGGGATTGAAATCGGCGACAGCCTGCGGAATCAAAATTTCTCCTCTGTTTGATTTTATTTTCCAACCGGTCACGTCAATCGGCGATCCGCCGTATGAAGCGGTCAAAGAAACTTGGTTTGTCCCATATGATGAAACGTACACTGTCCCTATCCTGATTTTTCCGTAAAACGGGGAAAGATCCGCGACGGTGAATCCGGCGGGCGGCTGGGGCGCCGGCGCAACCGGCGCCACGGGTTTTGACGTCGGCGCGGAATTCCTACTGATATAACTGGCGCCGCTCGTTGTCGTGTTTTTCCCAATCGACACCGAGGGTGTCCCGTTGTTCTGTACCGACGGTGCCTGGAATTTGAAAATTGAACTCAGGTTCTCCAACTTGAAGGAACCTTTCAACTGGGCCGCGACATCCACCAGGGCGACGGCGATCACAATGAGGACGATGGCTAAAAATAAATATCTTCCCATGTGCTTTACATAACGAGGTTGATAATCCTCCCTTTAACGTATACCACCTTTTTCACTGCGGCTCCACCGAGCGCAGCTGCGACGTTCGGAAGTCCCAAAGCCGCTTTTTTCACTTCATCCTCGCCGGCATCCGCCGCCGCGAAGACACTTCCCCGCCGCTTACCGTTCACCTGGACAACGATCTCAACGGTATCTTCCTTCAATAATTTTGGATCATACGCGGGCCACGATTCGAGATGCACCGATTTCTTATTCTTCAGCTCGTACCACAATTCATCTGCCAGGTGCGGCGCGAAGGGGGCGAGAATTTTCAAGAAATCACTCCACACGCGGACGGGTATGATTTCTTCGTCGCCAGCGGCGTTGATAAAAATCATCATGGCACTCACGGCCGTGTGGAAAGCCATCTTCTCGATATCCTCCCCGACCTTCTTCACCGTGGCGGCGAGAAGCTTCTCGAGTTTTTCATTCTTCGTTCTCGAAATCTTCTCGCCGCGGGCGATATCCCACACGCGCCACAGGAACCGCTTCACTCCTTCGATCCCTTTTGCATCCCAGGCGATTGCCCGATCGAAAGGCCCCATGAACATTTCATAGATCCGCGCAACGTCCGCGCCATAGGCATGAACGATGGTATCGGGATTCACGACGTTGCCTTTCGATTTGGACATTTTGACCCCTCCTTCCCCGAGAATCATCCCCTGCGCCGTCCGCTTCCGGTACGGCTCGCTTGTTGGGACGAGCCCCTGGTCGTGGAGAAAGATATTCCAAAAACGCGAGTAGAGCAGATGGAGTGTTACATGCTCCATGCCGCCGTTGTACCAGTCGATCGGCATCCAGTAGTTCAGTTTTTTCATGGAAGCAAATTCTTTGGAATTCTTCGGATCCGCATACCGCAAGAAATACCAGCTCGATCCGGCCCAGTTTGGCATCGTGTCCGTCTCGCGCTTTGCGGGATTCTTACACTTCGGACATTTCACATTCACCCACGAGGAGACAGACGCCAAGGGCGATTCACCGTCGTCGCGGGGTTGGTAGTTTTTGACGGACGGAAGAACAACTGGCAGATTGTTTTCCGGCACGGGGACATACCCGCATTTTTCGCAGTGAATGATTGGAATCGGCTCGCCCCAGTACCTTTGGCGCGAAAAGACCCAGTCGCGCAGGTGATAGTTCACCGTTTTCTTCCCCCCGACGAACTTCGTGATTTCTCCTTTGGCCTTCTCGGAATCCATGTCGGAGAATTTTCCTGAATTCACCAATCTTCCGCCGTCGGTATAACAGAGATTGTGCTCGAAAATTCTTTCAAAGAAGGTCATGCCGGTATTCAGAAATTTCAAGGCTTCTTCTTCGGGAATCCATACCGGCACATGGCGATCTCTTTCGCCATCCTCGACCGCTTCGCGTGTTTCATCCTCAAGCTCAAACAAGAGGCCGATGAATTCCGCAGCGCGGTTTTCCTTCTTGGCAGGATGATAGAAATCGGCACGGATGGGACTCCCGAGATATCGCTTAAATCTCAGGTGCGTGTAGCCGGTTTCCTCGCGGATTTCGCGCAAGCTTGCTCCAACGGCATCCTCGCCCTCTTCGATGCCACCCGAAACCGGCCCTTTCCACGACGTTGCTTTCCACTCGAGAAAAAGATATTTTCCGGTCTTCGGGTTTTTTATGTAGCAGTTCACCGCTTTCCGGAATACCATGGGCATTCCCTTCCGCGGCGGATCTTTCTCGTCGAGAAAATATGGAGCAATGACATACGTGACCGGCAAATTGAATTTCTTCGCAAAATCATAATCGCGCTCGTCGTGCGCGGGAACCGCCATGATGGCGCCCGTGCCGTATTCGGCGAGAACATAGTCGGCGATCCAAACCGGCAACTCCCCGCCGGTCGCCGGATTCACCGCTTTCACGCCCTTGAGTTCCACGCCGGTCTTTTCTTTGTTTTCAGCCGTTCGCTCCTCTTCCGTTTCTTTTCTCGCGGTTTTCACGTACGCCTCGACTTCTTTGAAGTTTGAAATGTGATTTTTGAGTTTCGCGACGAGCTCATGCTCGGGCGCCAAAACAAGGTACGTCGCCCCGAAGAGCGTATCGGGTCTTGTTGTGAAAACTTGTATCTTGTAACTTGCATCCGGTAACTCGAAGTCAATGAGAGCTCCTTCCGATTTGCCGATCCAGTTTATTTGTTGCGCCTTGATTTCGTCCAAGTAGTCCACCTTCTCCAAGCCCTTCAGGAGCTTATCGGCGTATGCCGTGATCTTGAGCATCCACTGCGCCTTCTTCCGCTTTTCGACTTCCGCGCCGCACCGTTCGCATTTGCCTCCGATCACCTCCTCGTTCGCGAGGCCGATTTTGTCATTCGGGCACCAATTGATGTCGATCTCCGCTTTGTACGCCAAACCTTTTTTGAAAAATTGAAGGAAGAGCCACTGTGTCCACCGGTAATACTTCGGATCAGTCGTATTCACTTCGCGGCTCCAATCGAATGAAAATCCCAACCCCTTCAGCTGCTTCCGGAAGGTGTCGGTATTTTTCTTCGTCGCAACACGCGGATCGACGCCGGTCTTGATGGCATAGTTCTCCGTCGGGAGTCCGAACGCGTCCCATCCGATCGGATAGAGCACGTTATATCCTTCCATCCGCCGCTTCCGAGATATGATATCCATGGCCGTAAGGCTCCGGATATGGCCGATGTGGAGCCCCTGGCCGGACGGGTACGGGAACTCGATGAGCGAATACCACTTTTTCTTCTTGGAGAAATCGACAGCTTTCCCGATACTCTGCCGTTCCCATTCTTTCTGCCACTTTTTCTCTATCTTCTTGAAATCGTACTTCGCCATGATTTAACTATAGTAACCAAAAAAGACCTCTTTTAAAAGGATTCCCATGCCCCTATTGCCGTCGCGTTACTCAAGTTTCGAGCGGACCATTCGGAGACCGAGCGGGCATGGTCCCTGAGCGAAGTCGAAGGGGAGCGAGGTCGAGGATAAGCGCGGGCCGCCGGCTGGGGCGGACCGACGCGGGTCTGCGAGAAATTTGAACAACGCGGAGGCGCTCGGTAATCTAGAAGGTGAGGTCTTCCGGCGCGCTCACCTTCTTCCACCACGTCGCTTTAACTATCTTGATGTCTTTGCCGTCCTTAACCATTTGAGTCATGGTCTGCGGCAAACCGAACTCCTTCGAGTTTGAATCGGCCGGTTTAAGCGGATAATCGAAATAGCTTTTGTCCAAGACGTAGGCCGCCGCGTTTTCAAGTATTCCCTTAAGCGCCAGCGCGCTTTCATTTATCTCAATGACCCTTCCGTAAGAATCGACTTTTATCTCGGCTCTCTTTTCGCCGGGGATATCTCGGTCGAGTTCGCACGCCAAAACGGACAAGGGATAGCTTACCAGTTTTTCCAGATCTTCTTTGGCATATAAATCATCCCCCATCAAAACGAGAAACCTGCCCTTCAATAAGGATTGGCAAAGCGAAAGAGCATGGCCCGTACCCTTGAGTTCCTTTTGCTCAATATAGGTTATTTTTTTGCCGGCGTACACTCCGTCGAAGGTCGACTTGATCTGGTCGCCGAGGTATCCGATGACCATGACTACCTCGTCGATCTCGTCGGGAAGATTCTGGAGCTTGTATTCCAAGAGCGTCTTATCGCCGATTTTGAGGAGCGGCTTCGGCGTCGAGGATGTAAGCTCTCGCATCCGGGTTCCCAAACCGGCGGCTAAAATGACTGCCTGCATAGTTGTATATCCACCGTATTATGCGGCATTGATGAGGATATTTACATATTGACTTTAATGTTCTTTTGTGTTAAAATTTACCTAGAAAATTAGGGGAAATATAAAATTAAAATTTTCTTCTATATTAATTAATAATTTAAGGAGGTTATGATGAAACTCTCTGGCTTTTGGAAAGGATGGCTAGTGGGGGCTCTAGTCGTACTGCTTCTTGCGGCAGGCGTGTATTCGGGGGTGATATATCAAAGTCAGGACCTTTCCGGGATTGCACTTACGGCATTATTAGTGGCGTGGTTCACGGGGTTCATTATGAGTATGACCTCGACGAAGTACGCTGTAACACACTGGGAGAGAACCGGTAGCGGAAACATTCCGTATGAGGTAACCGATCAAAAACCGACATCGGCCATGATCCGCGGTATAGGTTTTTCCCTTTTCCTATTTCCGATAGTGATTTTCGTTGTACTGTTAATTGTGGCAAACAGTCACTAATAAAACCGTACCGACCGGGAAAAGTCGGCAAGTAGTGAGGAATAAGCAATTGAGCGGCGTAGTAATACGTCGCTTTTTTATTTTTGTATTCCGAAAATCCGCTCCGCGTTTTTCAAAATCTGCCCCGCCATTGCTTCGAGGGAAATTCCTTTAATCTCAGCAAGTTTCTTCACCGTTTCCACGACGTATGCGGGTTCGTTCCGCTTCCCCCGGTGCGGGACGGGAGCGACGTACGGCGCGTCGGTTTCCGAGAGGATCCGGTCGGGGGGGAGGTATTTTACGAGCGCTCTATAGTCCGGCATCCCGGCCTTCGGCGGGTACGTCACCGTGCCGCCGAATGTGAAACTGAATCCTAAATCCAAAAGTTTTTTCGCGTCGTCCGTCGTCCCGGTGAAGAAGTGAATGATACCGGGGTTATTGGTATTCAGTATTTGGTGATTAGCGGTGAGCATATCGATTAAATCCTTAAAGGCGTCCCGGCAATGGATCATCAGGGGTTTCCCGACATCATGCGCCAGTTTTATTTGCTCAATGAAGGCAACGATTTGTTTTTCCTTCCGTAGTTTTATCTCATCATCAGTTAATCCGCCTTCGCGCGAGGCTTCGGCGGATGCTCGCTTTTGTAGCCGCTCGTGTTCCTCGCGGACAAAAGCGGCATAGTCGAGTCCGCATTCCCCAATTGCGACTGTCTTCGGATCGAGTGCCAGCTTTTTGTAATACTCATAATCGAACTCTTCGCCCCGGCTCGTAAACGCTTTCGCCGATTCGCCGCCGCCGAGTTCGTTCTCGTCGTGATGCGACTTCGCGGTATGGATAGGGTGGAGACCTATCGCGGCATAAACCGGCTCGTTCTCGAATTCATGCGCTACCTCGACGGCGCGGCGCGACGTGTCCCGCTGGGTTCCCACGTTCACCAAGCCAATACCGGTGACGAGCGCCCGGCGGATTGTTTCTCTATAATCATCTTTGAACGCGGCGAAATGGGCGTGCGTGTGTGCATCGAAAAATTTTACCTCCATATCATTTGATCCGCGGAAAAAGAATTTCTCCCTTCTTTACTTTCACCGTGCCGCTCTTGTCCCACTGAATGTTCTTCGTTATCTTTTGAGCCGTTCCCGGCAAGAAGGGTTCGAGCATCGCCGCAACGTTATCTAAAATGGATATCAAGTCGAATAGCACCGCGATATCCGACGTTTCCCACGGTTTTTTTTCGTTCACGTAAGCGTCTCCAAATGAAACGAGATTTGTGATTGCTTCCAATGCTTCATTGAATTTATATACCCCCGTTTTTTCTTCCACCGTTCGCCTTGCTTGAGAAATGTTCTGATCCACAACCGGAGTTAAGGACATTAAACGGTCAATCTTTGTTTTCTCTCCGAGCGTCAAAACGCGCGCAGCGAAATTACCTAAGCCGTTTGCAAGATGGGCATTGTAACTTTCCTTGAACTTGTCCCACGTAAAATCACCGTCTTCAAAAGGATTTAAGTCGTGCGCGAGCCAGAAGCGGAGAGCGTCCGTGCCGTATTTTGCGATGACCTCGAACGGGTCGACGACGTTTCCCAAGCTCTTTGACATTTTTTGGCCGTTTGAGTTGATAAACCCGTGGATTAAAATTTGCCGCGACGTCGGAAGGCCGGCCGACAGAAGCATTGCCTGCCATATTGCCGCCTGCTGGCGTAAATTATCCTTGCCCGCGACCTGGAAAGCGTTCGGATGTTCTTTCGTCCCCCAAAATCTCTCAAATGGGGACAGTTTGCCCTCCGTAGCCTCGGCGGAGGGGGGCCAGCCGAGCGTCGAAACGTAATTGACGAGCGCATCGAACCAGACATACATCACCTGGTTGTCGTCGCCCGGCACCGGCACGCCCCACGGCATCTTGCTCTTCAGGCGTGAAATGCTGAAATCCTGGAGTCCCGCCGTGACGAAATTCCTCATTTCCGTCAGCCGGTGGGCCGGCACGATGAAATCCGGATACTTCTCGTACAATTCAAGAAGTTGGTTTTGGTATTTTGAAAACCGGAAGAAATAGTTCTCTTCCTCGATGATTTCAAGCTTCATATTCGGATGGATTGGGCACCTGCCGTCCACGAGTTCGGATTCCGTTTTTTCCAACTCGCATCCGACGCAATATTTTATTTGGTAGTTCTTCTTGTAGATATCTCCCGTCGCGTCGCACCGACGCCAAAACTCCTGCGCTGCTTTCATGTGAGACTCATCGGTCGTCCGGATGAAATTCGTGAAGCTGATGTCGAGCTTCTCCGCCAGCTCTCTGAACTTCTCGGCATTCTCCCGCACGTAGTCCCGCACGTTTTTCCCTTCCTTCTCGGCGTTTTGATAGATCTTCTGCCCGTGCTCATCCGTGCCGGTATTGAAGACGACATCATCGCCCGCTTTTCTGCGGCAGCGAGCGATAATGTCCGCCTGGACGAGTTCCAGGGCAAAACCGATGTGCGGCGCCGCATTCACATACGGGAGTGTGGTGGTAAGATAAAAGTTCTTTTTGTCCATTTACTCAAGGTCTAATTCCAGCCGCTTCGATTTGCGCTCGGCGAGGTAGTTGAAGATCTCCTGAACGAGGACCGCGATGGGCACTGAAAGGAGCACCCCCGTGAATCCGGCAATCTCGCCTCCCGCGAGAACCGAGACTAGGACAATCACGGGGTGCACCCGCATACCTTTGCCGACGAAGAGCGGTATTAAAACATGGTTTTCCAGCTGTTGAACGAGCAGAAAGAAGACAACCGCGTAGATGGCGATACTGACGGAATCTGATGCGGCAATGACGAACGCCAGAAGTCCCGTGATGATTGGACCGACGATCGGCACGATCTCCAAAACGCCGGCGATAACGCCCAAGAGAATCGGATATCTGACACCAATCATAAACATACCGAGAAAAACGGCTGTGCCGACGAAAATGCTCAAGGTCAGCTGAGTCGCGAACCATCTCCTCATCTTCTGCTCATAATTCTTGAAAACGGTCATCACCGAACGTTCGTAGGAGTCGGGCAGGATGACTTCGAGCATCCGCTCGGCGCCATGCCGTTCCACCGACAGGTACAGCGTGACGATGATGGCGGAGAAAACGAGAACGATATTCGTGATGAGCGACCAAAATGTCGCCGTGACGGAAAAATTAACCGATGAGAGGAACGTGGAGATCTGGCCCAATCCCGATTGGACGTTTTGAACGGAAGGGAGCACGAACTTGATCCCCGGCAGCGTGGGGATGATCTGGTTCAGCCGCGCGACGAAGCCGGTAAATTCGACAATGAGGACGGGAATGATGAGATAGAGGAAGAGGCCCACGAAAGAAACCGAGAGGAAGAAAACGGCGATCGTGCCGAGAATCCTCCCCAGTTTCAACTTATCGCTCAAAAAACCGACGACTGGTTCCATGCCAAGCGACAAAACGACGCCGACGAGAAAGACCGCGAAAGCGTCCCGCGCGAAATACAAGAGGAGTCCGAATCCAACGAAAATGAAAACACGCCAGAGCGCCGTCCAGCTGACTTCTAATTTTTGCGGTGACTGACTCACCCCAGGTTAGTGAAAATGCGATTGCAAATCGTGATTAAATTCGCTTGCAAACACAAATCATGAATTGAAGACCTTTCCATTGTTTGGTAATCCAGGCATTAAGCACGATTTGAATTTAATCTTATCGCATTTCTACTACCTGGTCACCCTTTTAATATATCAAGAAAACTGCGTTTCTTAAAGGGTCCGATGACGGCCAAGTTCAGCCGATTCCTCTTCACAATCTGCCGCAGAACGCTTTGGATTTGATCTATCGTCACCCGGTCGATCTTTTTCGCGAATTCCTGCGGCGTCGAGAGTTTTAAACCAAAGATCTCCTGGGCCGCGTAGAAGGATCCCAGCTCATCGGATCCTTCGAGGGACATGAATAAATTCCCGATCAGATGTTCCTTGGCGCGCTTCAATTCCTGAATGCCAACTTTTTCTTCTTTCAACCGGTCAAATTCTTTCAACGTCGCTTTCAATACCATGTCGATTTTCTCATGCTCCACGCCGGCAGCCATTGCAAAGAGGCCGTGGTCGAGATAAAGGTCTGCGTCGGCCCGCACGTAATACGCGGCGCCGAGTTCTTCCCGCACCTTCTGGAACAGCCGCGAGCTCATGCCGCCGCCCAGGATATCGGCGGCAACCTGCAGGGCATATTTCCGCTCGTCGTACACATCGAATGCCCTGAATCCCAAAACCAAATGTGATTGATCAACATCCTTGAACGAGACGAGTTCCGCCGGCTTTTTTTGCGATTCTTTCGTTTTCGGCTTCGTCCCCTTTTTCCCGCTCGGCAATTCCTTGAAGTACCCTTCGGCTTTCTGCAATAATTCTTTCGTCGCGCGGCCGCCGGAAATCGTCACGACTGTCGATTGCGGGAGGTAGTGCTTACTTCGATACTTGACGAAATCATCCCGGGTAAGTTTCCTGATAACGTCCTTGCTTCCGCCGATATCCCATCCGGCCGGCTGATCGCCGTAGACGACATCCATGAAGAGATCTGCCACCTTCCGCATGGGGGTGTCTTCGTACATATTGAGCTCTTGAATAATGACGCCGCGTTCTTTCTCTATCTCGCCGTGTTCGAACGTCGGGTCCAGATACATATCGGCGACAACGTCCAGTATCTCGCCGGCATTTTCGTTCTTCGCCTTGGCGTAGTAACTCGTGAACTCCTGGGACGTGAATGCGTTGTACTGAGCCCCGAGCCCGTCGAGCTCGGAAGCGATATCCATCGCCGTCGGCCGCTTGTGCGTCCCCTTGAAGCACATGTGCTCCAGGAAATGCGAGAGGCCGTTGATATTCTTTGTCTCGTATTCCGAACCGGCTTCGACGGAAACCATGACGGTCGTCGTCAGGTTCTGCGGCTCCGGCACCAAAATCACCCGGAGACCGTTCTTCAACTTGAATTTCTGCGGTTTTGTCATTTGTTTTATATTAATTTTTCTTTCAAATAATCGCCGAGTGCCTTAATCTTCACCCGTTCCTGTTTCATGGTATCGCGGTCGCGGACCGTGACATCTCCGCCGGCCGGCGGACTTTCCAAACTGTCGAAATCGACGGTAACGCAATAGGGGGTACCGGCTTCGTCCTGCGCGCGGTACCGCTTGCCGATGTTCCCCCGGTCGTCCCAGGCAACCATCATATCTTTTTTCAGATCGTCATAAATTTTCCTTGCGACGTCGACGAGCTTTGGTTTATTCGCCAAGAGCGGAAACACGGCAACTTTGTACGGCGCAAGCTTGGGATGCAAATGGAGCACCGTCCTCGTTTCCCCATCTTTTGTTTTTTCCTCTTCATAGGCGTCCATGAGGAAGAAGAGCGCCGCCCGATCGACGCCGCCGGATGTTTCAATGATGAAGGGAAGGAATTTTTCCTTGGCCTCTTCGTCGAGGTACGTCATATCCTCGCCCGAAAACTCCTGGTGGCGCCGCACGTCCCAGTCGCCGCGGTGGTGGATTCCTTCCATTTCTTTCCATTCCCCTTCGGCATAGTACTCGATATCAAAAGCGGCTTTTGCATAATGCGCCAACTCGTCCTTGGCATGCTCCTTGAACCGCAAGTTCCCCTTCTTCATGCCGAGCGAGACATACCAAGCCATCCTTTCCTTTTTCCAATACTCAAACTGCTTCATGGATTCCTTCATGTCCGGCTTCACATAGTACTGGAGTTCCATTTGTTCGAACTCGCGCGATCGGAACGTGAAACCGCCGGGTGTTATCTCGTTCCGGAATGCTTTGCCGATTTGCGCGACGCCGAAGGGAATTTTGACGCGCGTGGACGAGAGGATGTTTTTGAAATTGACGTGCACGCCTTGCGTAATCTCTCCCCGGAGATATGTCTTCAGTTTTTCTCCCTCAATGACGCCGAGATAGGTTTCCACCATCAAATTGAACTGCTTGGGGGCGGTGAGTTCCCCGCCGCAATCGGGGCAAGCCACAGGGTTTGGGGTTCCGGGTTTAGAAATCAGGGTATCAGCGCGGAAACGGTGATGGCATTTTTTGCACTCGACGAGCGGATCGGAAAACGACGTCAAGTGGCCGGAGGCTTCCCACACCTTCGGGCTCATGATGATCGCGGCGTCGAGTCCCACGATATCGCTCCGCTCCTGCACCATCGATTTCCAAAACTCGTTCTTCAAATTGCGCTTCAATTCGACGCCCAAAGGCCCGTAATCCCACGTGCCGGCAAGCCCGCCGTAGATCTCGGAACCCGGGTATACGAACCCCCGGCGCTTCGCGAGAGCAGTTATTTTTTCCCCAATATCCATCCCGTTAGAAATAAACTAAATAACTCGGCCGACTGGAAAAGCTGTTGCATTGAACCGATTCATAATAACGATATAAATAAATTGCGTGTTTATTTCTAACGGGATCCATTTACTCAATGGTACATGAAAAATAAAAATCCGCCAATAAGCGGCTCTACTGGCCGACGATTCCGCCGCCGGAAGCAACCGTCGGGTCGTCCGGCAGGAGCGTCGTTACCGGATCACTGGAGATATTCACACTGCCCCCCGTGAAGTTATCGGTCGCCTGGAGCGTACTCGCTCCCAAAAGATTCTCATAGGAGCCGACTCCGCCCGCGTCGGGAGTTGCCGCAATCTGGAACACTCCTTCGATTGGCCCGTTCAAGAAACCGCTCCCCGCAAACAAGTCCCCGATATTCCACACCACACTCTCGGTCGACGTGTCATAGGCAATCGACGACGAAGCGACGGTGTTGGAAGAAACTCCCGTGAACGTAACGCCCGGGGGGAGCGGGGCCGATACCGTCACATCGCTCAGATCGTTTCCGAAATCGCTGATTTGCCAATGGACCGTGTACTCCGTCGGACTGCCGGCAACCGGAGGAAAGGAACCTGTGTTTGTTATTTTCCCGGCCGGGTCGCGGAAGTACGCTTTCGTGTTGAAATAAATCAGGCTCGCGATTTTCGTTTCCTTCACCGTTTCGGCGAACGTTTGATTGCCTGAAAGGTAATAGGGCACCGACGGCGACGACAAGGAAATGTCCGCCTTGACGTACAGATTTTTATTCGACAATCCCTGGAGAGACGTTGGGGCGCTGAGGCTGGTCGTGAGGTTCAGATTCAAATTCCCGACCGCTCCCGGCTCAACGAATCCGAGCGCGGGGGTCGTCGACGAATCCCAGGTGACCGTCCTCATCGACGGATGGTAGACACCGTCGGTCTTCACATCCGACCAATTCGCGAAACCGCTCAAAACCGCTTTCACGACGACATCCTTGAGAGCAATGCCGCTCTGGTTCAGGTATTGAATGGAATAATTCAGCGTATCTACCGGCTTCGCGATATAGCTGTCCGAACCGTTCACGGAAACACTGATACCGATCGGCGACGGCGAGAGGGAAAACGTCGCATCGTAGTCGGCCACTTCGTAGTTTTGGTTGTTCAGGACTGCGTAGAGTTTCAGGGGTATGGTGAATGAAGAAACGCTCGAATCGGCGAATTCACCTTTGATGGCTATCGTGCCCGTCGCGTTCGCGAGTGCGGGGCCGAGCGCAAAGGTGTTCGCGAGTGACGCCGGCGGGATCGACGACGAATCGAACTGGAACGAGCTGGGAAAATCGGCCTCGAGAATCATGCTGGGAAAATCGAAATCGGAATTGTTGGCGTAATCGACGTTGAAAGAGAATGACGATCCGTTCAAAATCTGATCCGGCTTCGAAACACTCATGGCGATGACCGAATCGGTAATGGTGACGGGCACTTCCTGCTTGACTTCAAAGCGGCTTCCGGTTTGGTTGAAATACGAGAACGAAACCTCGAGCGTCTGCGTGGAATGCAGATCGCCGACCGCGACAACTTTATAATTCTTCCGGTACAAATTCCCGGCAACCACGTTCCCCATACTCTCGGAATAAACGCTCCCGTTCACCGACGGACCCCACAGCAGCAGTCCGCTGGGCAAGGTGATGGTGAGCGACGAGTTATTGACGGGAGTGCCCGACAGATTCGTGATATTCACATCGAGTTCGAAGGGAACGCCCCGCGAAACGTCGGTCGGCGACGAAACCTCCAAATCGACTCCCTTCGACTGATTCACGGAGTAGAAAATGAACGCGACGCCCGCGACGATGACGGCGAGTCCCACGACGATACTCCCCCAGAGCACCTTCCGGAGCCAACCGGGCAGGTAATCGCTTTTCGCCGCGCCGAATTTTTTATATTTTTTCAATCTTTTTTCTATGGTGGAGAGGGACATGGAGATTTTTCACCGTTCTAAATATAGTAAATGATTTCCCTTCACTTTTGAACTGCATGGTTCGCACAGGAATCCCTGATTCCCCTCGTCGAAGAACGCGACGTCTTTCCCGCCGCACAGCTCGCAGGAAGCGTGCCGGGGATCGTATCCCAAAACAGAGACCATCTCGACGGGATTCATTGTTCCGGCGCCGAGCGAATCCAGAAGAAAATTCCAGAGTGTCTGATCGGGAACGGCTTCCGGAGAGAGAAACGAAAGCGCCCGGAGCGCCCGGAGCGCCTTCCCGAAGGAAACGGGATTGCTCTTCAATGATTGAAAATTATTTTCCAGAATCGCGTCGGTCAGCGTTAACGCGTTTTTCTCCACCACCTTCACGGTCGCGAGATTCATGACATCCAAATGCGGAGAGAGTTTTGAGACGATCTTCCTTCCTCCCGGCGCCCTGACCCGTATTCTCCCGAAGCTTTCCGTGTAAAGATCGAAGACTTTATCGTGCTCCTTACTGTCCCGGAAGCCGAGAACGATGGCCCTGGTGACATATTCTGACATAGTTCAAAATTGAAAGGGTTAACTGTTTTTTGTCGCCTTGGGGGTTCTCCAATAACCGAGGCGCGCCTTGCCGCCGATCATCAGTCTGGTTTGGGCATCAAGGGCCGGAATCGCTCCAAAAAAGATGAAAACAAGCGGCATCAGCGCCCACTCAACGAGATAGTAGAGATAGTGGCGTTTCTTGAAGCCCTCAATCCGCGGAGCCATAAGAATCAGGCTCAAAACCGCAGACACGATGATGCCGATGGTACTCAAATTCAAAATAATGCCGGTCATCCGCGGCAGGTTATACGACAGAAGCGAACTCTTGAAATGTTCGTTCCCCAAAACGTTCGGCAGGAGGCCGAACAAGAATATGATAAATGAGCTGGTCGACCACGAATAGAATCCGTCGAACATCGTCCACGTCCAAAACCGTTTTACCTTCCGTGGTATTTTATTATTCTTTTTAAGATCTCTCATGAGATACGCAAAATTTTCCGATCCCCACGCCCACCGCCGCTGCTGCCGGTAGAGATTTTTCATCGATTCCCAGAACGTTTTGCCGACCACGGCGTCCATGGAAACCGGATAGAAGAGCGGCACGGTCCGCCAGTCACCGTTGTAATGCGCGAGGCACTGGAAGAATATCCGCGAATCTTCGGAGACGAGGTTCGTTTCCCAAAATCCGACGTCGATCAAAGCCGGGAGCGGAATGCTGTGCGACGAGAAGGTGACGAGCTGTTCGGGCCGCGACGACTGCATCAACTGCCAGAACGTCGACGAGAAGCCGATGAGGCGGGCGAAAAATTTCGTTTCTTTCAAATTATTCGTAAAAAGCGGTATCGGCTGATAGCTCGAGTGGAGCGGATGTTCGGCCCTGAGAAATGAATCGGACAAGACTCCGAAGTAATCTTTTTCGGTCCTCGTATCCACATCAAAAACCGAGACGATGACATCTTCGTGCGGGATTCCCCGCCGGTCGATCAGTTCTTCAACTCCCCTCCGCGCGGCCCAGGTTTCATTCGATCCCTTCCCCGGCAGTTCGCCCGCGATGCCCGCCGGATGAAACGTCAGGAGAAAGCCGCCGAACACTCCGCCGAATTTTTCCCGGATTCTCGCCGCCGTTTCCCGATCGCCCACCCCGCCCCGCTCTTCGGAAGCCAGAACGACCAGCATGTTCTCCTGGGGATAATTTGCCGCCGCGAGACTCGCGAAACTTTTTTCGACCACCACATACGGCTCCCGGTACGTGGGGAGAATGACGAGATGACGAATCCTTTCCCAATCCAAGCCTTCCGCCTTCAATTTCCGCAACCAATCGGTGCGCAGATTTTTTCTCGTCTTCGAAAAGGCGTACCGGAGATGCAAAAAGAGGTAAAACAGCTTCAGCAGCCAATACAGGTCGTAGAGCAATATAAAAATGACCACCACTTGGGGCAATTTCCAGGAGAGAAAAATCAAACCCAATAAGGTGATCCAAGCGGCCGCACCGGGGATCAATTCAAAGATCCGCATAACCGTTAAAAGATGAGAAGACCGAGCATGTTATCGATGCTCACGGACCCGCTCCCCACGAAAACCAGAAGCACCGCCACGGCTAAGATGAGAAGATCAAGCTCGTACCCGCCGACGAATCCGCTCTTCCGCTTGATTGTCGAGAGAATCACGATGAACTCGATCACGACGAACGCGGCGAATATTTGGGTGAGGAAGCCGAGTATTAGGGCTAGCCCGCCGAAAACTTCGAGGAGCGCGACGAGCGTCCCCCAGAAAGGTCCCGGTTTGAATCCCATGCTTTGAAAGTTTTCACCGGCTGCCTTCAGATTTTTTAATTTGGGCAGTCCGTGCCCCATGAGAATCAAGCCCAAAACCACTCTCACGAGCAAGATCCCCCAATCGCTCCAAATCAGTAAAAATTGAATCATATGCGGATAGTATACCTCTCCTCTTTACCGATTTCCAGTTCCTTGGTACCTTACCTATTATTCACCCTTCATGAAAATCTTATCGATAGAAACGAGTTGCGACGAAACGGCCCTGGCGCTCGTGGAGGCGTCCGGCGGAATGAAAAATCCGAGCTTTACCGTTTTGAAAAATATCGTTTCTTCGCAGATCGCGCTCCACGCGCCATTCGGCGGCGTGGTTCCCAACATCGCGAAACGGGAACACCTGAAAAATTTACCGCTGATCTTCAATGCCCTATACCCTAAACTCCATTCCCTATCCCCCGATGTTGTCGCCGTGACGGTAGGCCCCGGCCTCGAGCCGGCGCTCTGGACCGGCGTCAATTTCGCGAAAGAAATCCACAAGAACTACTTTCCGAAAGCCAAGCTCGTCGGCGTAAATCACATGGAAGGACACCTCTACAGCTTTTTGCTTATGCAAAAAGCTCAATTCCCCTCCTTCGCTAAAGCTTCGGAGGGCAAGCAAATTACAAATTCCAAGATGTATCCGGCCATCGGCCTCGTGGTTTCCGGGGGGCACACGATCCTCCTGCTCCTCAAATCGCTTACGACGTGGAAAAAACTCGGCGAAACGCGGGATGATGCCGTTGGAGAAGCATTCGATAAAGTTGCGCGGATGTTGGGGCTCCCCTATCCCGGCGGACCGGAGATCCAAAAAGCGGCCGCCCTTGGAAACCCGACGTCCGTGAATTTTCCCCGCCCGATGATGAAGGATAAAAACTATGACTTCAGCTTCTCCGGCCTCAAAACGTCGGTGCTCTACTATATAAGAGATCATAGGGGGCAATCAAGGAACAAAAATTTCATCGAGGATATTGCAGCAAGTTTCCAGGCCGCCGCTGTCGAGACCTTGGTATATAAAACGGCCCGCGCCGTGAAAGAATGCAAGGCGAAATCCATCATTTTGGCCGGGGGTGTTGCCGCCAATCAAGCGCTTCGGGAAGCGCTCACCGCCGAAAGCAAGAAACTCGGCGTGAATTTCTTCGCGCCGCCCATGGCATACAACACCGATAATGCCGCGATGATCGCCGCCGCCGCATACATTCAAACACTCAAAAAGAAGAATCGCCGCATCACCGCCCAGGCGAACCTCAGTCTCTGATCCTCATTCAAAACCTTACCCGCTTACGCGAGAATACCCCGGGTATTGGCCCGGGGAGCTTCATTTTAAAGTGAAAATCGGCCATAATAAAACCAATGAAAACTGATTTTTCGAAACCGTACGATCCGAAACTGGTTGAGCCGGAGATATACCAGCAATGGCTCGATTCCGGTTATTTCAATCCGGATAATTTAAAAATTAAAAGTTTAAAAATTAAAAATTACATCGTGTATATGCCCCTCCCGAACGTGACGGGGACGCTCCATATGGGGCACGCACTCAACAACACGCTCCAGGACATCATTGTCCGCTACCATCGCATGCGGGGGTATCGAACGCTGTGGCTTCCCGGAACCGACCATGCCGGTATCGCCACCCAGTACAAGGTGGAAAAAGAATTGCGGAAAAAAGATACCTCACGCTTCGAACTCGGCCGCGAGAAGTTTGTCGAACATGTTTGGCGATGGAAGGAGGAATACGGCGGAATCATCCTGGACCAGCTCAAAAAACTCGGCGTTTCGGCCGATTGGTCGCGGCTCCGCTTCACCATGGATGAAGCGTACGCGAAGGATGTTCTTGCCGCCTTCGTTCATTACTACGACAAGGGCTGGATTTACCGCGGTCTCCGCACCGTGAATTGGTGCCCCCGGTGCGGCACCAGCCTCTCGGAACTCGAGCTTGAACACCGGGAAGATCAGGGAACGCTTTGGTATTTAAAATATCCGCTCGCGGACGGATCCGGATCAATCGTCGTCGCCACGACGCGTCCCGAAACGATGCTCGGCGACACGGCCGTTGCGGTGAATCCGAAAGACAAGCGGTATGCGAAGCTTGTCGGCAAAACGGTGAAACTTCCGCTCACGGGCCGTGAAATACCGATCGTCGAAGATTTGAAGATCGACCCGAGCTTCGGAACGGGCGCCGTGAAGGTCACGCCGGCTCACGACATCCTCGATTTCGAGATCGGCCAGCGGCACAATCTCGAAACAATCCAAGTCATCGACGACCGGGGAAAGATGAATGAGAATGCCGGCGAATATGCCGGCCTGAAAACGGAAGAGGCCCGCGCGGCGGTCGCGGCGAAATTGCAGGACGGCGGATTCTTAGAGAACAAGGAACCGTACGCGCATAACGTCGCTGTCTGCTACCGCTGCGGCCACGTGATTGAACCAATCCCCTCGACGCAGTGGTTTCTCAAAATGGAAACTCTCGCCAAGAATGCCGTGAAAGCCGCGAAGAGCGGGAAGGTGAAAATCCGCCCCGAAAACTTCGAGAAAACGTATTTTGACTGGCTCCTCAACATCCGCGATTGGACAATCTCGCGCCAGCTGTGGTGGGGGCATCAGTTGCCGGTTTGGTTCTGTAAAAATCAAACTGAAATTTCCAATTCTCAATTTCCAATTTCCAATAAAAATTTAAAATTAAAAATTAAAAATTCATCGGCCGAAGATTTCGTGGTGTCCGTGAAAAAACCGGCAGCGTGTCCAATTTGTAAAAATTGCGACATGGTTCAGTCGGTCGATGTTTTGGATACCTGGTTCTCGTCCGCGCTCTGGCCGTTCGCCGGACTTTCCGCAAGCGACCGGAAGAAGTACTATCCCGGCAACGCGGTCATCACGGCCCGCGATATCATCAACCCGTGGATCACCCGCATGATATTCTCCGGCATCGAATTCATGGGGAAAGTTCCCTTCAGTGATGTTTTCATCAACGGAACCATCCTCACGAAGGACGGCAGGCGAATGTCGAAGAGTCTGGGAACGGGCGTTGATCCCCTGAAATACATCGAACAATACGGCGCGGACGCAACCCGCTTTGCCGTCGTCTGGCAGGCGACCGGTCAGGATATCCATTGGGATGAGGCGGCAGTCGCGGCGGGACGCAAGTTCTGCAACAAAATTTGGAACGCGGCTCGTTTTGTCCTGCAAAACGAGCCATCCTCCGCAGCCTTGGCGAAAGGGGGCAATGCTAAACCTCAAACGACAGCCGACAAAGAGATTCTCGGTAAGCTGGCGAAAATTAAAAAAGAAACAGAAAAATCCATAGAACAATTCGAATTCGCGAAAGCGCTCCAGAATCTTTACGATTTCTTCTGGCACGATTTCTGCGATGTTTATCTGGAAGAATCGAAAAAACAGCTGGCGAACAAAGACACGGAAGAAACGACGAAGGCCATCCTCACCGCGACGATCGGGGAATCCCTCATCCTCCTCCATCCCTTCATGCCGTTCGTGACCGAAGCGATCCATCAAAACCTCAAGAGCGCGGGGGATGAATTTCTCATGATAACCGCATGGTAACCAATTACCTGAACATCATCCTGGCGTTCGTCATCGCCGCGATTCCGGCGCTGATTTGGCTTCTCTTCTTCATCAGGGAGGATATGCATCCGGAGCCGAAAAGGATGCTTGCCCTGACATTCCTCATGGGCATACTCTCGAGCATCCCCGTCTTGTTCCTCGAGTTGGTATTTCAAAAAATAGCCGTCACGCCGCTCCACAGCTTTCTCCTGTTCATCATCGGCATCGCGATTATCGAAGAGATCTTCAAATTCCTGGCGGCATACCTCGTGAATGAGAAGAGCAGGTATTTTGACGAACCGGTGGACGCCATGATCTACATGATCACGGCAGCACTCGGATTCGCCACAATTGAAAATTTCTTTGTCGTCAAAAACAGCCTCGACGTCGTAACGCTCAAAACGATCTTCGATATGCTGAACGCCGTTTCTCTGCGATTCATCGGCGCGACACTTCTCCACGCGCTCGCCTCCGGCATCGTCGGCTACTCCTGGGCGCTCAGCTTTTTCAAAAAATCCAAAAACGCTATCTGGATCGGCCTCCTCATCGCCGTCGCGGTGCATGCGATATTCAACTTTTTCGTGGTGCAATTCCAGACAACCGACATTTTCTATCCGACCTTTTTCCTGGTATTTATCGCCTTCTGGGTGCTCACGGATTTCGAGAAATTGAAGAGAAAGTCAACGGATACACAATAGAGATAACTAGATGTACACGGGGAGGGCCGTTATAATCCCTATCTACCTACCTCTACTTATTTCCATCCCTATCCCTTCTTTCTTGTGCTATAATTGAGAAAAGTTTCAAGGTACTAAAACTATGGAAAATTTTGAAAACAAAGATAACGATATTTTCGTGGAATTGGCGAAGGTGAAGAGCGAGCCGGTTCCCATCAAAATCGAGGAAAATGAAAAAGAAGACCGGGAGGAAAAAGGGAAACTTGTTGCTTCCGATGAAGGCGAGGGGACGTTGACCGTTGACGTCTACGACGACGGAGATGACATCGTCGTCCAATCGACCGTTGCCGGCGTCGACGACGACAACCTCGAGATCAACATCACAACCGAATCGGTAACCGTGAAGGGAACGAGAAAACAGGAAAAGAAGGTGGAAGAGAAAAATTATTTCTACCAGGAGCTTTTCTGGGGGACATTCTCGCGATCGATTATCCTTCCCCAGGAAGTCGATCCGGACCATTCGACGGCCAATCTCTCAAAGGGGGTTCTCACGATCCGGATGCCGAAGCTCAACCGTTCCAAGGCAAAGAAATTGAAAGTAAAGGCAGCGGACTAGGACGGATACGGAGTGGAGATAAATAGAGATAAGGAGATACTATCCGTAGGTATCAGTTTTTATCTATTTCTGTCTGAATACCTTTTTCGCGTATCCATCGAATTTTTCCCCGCGGTCGAATTCATTCTTGAATTTTTCGAAACTCGCGGCACCGGGAGAAAAGAGAATGATACGAGAGGTTAGGGTGTGGGGTATAGCGTATAGGGACTTAATTTCCCTTAGAATATCTTCGAGGTTTTCGAAAAGCTGAGGTTTTTGTTCATTAAAATACTTCATCTTTTTCAACTCAGTTACAAGTTTTCTTGTGGCGCTGCCGTTCAACAAAAAAACGTCTTCCGGCGGGAGCGTCTTTTTTATTTCTTCGGCAAGTTGTTCAAAATCGAGATTTTTATCCGTCCCGCCGGTTATGAGAATCAAATCACCTCGGCTCTTAAAGCGGCGGATGGCGGCAATGACGGCGTCGGGCGAAGTGGCTGTGGAGTCGTTTACCACCGTGAAATTCTTTTTTTGTACAACAATTTCCTCTCGATATCGTATCTGCGGCAGTTTTCCCGCCGCTCGCGCTATCGCGGACCACGGAACGCCCGCGAGATGCGCGGCAAGCGCTGCGGCCATGAAATTCGCGACGTTATGCTCCCCTTTCCCCGCGACACTCGAGACGGCTTCTTTCGCGACCACCGGCGCGGACACTCCCCCGAACCGGAAGAAAATTACTCCCTCTTTCAGGAAAATTCCGTTCCTGTTTTTCGGCAACTGCCGGAGAGAAAAGAAAAAGATCGACGATTTCGGCCGCAATCGCAAAAAGAATTCCGTCCATGGACTGTCGCCGTTCAGGATCAATTTTTGGCTCCTCTTCTGTCCCCGGAAAATATTCGCCTTGGCGAGGGCGTACGCTTTAATCCCGTGATACCGGTTCAAATGGTCCGGATGGAGGTTGGTGATAACCGCGATGTCGGGCGCGCGCCGTGCTCCCGGCAAAAGCTCCAATTGCCACGACGAAAGCTCGACGACTACCGGCTCTTTTTTATCGTTCAGCTTATCCGCGAGATCCAAAAGAGCGACATCGGAAGAATTCCCGGCCGCGACGACATTCCCGTTTTTCACTTTTAGAAAATGGGCTATCCAGTTCGTCGTCGTCGTTTTCCCCCGGGTCCCCGTGACCGCGATGACGGGGTTTTTCACGACATCAAAAAAAACCCGAGCGTCGTTCACCAGGAGTTTCCGGTTTTTTTTCGCGATCGCGAGATATCTGCTTTCCCGCGGAACGGCCGGGTTCACGACAATGACATCATTTTCCTTGAAATTCTCTTCCCGATGTTCTCCGAAAATGAAGGTGATTTTCTTCGCCGCTCCGCCGAGCGCCCTCACCGAGGCCGCGAGATTCTTCTCCGGCCGCGTGTCGGTCACGGTGACCCGCGCGCCCTGCCGCACAAACCACTTTGCCGCGGCGATCCCGCCGCCCAGGGTCCCGAGCCCCATCACTAAAACTTTCTTGTCCTTGAAATTCATCCCGTTAGAAACAAAACGCATTCTTCGCAAGCGATGGCGCATCATGCGCGGCTAGTTCGACTTCTTTCGTAATTATTTTTTCCATAAGTTTGCGGTTTCTAACGGGATCTATAGCGTATTACCTTCTATACTAAAGAATCCGACGCATAAAAGACAGGTGGTATACTATAGTATACCACCTGTCTGCTTTATCATCACAACGAGAAGACAATAATCTTCTCCCGGAATCTATAAAAACGGGACGATGAGGAGGGCAACGATATTGATAACCTTGATGAGCGGATTGATCGCCGGACCCGCGGTATCCTTGTACGGGTCGCCGACGGTATCGCCGGTTATGGCTGCCTTGTGAGCTTCCGATCCCTTACCGCCGTGGTTGCCGGACTCAATGTATTTCTTGGCGTTGTCCCACGCCGCTCCGCCGGAGGTCATGGAAATCGCGACGAAGAGCCCCGAGACGATTGTGCCGATCAGGAATCCGCCGAGCGCTTCTTTTCCGAAAATGAATCCGACGAGGAGGACCATCACGATCGGCAAAAGCGCCGGAACGATCATTTCCCGAAGCGCCGATTTCGTCACGATATCGACAGCTTTTTTGTAATCCGGCTTCGCCGATCCTTCCAAGAGCCCGTGGATTTCCCGGAATTGCCTCCGAATTTCTTCAACGATGGACCCGGCCGCCTTCCCGACCGACCGCATCGCCATGGACCCGAAGAGGTACGGGACGGCCGCCCCCAAAATGAGCCCGATCAAGACATAGGGATTCTGAATGTCGAAAGCGACATGAGACGAAATTTTCGCAATCGCGTCCGTATACGCGCTGAAGAGCACCAGAGCCGCAAGGCCCGCCGATACGATGGCATATCCCTTGGTCACCGCTTTCGTGGTATTCCCAACGGCATCCAAGGCGTCGGTTATTTTCCGCACGTCTTCCGAAGCTCCGGACATCTCGGCAATCCCGCCGGCGTTGTCGGTAATCGGTCCGAAGGAATCGATGGAAATGATAATCCCCGCGACGGAGAGCATGGAAACCGCCGCAATCGCGACGCCGTAAATGCCAGCGAGGAGATACGATCCAACGATGCCGCCGACGATGACGAGGATCGGGAGGAAGGTCGCTTCCATGCCGACCGAAAGGCCGATAATGATGTTCGTCCCGTGACCGGAATTCGAAGCGTCAGCGATGCTTTTGACCGGCCGGTATTTCTTTGACGTGTAGTAGTCGGTGATGACGACCATCAGGGCCGTCACGGCCAACCCGATTACGCTCGAGAAGAATATATTCAATGAGTTCCCCGCCATGAAAACTTCAGCCGCGAAATAGAAGAGGATCGCCGCAACGATCAAGGCCGCGATGAGTCCCTTGTAGAGCGCCCCCATGATCGATCCGCTCTTCCCCAATTTCACGAAGAAACTTCCGACGATGGACGCGATGATGGCGAGACCGCCCAAGACAAGCGGAAAGATCAGCTGAGCTCCCGAAAGAGCCAGGGCGCTCCCAATCAAGATAGCGGCGGTCAGGGTCACCGCATACGTTTCGAAAAGATCGGCTGCCATGCCGGCGCAATCGCCGACGTTGTCGCCGACGTTGTCCGCGATAACACCCGGATTCCGCGGGTCGTCCTCCGGAATGCCGGCTTCGACTTTCCCGACCAAATCCGTACCGACGTCAGCCGCCTTCGTGAAGATGCCACCGCCGAGGCGGGCGAAGACCGAAATCAAGCTCGCGCCGAATCCCAGGCCGATCAAAGCCCTCACGTCGTGCGTCAAAAGAAAAAATCCCGAGACCGAGAGAAGGCCCAGCGCGACAACCAGAAAACCGGTTACCGAACCGGCTTTGAAAGCCAGCGAGAGAGCCGGTTTGAGTCCCCGACTCGCCGCGCTTGTCGTCTTCGAATTCGAACGAACCGCGACGCCCATACCGAGGAATCCGGCGAGGGCCGAAGCGGCCGCGCCGACAAAGAATCCGAGGGCCGTGAGCCATCCGAGCGCGAAATAAATGACCGCAAAGAGGACGAGCGCGACCACGCCGACCGTCTTATACTGCCTGCCGAGATACGCCGAAGATCCCTCCTGGATTGCCTTCGATATCTCTTTCATTTTTTCATTCCCCGAATCCTGCTTCTTCAGCCAGAACGACAGATAGGCGGTGTAGAGCACCGCGAGAACAATGGGACCGAAAATCAAGTAATTCATGGTGGTTGTATTATTTTTCTTCGACTGCCTTATTTAAAACTTCAACGTCCAGTTTCGGATTGTCTTCGTCTTCGTCATCGTGGGCGGCGGGTTCGATCGCTTCACTCGCCGCTTCTTCTCCTCCCCCGTGCTTTACCTCACTGGCCGCGATACCGCCCTCCTGGACTTCTTCCGGATTTGATTGAGAGCGGACATCAATTTTCCAGCCGGTCAATTTCGCGGCGAGCCGGACGTTTTGCCCGCCCTTGCCGATAGCCAAGCTCAACTGATCCTCGGGGACCAGAACCCTCGCTTCCCTCCTCGGCAACACCTCGATTGATTTCACCTTCGCCGGCGAGAGAGCACTCGGGATGAATTTCGCCGGATCATCGGACCATTCGATGACATCAACTTTCTCATTGCCAAGTTCGTTCGTGACCGCCATCACCCGCGTCCCCCGCTGGCCGACGGCGGCTCCCACCGGATCGATGCCCTCTTCATTGGAGGCGACGGCGACTTTGGTGCGCGAACCCGCTTCCCGTGAAATCTCCTTAATAACGACGGTTCCGTCCGCTATTTCCGGAACTTCAAGTTCGAAAAGTTTCCTGACGAAGTTCGGGTGCGAACGCGATAAAACGATGCCCGGACGCCGGGCGTCATCCTGAACGGCCAGGACATAGAACCGCATTCGATCGCCGACCCGGTAATGTTCTCCCGGGATGCTTTCATTGGGATACATAATTCCCAAGGCGCGTCCGAGGTTCACGTACACGTTCCCGCGCTCAAACCGCTGGATTTGCCCGCTCATGATTTCTCCTTCCTTGCTCGAGAACTCATCCTTAATGGAAGAACGCTCCGCTTCGCGAATGGACTGCAGAACCACCTGCTTGGCGGTTTGGGCCGCGATGCGACCGAAGTCGCTCTTCCCCTCGAGTGGGAACTCCAGCTCGTCGCCGGATTTAGCGTCCGCTTTTATTTTCTTCGCGTCCTCCGCGAGGATCTGCCGATCCGCGTTGAAGCGCGGGAGTGTTTCTTCCCCCTCTGCCTTTTCGGGCTTATCCGCCACAGCCTTAGCGTCGGCGGGCTTTTCGACCGGTCCCTCCTCCTCTTCGACGATTGTAACCTCCGACGGATCAACGACGGCTTTCACCTGGAAGAATTCCAGTTCTCCGGTTTTCAGATTGAACTTGGCCCGAATGACTTCCGACTTCTTCCGATACTCCTTTTTGTACGCGGCGGCGATAGCCGATTCAATCGCTCCGAGAACTTTCTCGGGGGCGATTCCTTTTTCGGCCGATATCTGCTCGACCGCGCTTGCTAATTCTTTTAAATCCATCCCGTTAGAAATAGGACGCGGACGCGCAAAGCGCATCACATCCATTGTTTTTGATTTTGACCTTTTTATTTGATTTTTTATTCATATTTCTTATTTGATCCGCGTCCGCGATTTCTAACGGGATCCATAGCGTTAAAAATTTTTAATCTCCAATTTTTAATTTTTAATCAATTTTCAATGACCAAATTTTCAAACTGGAAGGACCTTTAAAAACGACAGCCACTCGAATGAGCGGCCTTGATGTATATACTCTACCACAACCCCGCAAAAAAGACAAGCCAGGTAGTAGAAGCTCGATTTCACTTCATGCGGTAGCTAATCGAGTTTTCACTACCTGGCAAGTAACAAAAAAGAGCAGTTTTCAAGGGCATGCTCAGGCCATCCGACTAAAGATTTCTGAGATACTTCTCAAAAACCCTCCGGTGATTCGGGAAAAAATCAATCATACCGAGGAGTTGGCGCGGAGAGAAAATTTTTATTTCTTCTCCTTCATTCCCGACCTCCTTTAATTTCGGGAGGACGGGCAGTCTTACTACGAAGAGGGTGAGCAGGTGACTCCCCTTATCCTCTTCATAAGCGATACTAAGATCGCTTTCCTGAAGAGTAATACCAAGCTCCTCTCTAATCTCCCGGCAAGCGCACTGCCTTGCCGTTTCGGTTGCATCCCCCCTGCCACCGGGGACTTTCCAGAACAGCGGCGGCTGTTTCTTGGGATCCCGCACCATCGGAATCCCTTCGGGGGCAATAATCATCACTGCAGTCGCATGGCCCTTTGCCATGGCAGACCTCCTTCTTTATTTTTTTGTTTTTGAAAAAACTTTCTTAAAGAACAAACTCTTTATGTTTTGCATTGTACATCAATTTCAAGTATTTGTCAATACAAAGAACGAATCCAAGTACTGGGTTTTTTGATCTTGATTTTTCATCTGTCCCCCTTATCCGCTATAGCGAATAAGGGGGATAATCGCGGAATCGTGGGGCCGGACACATTTTTAGCACGCGCCTCACTTTTGCCCGTACGGGAAAAAGTGAGGCGCTTCGATTAATCGAAGCGCCTGTATAATTTCTATGGGTATCTGCCTATCTCTGTTTATTTTTTCTCTTTGCATTTATCTCTATCCACTCTGTCTCTATGGTATATCCGCCGTATCTTCTTTCGTGAAATCCCCCACTCTCGTCCTCGTGAGTTCAGCGATGTAGCCGCCGACGCTGAGCGCTTCGCCCAAATCGCGCGCCAGAGCTCTCACGTACACCCCGGGGCCGGTCACAACCCGCGCATCCAAAAACGGCCAGTCGTATTTCATGATCTCAATTGAAAAAATTTTCACCGCGCGCGATTGCAAATGAGTTTCTTTTCCTTTCCTCGCCAGCCGATACGCGTGGACACCGCCCACTTTCGCCGCGCTGTAATCCGACGGCACTTGGTCAATGTTGCCGATGAATTTTCCGATCGCTCGTTCGACATCGTCGAGTTTCGGGATTTCTTCCACTGCGCAGATTTCCTTCTCCCCCTCCCCGTCGTCCGTCGCGCTCCGTTCGCCGAATTTTATCTTCGCGACATATTCCTTCTCGGCTCCCGCCGCTTCCTTCAATTTCTTCGTCCCCTTCCCGATGCCGACAACGAGGATGCCGGACGCCAAGGGATCGAGAGTTCCGGCGTGGCCCATTTTTTGCGCGCCCAATTTTTTCTTCAAAGAATTCAGAAAATGCGCTGAAGTCGGTCCTTTCGGTTTCCACACCGCGAAAATTTCGTTTTCAGATATTTTCATAATGATTCGTGTTGAATTTCCCGTCATCCTTCTCGGTGAGCGCCAGGACATCGAGGCGCCATCCCTTTTTATCATCAATCAGTTCTTCGTGCACGCCCGCGTATATCTCGGCTGCCCTCGTAAACTTTTTTATCTTCGATTCGGTCATCTGCTCCTCCGCCTCAACGTCCCATCCCCCTACCGTCTTCACCTCGACGAAAACCAGCGTCTTGTCCGGAGCTATGGCTATGATATCGAGTTCTCCCCACTTCTTCTCCTCGTTTCTTCCGATAATCCGATATCCCTTCTTTTTCAAATACTCCACCGCAAAATCTTCCCCCTTCCTGCCAACGTCTTGGCGATATGTCATTAAACCCATTATCCCAAAGAGTTATAATTAAATAAACCCCGTCACCAGATCAAGCACTTCGCTTCCAGCGCCCTAAATTGGCAGAATAATCCGCAACTAATTTACAGAATTATTTCAACTGCGATGAAAATAGTAAAAATACAAAAGGGCGTTGTAGTGCTCGGCTCGGTGCGGGGTAAATGGGGGTTTTGAGCGATGAATATATCAGAGGTCTCGTCGAAGGCGAAGGTACTTTTACTTTCTCCACAACCAGCACAAGATTAAAAGATGGAACTATTAAAAAAGTTAAAGTCCCTGCGTTTGCACTAAAGATGCATGAACGCGACGAAGATCTGATAAAATCCGTCAGAAACAAGCTTGGATTAACAAATAGAGTCTATAACTATTATTCCCCATCAACCAGGAAACCAAACCATGGCAGCCAGGCAATGCTTATAGTTAGAGAATTCCCGCAAATCAAGAACATAATAATTCCATTCTTTTATAACAAATTGCATGGGAACAAGGGCAAGCAGTTCAAGGAATGGCTCGAAAAAATGGGAGACGAAGATACGAGCGAAAAGACTAAATTTCTTCATAGGTTATACAAAAGTGGTTTTTTTAACAGAAATTTTGTACCTTAAATTTGTTTCAAAATGTTTCACGAATTACAAAATTTTCATCGAAAAATGAAAAGTGTAGGTTTCATCGCATTATCAGCCTGTAAAACATTTTGAGTGTTTTACAGGCTGGTTTTTCAATTTACCGGGTTTATCGGGTTTTCCGAGTTTTTTGAGCTTTCCCCCCCTTTCCCAGTTTTCCATCAAAAGTTATCCCCAAAATTTTGGCCCCCCGGGGGCTTTAAAGGAGAGCGGGGGGCCTAACGTCTGGGGATAAGAAAGAGGGCACGGATCATGATTATGATTCGTGCCCTAAAAACCTTGGGACTATCCCATCCCGTTCTCTCCTCTCCGCCACGCGAGGAATTCCATCCTCGCCGAGTATTGACCATAAGCAATGGCCAGCCCCACCACGACCATCGTCGTGAAGGCGTGGAAGGGGAATGGAGCACTTTTGAAACTCCAGGTTCCCATGACAATGAGGAATCCGGTCGTGAAAAAAATGAACGCGATCCGCATTACGACGAATCGCCGTTGTATTTTTTTCACCGCCTCCACCTGGCCCTCCTCAAGGTTGACGTCGTAATAAGACGAACCGGTGAGGAGAAGTGCTGCGACGCAGAAGAAAAATCCGACGAGTTCCATTTTGATGCCTCCATTCTTTTTTTTGTTTGTGTGCTATTCTTAGATTTCATATAGTATCATAATTATTATTTATTGTCAATGTCCACATTCATCTGCGGGATGAGCGATTATTTTCATTGAAGAGAAGCGACAAATGGGGTAAAATAGACGCGTAATGGCAAAAAAATCCAATACGGAGAAAAGGCGGATTGAAAAGAGGGATAAAAAAGAACGGGGGGAGTACGGGAGACAATCTCCGCTCCATCCAGAAACCAAGCAGAGCATCTGGTCCATTGTCTTCATCGCGCTCACGGTCATCTTTTTGCTCTCGGCGCTGAAACTCGCGGGGCCGTGGGGGAACGGTATCTTCGGATTTTTCACGACGCTCTTCGGTATCGGTTACTACCTCTTGCCGGCTATTTCACTTCTCATCGCGGCGACGCTCCTCTCCAGGGATAAAAAAGAAGTGATTGGATTTTCCCTCATCGGCGGCGCGCTGTTCATCCTTTCGGCGCTGGGGTTCATCGATATCGTGAGCCCGGGGAACGGCGGCATTGTTGGCGGCATCGCGGGAGCAATCAAGACGCCGTTCAGCGTGCCGGGCGGTATCGTCATAACCATAACCATCATGGTGATCTCGTTCCTCATGATTATGAACAAACCGCTCCGTTTGCCGAAGCGGGAGAAGGCCGAAGCAGAGGAAGGGGAAATGGAAGAAACAATCGTGACCGCTCCTTCGGCGCCGGAACCGCAAAAAATCGAGGAAGAAAAACCGAAGAACCGGAAAGAGAAGGAATTGGAAATCAAAACGCACGAAGACAGCATCCCGGAACTCAAAACTTCTTCCGCAAAACAATTCAAAAATTACGTGGCGCCGCCCCTGAACCTCCTCGCGTCGCAGGTGGACAAACCGACGATCGGCGATCTCCGCGCGAACGCGAACGTGATCAAGCGGACGCTCGAAAGTTTCGGCATTCCCGTCGAGATGGGGGAGATCAACGTGGGACCGACGGTCACGCGCTACACCCTGAAGCCGGCGGAGGGCATCAAGCTCTCGCGCCTCACGTCGCTGAACCAGGACCTGGCGCTTTCCTTGGCGGCGCATCCGATTCGCATCGAGGCCCCCATCCCGGGGAAATCGCTCGTCGGCATCGAAGTCCCCAACAAATCGGCTGCCGTCGTGCGGCTCGGGAGCCTTCTCCTCTACGAAGACTTCGGGAAGAGCGGCCCCTTGGGATTCGCCCTCGGCCGGAACGTTTCCGGCGAACCGATATTCAAGGACGTCGCCAAGATGCCCCACCTTTTGATCGCCGGCGCGACCGGCAGCGGGAAATCCATCATGATTCATTCGCTCATCTTGTCTTTGCTTTTTAAAAATTCTCCCGAGACGCTCCGACTCCTCATGATCGATCCGAAGCGCGTCGAGCTTTCCGTTTATGACGGTATCCCGCATCTCCTCTCGCCGGTCATCACCGAAAACAAAAAATCCATCGGCGTCCTCCGATGGGCGATCCAGGAAATGGACCGACGCTACCAATTGCTCCTCGAGGCCGGTTCCCGCGACATCAAGAGCTACAACAGCGGCGGGAGATCGATGCCGTACATCGTAATCGTGATCGATGAATTAGCCGACCTCATGACATCCTACGGCAGGGAGGTCGAGGGATCAATCATCCGTCTCGCGCAAATGGCGCGGGCCACGGGCATTCACCTCATCGTCTCGACCCAGCGGCCGTCCGTCGAGGTCATTACCGGGCTCATCAAGGCAAACATCACATCGAGAATCGCGCTCCAGGTCGCGAGCCAAATCGATTCGCGCACAATTCTCGACACGCCGGGCGCCGAAAAACTCCTGGGCCACGGAGACGCACTTTTCATCTCTGCCGAACTTTCGAAACCGCTCCGGGTACAGGGGGCTTTCATTTCGGAGGAGGAAATTAAAAAAGTTTCAAACTTTATCAGTAAGAATAACGAGACCGCGGGCGAAGAACTGGAATTCGGCGGCGGCGGGAAGGAGGGGGAAGAAGACGGCCAACCAAACCTCGATTTCGACGCGTTGGGAAACGATGACGACAACGACGAACTTCTCGATGAAGCGGTTGAAACGGTCAAGGCCGCCCGAAAGGCCTCCGCGTCACTCCTCCAACGGCGCCTCAAGGTCGGCTATGCCCGCGCTGCACGGCTCCTCGACATGATGGAGGAGCGGGGGATCATCGGGCCGGGCGACGGCGCAAAGCCGCGGGAAGTATTCTATACCAACGACGACCATGAGTGACGAAGGCCGAAAAAATTTCGCGAATATTCTCATCGAGGCGCTCAAAATGAAATCCATCTCGGTGGAAAAGCTGTCGCAGACGACCGGCGTCCCCGAGAACGTGATCGGCCTCTTGATTAACGAAAAATTCGACAAGCTGCCGGCGGCCCCGTATATCCACGGCTACCTCATGAAGATCAGCGGAGCACTGGATCTCGACGGAGAGCGGGTCTGGAAAGAGTATTTGAGCGAAAAAGACGAGATCAGGAAATCAGGAGAATGGGATGTTTTACCGCCCAACCGGTTCGAAATTCCCAGGGTGAATAAAAAAATCGCCGGTGTTATACTGGGAGTGGTTGTGGTACTGATCTACGGCGCCCTGCGGCTGCCGAGTATTCTCGGAACTCCCACCATCACGTTCGGCGATCTCTCCGGCGGGATAACGGTGACGAAAGATCAGAATTTCACCATCACGGGCGTTCTCGGAAACGGCGACAGCTTAGCCATGAACGGCGAAGCAATGACCGTCGACAAGAACGGTGCCTTTGAAAAAGCAGTCGTTTTGAATCCGGGATTCAACACCTTCGACTTCGAAGCGTCAAAGATTCTCGGGAAGACCTTTTCAACGACGAAGCAGGTTTACTTCCAACTCGAAGGAAGCTCATCTGCGGCATTCCCGACATCGACACCATCCACCATCACGACAACGTCGACTATGCAACAAAAACCATAATTATGGCGCAAGCAAAAAAAGCAAAAGAAGAAAAATCGGAGAACGTTGATTCCCTCCTCGAGTCGCTCCAGTCGAGGTTCGGCGAAGGGTCGGTCATGAAACTCGGCGACGTCAAGAAAACGAACGTCGACGTCATTTCGTCCGGCTCTTTCTCGCTTGATATCGCGCTCGGCGTCGGCGGCTTGCCGAAGGGACGAATCGTTGAGATTTTCGGACCTGAAAGCTCGGGGAAGACGACGCTCGCGCTCCACGTCGTCGCGGAAGCGCAGAAGAAGGGGGGCAAAGTTGCATTCATCGACGCCGAACATGCCCTCGACCCGGAATATGCGGCACGGATCGGTGCTAAGGTAAAAGACCTCATCATCTCACAGCCGGACAGCGGTGAAGAGGCTTTGAATATCATGGAAAGCCTCGTTCGATCGGGGATTATCGATGTCGTCGTCATCGACTCGGTCGCGGCCCTCACGCCCCGCGCCGAAATAGAGGGGGAGATGGGTCAGCAGCAAATGGGCCTCCAGGCGCGCTTGATGTCCCAGGCGCTCAGGAAAATTACCGCCGTCGCCGCGCGATCCGGGACCATCGTCATATTCATCAATCAAACGAGAATGAAGATCGGCATCATGTTCGGGAATCCCGAAACGACACCCGGCGGTTTGGCTTTGAAATTCTATTCATCGGTCCGGATCGACATCCGGCGCATCGCCCAAATCAAGAAGGGAGATGAAAGCATCGGGAACCGCGTGAAAGCGAAAGTGGTCAAAAATAAAGTGGCGCCGCCCTTCAGGATAGCGGAATTCGACATCTTGTTCGGCGAGGGGATTTCCTACGAAGCCGATGTTCTGAACACCGCCGTGAAGTACGGCGTCGTTTCCAAGAACGGGGCGAGCTACTCCATGAACGGCGAGAAGCTCGGAAACGGATTCGACAATGTCCGCGAAAAACTCAAGGAAGACAAAAAACTTCTCAACGAAATCAAAAAAGCCGCTTCGGTGGCAGCTGAAAAGAAACCCATTGTGAGCGCGCCCGGATCCGAATCAACCGAGGGGGAATAACAAGAAAACTCGGCAAGCCGAAAAAGTGCGCGCTCCAAGGCCGCTTGGCCGGTCTTACCCACTTTTTCGCCTTACCGAGTCTTCTCCTTGGTTAGGGAATAGAAGTTTTCGAAAATCTTCGCCACCAAGATTGGGCCGGTGCCACCCGGCGTCGGCGTGTAACTAATTTTTAGTTTTACATTTTTAATTTTTAATTCGTCGGCATCGAAATCGCCGGAGGGCTTTCCGCTGCTCAGACCGTACCCGAAGTCTATGACGAGCGCGTTCTCTTTGAGCATCTCGGGCTTGATGAGTCCCGGAACACCCGTACCGCAAACAACGATATCGGCGTTTTTTAACACATCAAAGTTTCCCCCTTCATCGATGAGGGAGATTTCTTTCGATCTTCCCGTGAGCCACGTTTGGACGGGCTTGCCGACAAGCTTGCCCAAGCCGACTACGGCAACAGTACAATTTTCAATTTTGCAATTTTCAATTTCCACTATCTCCTTCACCACCTCAACGGACGGAGGATAAATGATATTTCTGCCGGCGTAAAATGCGCCGAGAGCGCGCTCGCCCAAAACGTCAATATCCTTTTCCCGCGGCATGGCGTTGAGAACGTACTGCGGATCGGCCGAGCCGGGAAGCGGGAGCTGCACAATAATGCCGCCGCACGGTTTCCCGTCGCCGATCTTATGGATTTCTTTCCGGAGCTCGTCCTGCGTTGTCGACTCATTATATTTATAGAGGCGAAAATCGACACCAAGTTCTTTGGCCAGCTTTTCCTTTTGTTTGATGAAGCCTACCGATGACGGGTCACTGCCGACCAAAAAAACTGCCAGATACTTCTGCGGCACGGGTTTTTGTTTCAGTTTCGCGACGATCTCCGCCGCTATTTTCCTGCCATCGATCACCATAAGCAATATTACCTTTTGAGGATATTATCAATTCTCGCCGCGAGTTTTTTCATGTCTTTTTCCTTCATGCCGCGCGTCGTCACGGCCGGCGTGCCGAGGCGGATGCCGGAAGGATCGGACGGTTTCCGCGTATCATAGGGAATGGCGTTCTTGTTCACGATAATTCCCGCGCGCTCCAATTTTTCCGCCGCTTCCTTCCCTCCGATGCCGCGGGACATGGTATCGACGAGGAGAAGGTGGGTGTCGGTTCCGCCGGAGACGATTTTCCATCCGAGTTTTTTCAGCTCTTCGGCGAGGACTTTCGCGTTCTTCACGATTTGCTTCGCGTATGTTTTGAACGACGGCTGTCCCGCTTCGCGGAGCGCGACGCCGATCGCCGCGATCGCGTTCAGGTGCGGTCCGCCTTGAAGTCCCGGAAACACGGCCTTATCGATTGCTTCCGCAATCGTCAATTTCGAATTTATTTTGATTTTCCTCGCAAAGATCATCGCGCCGCGCGGACCGCGGAGCGTTTTATGCGTCGTCGTCATGACGACGTCGGCGTATCGAAAGGGCGTCGGATACGCACCGCCGGCAACGAGACCCGCGAAGTGCGACATATCAACCATGAGGATCGCTCCGACGCTATCGGCTATTTTCCTGAACTTGCCGAAATCAATCACGCGCGGATAGGCGGTATATCCGACTACTATGATTCGAGGCTTTTCCTTTTCGGCGATTTCTCCGATCTCGCCATAATCCAGAGTTTCCGTTTTTTGAGAAACGCCGTAGGGGATCTGGTGCCAAATTTTTCCGGTAATGCTGACTTTCTGGCCGTGCGTCAGATGTCCGCCCATGTTCAAACTCATACCCATGATTTTCTCGCCGGGAGAGACGAGAGCCAGATAAACCGCCAGATTCGCCGGCGATCCCGAATACGGCTGCACATTCACCGCCCATTTTTCGGGCGATAGTTTGAATACTGCAAGAGCTCTCTTTCGCACGAGATTTTCCAATTTGTCCGCCACCGCGGTTCCGCCGTAGTAGCGTCCGCCGGGATATCCTTCCGCGTATTTATTCGTGAAAACAGAACCGAGCGCTTCCCGGACGTCGTCCGAGGCAAAATTTTCCGAAGCGATCAAATTCACGACTTTCCGCTCTCTCACTCCCTCCTCCTTTATAAGTTTTTCAATTTCCTTGTCTTTCATTGCTGTCTTTTTATCCGTTACTATCCGCGGTGTCTATTTACTTCCGTTCTGCAGACTGTTTTGAATATCATTCAGGGCGTTCTCATCGCTCGAAAGGCCCTGCAAACTGGAGGGGAGGTTTTGAGTCGACGTCGATGGCGCGGTGACTTTTTTGTTCGGCGTCGATGTCGATGACGTTGCGGCGACGGCGGCGCTCTCCGTGCCGGTCGAAATGGAGAATCCGCCCGCGGTGTCCGCCGGCGCCCCGAGATTCTGGTTCGGGGAGGGGAAGAGGAGGGGAATATAAATAGCCATGACCGAGAGAACCATGATAACCGCGAACGTCACGACCACGACCCGATTGTTTTTTAATTTGAACATTTTTAAATCAGTTGATGTTGGTTCGATTCTTCCGCGGGGGCGATTTCGACTTTCACCATTTCGCTGGAATCCCGCTGCGGGATCCAGAGATGCCCCTGCTTCTTGATCAGCTCATACAATCCTCTGGTTAATTTTACATCATTCAGGCAATAATTTTTCAGCTTGTCCAGTTCTCCTTTCGCGTACAGCTCTATGGCCTCCATGCCGTGGCCGGTTTTTCCGGCTCCCACGTTGGCTTCGGCGAGGATCCCGAGACCGATGCGGCGGCCGTATTTTTCCTCGATTTCCTCCAAAATATCGTAGTGCGGTATGGCCTGAACGTCGAAAGCGAAGTATTTCTCCATGACCGGGAGATCGAAGCGTTTGCCGGCGAACGTCACGATGAGCTGTGTTTTCTGGAGCATTTTCCCGAGATCGGCGAACTCGTGTTCTTCAAAAGCCCGGTATTCATCTGCCGCATAGGAATACACCCCAATCACGGAAATATCCAAATCCTTGAGGTTTTCTCTTCCTCCGACATCTTGGAAGGAATTTTTTGTTTCAATGTCGATGACCAGGGTATCCATGGATTACGAGGGAATGGGGTAGGGGGATTAGGGCATAGGGTTCGATTGGTTGTCCTAAACCCTATTCCCCAAACCCTAATCCCTAAGCATAAATGTCCGCAACGTTCGAGGCGGCGTAGCTCTCCGGCTTCGTTTTCGGTTCGAAATTGTGCGCTCGGACCATGCCGACCACCTCCTGAATCAGTGTCTTCGTCGGACCGTTCTCGCCGACATCGATGTGGATCTCGAAATTCCAATCGAAATTCAACCCGTCTTTTGCCTTCGATTGTATCTTGGTCTTCAAGACGTTCAAAAAGACGTTCGACGCGTCGATCGAAAACATCACTTCCTGCACAATCCGGTCGTGCAGATTATAGAACTTCCCGAGCCTCACGCGCCGCCAAAAATATCTTCCCCCGTTTCCGATCCGGTGAACGACAACGGCGGTCACGAAATCGGCCATCTTGTCTTCCAGAAGCTCCGAATCACTGCCGATAGTCACCCGATACGACGCTTTCGGCTTTCCTTCCATGAACGCGACGATCTCGTCCGCGACGGAAGCGAGATCCACCTGGAGGCCGTATGAGGTATTGAATTTCAGGTCTTTTTCATTCATGCGTATCTTTCAAGGTAAACCCCGTTAGATTTCCCTTCGGGGGTATGGCTCTCATTGAACCACAACAAAGCTCACTTTTCAACTTTGCCCCGAAAACAAAAAGCCGCAAAATCTAACGGGGTAAATCCGCGGACTGCCTTTGTCAATGAAAAACTTCCCTCATGCAATCCTCCTCAATAAACAAAAACCTCCCGAGCACCAGGGGCGCTCGGGAGGTTTTTGTGGGCAGTGTAGGAATCGGACCTACAACCTTCTGTGTGTAAAACAGACGTTCTACCATTGAACTAACTGCCCTGATTCCGGCAAGTCGGCACGGTAGGACTCGAACCTACGATCCACGAGGTATAAGCTCGTTGCATTAGCCGCTATGCTACGTGCCGCTCTCCGCAGGTATTCTATATCTTTATGCTTATCGGTTTCAAGCCAAAACTTTTCACGATGGCGTAGAAGTCGTCTTTCTCCAGGGTCTCTTTTTCCATTAAAACCTGGGCGATTTTATCCAACGCTTTCTTATTTTTCACAATGATGCCTTTCGCGGCGTCGAACGTCTTCTTGACGAAGTTGTTCACCGCTTCGTCTATTTTATTCCCCACCTCATCGGAGTAATCCTTTTCGGCCGAAATTTCTCTCCCCAGAAAAACCATCCCCTCCGTTCTGCCGAATGTCCGGGGGCCGAGTTCGCTCATGCCGTAGTTCGTCACCATCTCCTTCGCCGTTTCCGTGGCGTTCCTGATATCCGACGAAGAGCCGGTTGTCACATCGCCGAAGACGGTCATCTCGGCGATATATCCGCCGAACGAAACCGCGAGATCTGCCAGAAACTGCGACCGAGTTCTCAAGCGATGTTCTTCGAGCGGGAGTTTCAAGGTGTAGCCGCCGGCGATACCCCGGGATATGATGGAAACTTTGTGGACCGGATCAGCGTCTTTGAGCATCGCGGCAACGAGCGCGTGACCCGCCTCGTGGTACGCCGTCACCTCTTTTTCCTTTTGGGAGATCGCCCGGCCTCTCCGTTCGGGACCGAGCATCACCTTTTCGATCGAATCAAGGAGATCCTGCTGCAGAACGACTTTTTGATTTTTCCGAGCGGCGAGAATCGCCGCTTCGTTCACGAGATTAGCCAAATCGGCACCGGAGAATCCCGGCGTCCGAACCGCGACGGTCCGCGGCTCGACGCTTTTGTCCAACTTTTTCCCCTTGAGATGTATTTTTAAAATTTCTTCCCGGTCGTTGATATCGGGGGCGTCCAAAACCACGCGCCGATCGAATCTGCCGGGGCGGAGGAGTGCCGAATCCAGGATATCGGGCCGGTTCGTGGCCGCCACGACGATGACGTTCGTGTCCCGGTCGAAGCCGTCCATTTCGACAAGAATTTGGTTCAGCGTCTGCTCCCGCTCATCGTGTCCGCCGCCGAGACCCGAGCCGCGCTCACGGCCGACGGCGTCGATTTCATCGATGAAAATAATGGAGGGAGCTGCTTTTTTCGCCGTCTGGAAAAGATCCCGCACGCGGGAAGCGCCGACCCCGACGAACATTTCAACAAATTCGGAGGCGGAGATGTGGAAGAAGGGAACATTCGATTCGCCGGCAACCGCGCGCGCGAGGAGTGTCTTGCCGGTCCCCGGCGGGCCGACCAAAAGGACGCCCCGCGGAATCCGCGCGCCGATCTCCAAAAATTTTTGCGGGTGCTTCAGGAAGTCGACGACTTCCGTCAATTCTTCCTTGGCCTCCTTGAGTCCCGCGACATCCTTGAACGTGACTTTATCTTTGTCAGAAGAAAACAAGCGGATATTCACCTTGCCGAAACTGAACGCTTGGTTGGCTCCGTTTTTCGCCTGCCTGAAGATGAGCCAAAAGAGTACCGCCATGGCAAGGATCGTGAGGAGCGGCGGGACGATGATGCTCATCCAGTAATTGAACCCGCTCTGATTCTCGACGGTGATATTCACCGCGGCAAGCGACGTGGAAGAAACTCCCAAGCTCCTCAGCGTTTCCACGACGCCGGTCTCAGTTTCTTTCTGGGACACGGCCGAACTGCCGTCCGACAAGCCGACCTTCAAATCACTCCCGTTCACCGTGATGCTTTTCACTTTCCCGGCGCTGATGTCGGTCGCGAGCGTACCGATCGACACGTTCTTCGGCGCCGGTCCCGAGGTAGCGGTGAAAAACGAGAATATAAAAGAGACCGTGAACAGAATCGCGATGGCAATAAGGAAACTCCTGACAAACTTGTTCATAGTTTTAGAGTATAGAATATAGGGTGTGGGTATGGGGTATAGATTTTTTCGATCCATGCCCTAACCCCCGAACCCTAAACGCTTTTCTTTAGTTTTAGATTAATTCTCCGTTCCGCCGGCTTCACATTTTCTATTATAAAGGAATATGTTTCGCCTTGCGAGAGTTCTTTTTTCATTTCCGCCACACCGCCGAATTCAGTGATTCTGATAACTCCCTGGAAATCGTGATCCAGGTTCACGATGGCGCCGAACTGGTTCAGGACGTATACCATGCCCGTTACTTCTTCGCCGTCTTTGAAGTATTCGCCGACGACGGTCCACGGATCTTCTTTCAACGCTTTCAGAGAAAGCGAGATTCTGCCGTCCTTGATGTCGACGATCTTGGCCTTCACTACATCGTCCACTTTCAAGACCTCTTTGGGATTTTCGATAATCCGCCAGTCTATTTCAGAAACATGCACAAAGCCCTCCACGGCCGGGTTGTCGGTGAATCGGAGGAACGCGCCGAAATCCGCCACGCCGGAAATAATGGCCTCAACCACCTGGCCGACGGCGTAGTTTTTGGCCAAGTCCCGCGCGCTCATTTCCTGAGCCGCCTTTTCGGAAACGATGAGCTTGGAGGTCCGGGGATTCACATCGATGATTCTGACCTCGAGCTCGGATCCGACCAAAAGCTGGAGCGATTGGGCGATTTTCGATTTCTCTTCTTCGCTCACCTTGGGATAGTGCTCCTGCGAGAGCTGCGACACCGGCAGGAACGCGGGAAGTCCCTTGATGTCGGTCATGAGTCCGCCTTTATTGAAGCCGGTTATCTTCAATTTCAATACCTCGTCCTTTTCTTTTAATTCCTGAGCCTCAGTCCATGACTTCTGTTTGTCAGCTTCGGAAAGCGAGAGTTCAACGAGACCTTCGTCGTTGTCGATATCGATGACCTTGCCGTGGACTTCGTCGCCCACCGCGAGATTCTTGATGTACTCTTTCGCATTCTGGAGTTCGCCGCGGTATACCGCGCCGGTCCCGTACTTGCCGAGGTCAATGAAAAGCTTTGCCGAACTTTTCTCCAAAACTTTCCCCTCGACCAAATCGCCGATCCGAAGCGTCGGCAAAAACGCGTGATTCGTTTTCAGAATCTGCTCAATGAGACCTCCTTCTTCTTTCGTGTTGATCGCCATTTTTTTGAGCCCGCATGCCGTTGATAGGGCACCAAGCGAAGAAATAATACCAGATAACCGATAACAAGTAAACAGTAATTAGTTACTCATTACTTGTTCCTTGTTACTAGTTCCTGCTAAAATGTACCCATATGGTGATAACGTACAACGGCGGGAGTTACTTCAAACTCCAATCCGGAGAAAAATCGATATTGATCGATCCCGACAATCAGCGGTCGTTCAAAGGATCGCTTCTGGTCTTGAGCACCGTAAAGCCTTCTCCGACAAACCCCGAGGAGAACGGCCCGTTCTTCATCGACAGCCAGGGCGAATATGACATTTCCGAGATACGAATCGAAAGCAGGACCGCCGCCCACGAGGACGACGGCGAAAAAACGGTTTATCGGATCGACTTCGACGATATCGTGATCGGCGTTCTGGGCCCGATTAAAAAAGATCCCGATGCAAAAGCGCTGGAAATTCTCCAGGACTGCGACATCTTGATCGTGCCGAGCGGGGGAGAACCGTATCTCGGCGCCTCCGCGGTGGGGAAGATTGTGCGGCAGACCGAACCGGGAATCGTCATTCCGTCCCTCGCTAAAAATCCCAAAGATCTCCTGAAGGAGTTGGGACAGGAAAACGCCAAGCCGGAAGAAAAGTTAACCCTGAAGAAGAAAGATATTTCCCCCAAGGCAATGACGGTCAAGTGGCTCATCGCATAACCACCGTTTCTCCATGTCAAAAATAAGCAAGGCGAAAGACTTCATAAAAGAACTCCAGGGAAAAGAAGAAAAAACGAAGCGGATCTACCTCGTCGTCGCCTCGTCGATTTCCATGATTGTCATCATCGCTCTGTGGATCGCGTATCTGAATCTCACGATCCCGCCGGCCGAAACCGCGGGCGGCGGAGCATCAACCACGACAACGACGACCATAAACTACCTTCCGCAGCAAACGCCGCAACCGAGCGGAAATTCTTTCTTTGCCACGCTGGGAAGAGGATTTTCCGCGGTCTACAACGGAGCTGCCGGCGGAGCCGGGAGCGCGTTCGGCCACATAGACGATTTCTTCTCGAATTTGGGGAGCGGCCTCCGGAAAGAACTGCAAAAAACGAACACCTTCAGCATCCAAAAGGGGAATGAAACGACGACGTCCGCCGCCGATACCGAACCGGCGACCGGAACCCTGGAAGCGGTCCCCCCGACGCCGCTGCCGTAGGGCGCTGCCCGGCAAGCCGAAAAAGTGTGCGCTCCGGGCCGCTTGGCCAAGTCTTACCCACTTTTTCGTCTTTCCGAGTCATCGCTCAGCGTATTTTTCTTGTTTTGATATTGATTCTTCGGCTGCAATCGCCGATAATAAGGGAAAGAGGAAATACTCGGCATGGAAGACGAAAAAAGGGAACAAGGAAAAATAGAAGATAAGGAAATAACCGCGGAACTTTCCGAAAGCTATCTCGATTACGCGATGTCCGTCATCGTTTCCCGCGCGTTGCCGGATGTCCGCGACGGATTGAAGCCGGTGCAACGGAGAATCCTCTGGGCAATGTGGGACATCGGCCTCACCCACAGCGCCAAATTCAAAAAATCCGCGAATGTCGTGGGAGAAGTACTCGGCAAATACCATCCGCACGGCGACATGGCGGTCTACGACGCCCTGGCCCGCATGGCCCAGGATTTTTCCCTCCGCTACCCGCTGATCGACGGCCAGGGGAACTGGGGATCCGTCGACGGCGACAGCCCGGCCGCCATGCGATACACCGAAGCGCGGCTCTCGCGGATCGCCGAAGAAATGCTCGAGGACATCGAGAAGGAAACGGTTAATTGGATACCCAACTATGACTCGACCCGCGAGGAGCCGCAATTCCTCCCCGCGAAACTTCCCAATTTGCTCCTGAACGGCACCGTCGGCATCGCCGTCGGCATGGCGACTTCAATCCCGCCCCACAATCTCGGCGAAGTTGCCGACGCAGTCATCCATCTCTCCCGGCACCCGGACGCGACCGTGAAAGACCTCATGCAATTCATTCAGGGACCCGACTTCCCGACGGGAGGAATTGTCTACGGCAAGAAATCACTCGAAGAAGCGTATTCAACCGGCAAAGGATCCATCACGATGCGCGCCAAGGCAGAGATTGAAGAGCGAAAGAGCGGGAGTTTTCAAATTATCATCACGGAGATCCCGTATCAGGTCAATAAATCGGATCTCATCACGAAAATCGCCGACCTGGTGCAGGAAAAGAAAATAGAAAACATCCGGGATGTGCGGGATGAATCGGACCGGGAAGGGCTTCGAATCGTCATCGAACTCAAGACCGACGCGAACCCCCAAAAAATCCTGAACCAGCTCTTCGAATACACCGAGCTGCAGAAGAATTTCTACTACAACATGCTGGCCCTCGTCGGAGGCATCCAGCCGCAGGTGCTTTCCCTGAAAGACGTCCTGGCATACTATCTCGACCATCGAAAATTAATCATCAAGCGGAGGACCGAGTTCGATCTCAGGAAAGCGGAGGAGCGGGCGCACATCCTGGAAGGATTGGTCACCGCGCTCGATGTCATCGACAAGATCATCGCGACAATCAAAAAATCCAAGGACCGGGAAACCGCCAAGGTGAACCTGATGAAAAATTTCAAACTCTCGGCGCTCCAAGCCGACGCGATACTGGAAATGAAACTGCAATCCCTGGCCGCCCTGGAGCGGATCAAACTCGAAGACGAACTCAAGGAAAAGAAAACAATGATCGCGGAATTCAAGATCATCCTCAAGGATCCGAAGCGAATTCTCGCCATCATCGAAGCTGATTTGGAATACCTGAAAAAAACGTTCGTGAGCGGACGGAAAACAAAACTGGTTGCCGGAGGACTCAAGGAGTTCAACGAGGAAGATCTCATTCCCGAAGGCGATTCCATTGTTGCCATTTCCGAAGACGGCTACATCAAGCGGATGCCGCCAGAAACGTTCCGCGCCCAGAAGCGGGGCGGGAAGGGGCTCATTGGCGCTGAATTAAAGGAAGAAGACAAGATTTCCCAGATTATTTACGCCTCCACGCACGACAACATTCTCTTCTTCACCAACAAGGGGAGGGCTTTCCAGACCAAGGCATACGAGATACCGGAAGCGTCGCGCACTTCGAAGGGGAAATCAATCTATAACTTCCTTGAGGTGCCGACGACCGAGAAGGTGAGCGCGATTATTTCTTACCCCAAAGACACGACGGAAGGCTTCCTTGTGATGATCACCCGAAAGGGGATCATCAAGAAAACGCTTCTCGGGGATTTCGGAAACGTCCGGCGGACCGGCATCATTGCCGTGAAGCTCGGAGGCGACGACGCACTTCTCTGGGTAAAACTCTCCGAAGGAAACGACGAGGTGATTCTCACCACGACTTCGGGCCAAGCAATCCGATTCAAGGAAAAGGACATCCGGAGCATGGGGAGAACCGCCGGCGGCGTGAAAGCCATCAGTCTCAAGAAGAGCGACACCGTGAGCGGCGCCGATATCGTGCCCACGAAATCGATTGCCACGTCGAAACTTTTGGTCGTGACCGCGAACGGCTTCGGCAAGCAAACCAACCTCAAGGAGTATAAAATACAACGGAGGGGAGGTTCCGGGATCAAGACGGCGAATATCACCGAAAAAACCGGCGTCGTGATCGGCGCCCACGTCGTGGGAGACGACATTATGGAACTCCTCGCCTTCTCTTCGAAAGGACAGGCCATCAAGATACCCCTCAAAGACGTGCGCATCCTCGGGAGAGCGACCCAAGGAGTCAAGATTATGAATTTGGACAAAGGAGATAAGCTCGTCGGCATTGTATGCCTGTAAATCCCGTGAGAAATCGCAAACTTATGAAAAGGATGGTCACGAAAGAAGTCGAGTCGGTCGCGCATCATAGGCAATCTCTTATGGAAAAGGCGCTTTATTTCTAACGGGATGAATCTCTCAAAAACAAAACTGTTGATTTTCGGAGGCATCGGCCTCGGCGTTATCGTTCTCCTCCTCATTCTCGCGGGTATCCTCCCGGGCGCGAAGACCTCAACGACGAACCCGGCGAACATCGCGGGAAATCTCTCGATGTGGGTGTACGGCGACCAGCCATCCTTCTACGACAAAATCATATCTTCTTTCAAGGCGACCTATCCCAACGTCAAGGTGAACGTCCGGTCATTCGGTGATTACACGATCTATTCCCAGGCGCTCCTCGAGGCCATGGCGTCGGGGCAATCGCCGGATATTTTCATGATTCCCTCGACGGAACTTCCCGCGTATTTGAACAAGATCGTCCCCGCAAACCCGGCCCAACTTTCACCCTTCATGCTGCAGCAATACTTCCCGCAGGTGGTTTCGCAGGACTTCGTCTCCGGAGGATATGTCTACGGGCTGCCGCTTTCCGTGGATACCATGGCTCTTTTGTATAACAAGGATCTCTTCGCTAAGGCGGGTATCGTCTATCCGCCGACAACCTGGCAAAGCTTTGACAGCATAATCCCGTCCCTGACAGAGATTTCTTCGACCGGCACCGTGAACCAGTCGGCGGCGGCCATCGGAACATCCGCCGTGAACATCGACCACGCTCCCGATCTCCTGTCGCTCCTCATGCTCCAGACCGGCACGGCGATGACGAATCCCTCGACGAACCAGGCGACGTTCGCTTCCCCGACGGGATTTAGTGCCCTGCAGTTCTACGCGCAATTCTCAAATCCCACAAACAAACTCTATACCTGGAATTACAATATGCCTGACTCCTTGGACGCGTTCGCGGGAAACAAAGTCGCGATGATTTTTGATTATGAATCGGCCCTGAGCCAGTTGAAGGCGAAGAACTCGTTCTTGAATTACGGCGTCGCGCCGATGCCCCAGCCGGCGTCATCCACGGTCTACGTCGCGTATCCGAACTATTCCGGCTACGTGGTGTCCCGCCAGTCGAGATACCAAACGCTGGATTGGCAGTTCATACAATTCATGGCCGCCAACCAAACTTCCGCCGACTTATATCTGAAAGCTTCCGGCAATCCTCCGGCGCTCCTTTCCCTAATCAACGCCTCCCTGAATGATCCGTCTCTTTCGGTTTTCGCGAAGCAGGCTCTCTACGCCCGGTCGTGGTATGGGCCGCAACGGAGCTCAATTAATAACGTTCTCTCACAAATGATCGATGCGTACGTAACCAGCCAAAGCACCCCGGAAAACGCCGTGAAGCAGGCAGAAGGCCAGGTGACGAGTATAATGAATAGCGGATTCTAATGAATCCCGTAAGAAATCACAACCTTATGAAAAAGATGGCCATTTATCAAGTCGAGCTAATCATGCATCATAGGCAATTGCTTATGAAGAAAGTGTTTTATTTCTAACGGGATGAAGAGAAGGTTCACAGCAAAACTGGCAATCACATCCGCTTTCGGATTTTTTATAATTCTCTTTTTGTCGAGTTCCGGACTCGCGCTTGCCCAGGGCACGGGCATTTGGACCAACACGAGCTGCGCGGCCCAGAGCACGACGGGCGGCCCGGTGGGCCCCTGCGATTTCTGCGACGCCATCATCGTCACGAACAACATCATCCAGATGCTCTTCAAGTTCTCCCTCGTCATCGGAACTCTCATGATCGTGATCGGCGGCATCACGATGATCATCGCGACGGGAAACGAGAATACGTTCAAGAAGGGGCAGAAAACCCTCATCAAAGCGGTGACGGGCGTCGCGATCGCTCTCCTTTCGTGGATCATCGTCTCGACGGTAATCCGGTTCTTGACCGGCAGCTCCGCGTTTCCGTGGGATCAAATCTCCTGCACGCACAACCAGCAGCTCCAGCCGATCAATTCCGCGCCTGGTCTTCAAAACTCCTCAAGCACCTATATGAAGGTTGCCGGCAATGGCAATTACGCCTGCTCAAATACCGGAGTCACGTGGAGCTTGAGCGACTTTTCGGGAACATTCTGTAGCAATGCGGCGATATATGCGGGGTCGAAGTCGGCATGCGGCAAGCCGGCCGTTTCCCCAGAGCAGGTTTGGGCAGTTCAAACCTCGTCTGTTACCTTTGGCAGCTCAACGATTTATACTTGTTATACGACTCAGGCCGATTGCGAGGCGAATGGTTCCTGCATTCAGATGTCCACCAACGGAGCACATTCCGGTCCATTCGGCGGAGCGGAGGGTTCTTGGTAATATTCTTTTGGTATAATGAAATCAATGAATCCCGTGAGAAACCACAAACCTATGGAAAAAATGATTACAAAAGAAGTCGAGTCAACCGCGCTTCGTAAGCAATGGCTTATGAAGAAACTTTTTGTTTCTAACGGGATAAAAAAATTCGCGTTTCTCATTGCCGTCATCTTCATCTTCACCTCGGGCAGTATCGTTCTCGCCGATCTCAATCCGCCGAGTCCGAGCGCTGTCAATATCACCCTTATCAATCCTCTGGGGAGCGCCAACAGCGATATCGGAAGTGTTTTGCAGAACATCATGCAGTGGCTCATTATGGCCGGATCGCCGATTGCCGCTTTCATGGTCATCGTGGGTGGCATTCAGATATTGGTTTCCGGCGGCGAGCCCGCGAAGTTCGAAAAAGGCAAGAAAACTATTCTTTACACGGCAGTGGGCTATGGTATAATCCTCGTAGGAAGTGGTATAATAAGCATCGTACAGAAGATACTCAGCGGTTAATCTCCTGTTTAGATAAGCAGAGAAAAGGTCGTACATCCTCATGGGGGATAAGAAAATAACATCATGAAAAAGCTAAATTTAGAGAAGTTCATTAAAGTATTGGCATACGGCGTTGGCGCTTTGCCGCTTTTGACATTGGCGCAGGTCACGGTCCCGTCGGGCATAACGACCTACGGCGGCATCATCCAGATCATCAGCACCATCGCAAGTTGGATTCTCGGCATTTTGCTCGCTGCCGCGGTCGTCCTGATCCTCATTGCGGCTTTCAGCTATATCACCGCGGGCGGCGACGACGCGAAAGTCAAGAAAGCGAAGTCAATGATCACGTTCGCTATCATCGCCGTCGTGTTGGGCTTACTCGCGAAAGGCATCGTGTCCTTGATCATAACCTTTATGGGTCAGAGTGCCGGATCTACCCCAACCAATCCGTTTAACCAAGGCTAATACAATCTGAAGCCGGCGATGCTCAAATTGGTTCGTAAAATAATTTTCATCGTAACAACCTTGATGCCGCTCACTTGGGCGGCATCGGTTTTTGCGCAAATCGCCTCGGCCCCTCCGCAGACCAGCATTTCAAAGAGCGGCTGGAGCGCCGTCATCAGCACCATAAACCTGGCGAGGAACTGGCTCTTCGGCATTCTGCTCGCCGTCGTCGTCGTTTTCATTTTAATCGGGGCATTCAATTTTCTCACTGCGGGCGGCGACGACAACAAAATTAAGAAAGGGAGGGGTATCATAAAAAATGCCATTATCGCGCTCGTGATCGGCATCCTCTGCGGCGGCGTCATTCTCCTCGTGACCTCGTTCTTCGACACAGCGACGAATTCCGGTACGACGCCGAGCGGCGGTGTACCGACAACGACGTACGGTTCCATAAATCCGGTACCGCCGGCCCCGCTCGTCTCAGGATGCAATGTGAGCGGCTGCGTATTGCCCGGCCAGATATGCAACCAGACAACGGGTGAGTGCCAGAAGGGAATCGGCCAGCAGTGCGGCAGCCCCACAGAATGCTATTCCGGATATTGCGATGCAATTTTGCATACCTGCCAAGAGCCTCAATAGATTTCTTTTGATATAATAAAACCATGAATCCCGTTAGAAATAAACGCGCAATCAATTTACACCGTCACTATGAAGCGATGAAACGCAAAACCCTTTCTCGTCAACTGGGTTATTTAGTTTATTTCTAACGGGATGAATTTGATAAACACGGCCTACGCCACAAGCTCGATAACGACGCCCCAGGGGGTCATCGATGCCATCACCCGGCTGGGAGGGATCCTGTATTCGATCCTCCTGGTCCTCGCAGTCCTCTTCATCTTGATCGGCGCCTTTCAGATACTCACGGCGGGCGACGACGCGAAAAAATTCGAAAAGGGGAAAAAACAAATCATCTACGCAGCCGTCGCAGTCGCGATCGGCATTCTAGCAACCGGCATCGTGACATTAGTCCAGCAACTTCTCCAGTAAAACTGACTATAAAACAGTAAGCGCATCCAAGAAATTTCTTGGATGCGCTTTTGAATCTTTAGTATCCGGAGAGAGTAACCTCCACCGGATTGCCGCTCAGGGATCGCATGAAAAAGCGATCCGATGAGGGCATACTGGCACGGCTGGTCGGCGTCGAGATGTGCGGCCCGCTCCCATCGGCGTTCACGACGTAGATGGAATCGGAAGGCATGAAATTTATGCCAATGTTGCCTACCTTCTCAATTTCCGTGAACCCCTTTCCCACCGTGATGGTTTTTACTTCACCATGGGAGACAGTAACTGCCATCTGAGTAGGAGTAGAAGAAATGGGTTGAGGTTGGGGTGGTTGAATTTCCGGCTGATAGGAAACCGGCCGGACCTTGGCTGACGCCCCTGAAATCTTCGTATAAATCGAATCCTCTTTATTCCTCATTCTTCGGTTCTGTTCGGCTTTTGAGTAGAGAAACGCCATAACCGAGTCACTTGAGACCTTGCCTGAATCGTAGGCATTTACAATCTCCAATAAAGAAATACCCGATCTCTCTGTGTAAAGGCGTTCAACCCTCTTTGTGGTATTGGCCACATTCATATCTGCATCCATGAGTTTGGGTTCGATCTTCAGAAAAGTCCGAAAATCTCCATCCTTCATCGCATGATAGAGAGCTGCTCTGGTGAGCACTGTATTGGGAGCGACATAGCGGTTATAAACACCGCCCACGATTGCCAATACTACAAGGGTTTTGGCGGCGAAATTGATGAGCCGGGCATGATCAGGAAATGTGGATAAGAAAAACTTCCACATCATCATGATTACCGCCGCAACAATAAGCCACCACACCGATTGCATCACAAAGAGACTGAAGAGCACCAACAGTGCGCCAAACGTAAAGAATTTTCTCATTTTCTCACCTCTTAATCACTTTTTTGAGTACCGCCGCTCCGAAATGTTCCACGGTTTCACCGATGATTTCTCCCGTTATCTCAACGGGCAGAAAAGCCTTGAAACGTTTCCAGAATTTGCCGCCCGATTTACCACCGGCACCATCAATAATCGTCGCCGACTGGGTTGCGGGTTGTGGGGATACGACGGGAGATTTAACCTCCTCGGTAAGTTTTATCCGCTCGGATCTTTGTTCCCAAAGATCCGCTGCCTTATCAAAGGCGGCTCTCGCTTCGTCCCTAAAAGCAATAGGTATCCAGGTGAGTGAGACGAATAAAGAAATTCCGAAAGCAATTAACCAGCCATAAGTACCTTCATTACGCATGTGCACGGATTCTAACTCAGTGCCCCCGCTCACAAGATAATTAATAGAGGACGAGTATGGGTCCTTCGGAGGACTGGTTAAATCATTCCACGCAGTAAACCCCGTGGGATGTTTCGCAAAAATAGCAAAGAAGAATAGAACAAAAGTTACAGACCAGAATATGCCCAAAACCCAATTGTTCCATTCCGGCGATGCCATTTTCCTTAGAAATCCGAAGGAAACTAGAGGCAGTTCTTTCAGCCAATGTTTTTTCGGCCTCTCAGGCGCTTGTTTCATAACCGTCGCAGCTTCCATTCGCTTCTTTTTCGAAATAATGCGCACAGCCGCTGCGGCAATCATGGTAAGCATTGAGAGGATCGCTGTCCCTAAAACCAGAACAACGACCATGAGAACGTTTTGAATCTCCATTTTTAAGCTCCTTTTTCTTTCACTGCTTCAAAAATTTTTTCCAATCATTTCATTTTTCCTCCAGCCTTCTTCCTCTGAATGTGCGGCGGAAGGATTGATCTCCGTAGCCGGCGACCACGATTTGAATTTCACGCTCTTCATCTTCCTCAAGCGCTATTTTGTACTCAAACTCTCCACGCTCGTCAGTTTTCTTGATTTGTATGCCCTTCTTACTGTCGACTATGGTGAGTTTGGCTAAGGGAACTCCCTCTTTTTCTTCATCGAGAACTCGCAAAAATAGGCTTATCTTATTGCCCACTCTCGCGGGATCGACAACGAGTTCCGCCGGAGTTTTCTTCTTTTGTTTCTCCTGCGGCAAAGCTGGCATTAACCTGGGCTCTGAGACCGATGCAGATGTACCATAAAGCAGGGCTCCGAAGTTATACGCCTTGCCAGCCGTTAAACCGACTATTTCTTTCATTACCCTGCCCTGAGGCGACAAAGAGACTGGTCCGCCGTAATCTACGCCATCCAACTGAAACTGGATAACCTTACCGTAGATTGGGGTATTGTTCGGCGTCATTGCGAGCACCATCACCCTCTGAATGTACGAACTGTTTTGAAGCTGTGGCTCGAGAAATTCCATCGCCAACACAAAGAGATTTTGCTGTTGGCCAGTTTGTTGCTGTTGTTGCTTAGCCATTTTTTTCTTCTCCTTCTTAAACTTTTTGGATTTTTATTTCGATACCGAATACTCTTTTGCCCGGTATGAGCCCCGAAAACTATGGGGGCTGTTTCTTTAAAAGCTTATGTATATATTACAATATTTTATCCAATTTGTCAAACCATAACCGATTTGATACTATAAGGGGTACGGGCAGGTGGCGGAATGGCAGACGCACTGGTTTTAGGAGCCAGCGCCGCAAGGCATGAGGGTTCGACCCCCTCCCTGCCCACTCTATGAAAAAAGTTCTGGTTTTCGGCGTGTTCGACGGCCTCCACCGGGGGCACCGCAAGTTCCTGAAGCAGGCGAAAAAGCTCGGCGACGAGCTCGTTGTCGTTTTGGCGCAGGATGTGATCGTCGAAAAATTGAAGGGTCGGCGGCCCGACGCGGATTTCGCGGAGCGATCCCAGATGATCCTGTCGTCCGGCGCCGCGGACCGGGTCGTGCCGGGGGATGCCGAACTTGGGACGTGGGCGGCGGCGAAAGGGGAGCGGCCCGACGTGATTGCCCTCGGATACGACCAGGAGCCGCTCAGGGCCGAGCTCGAGAAAGAACTCGCCGGATTCAATCCGGTGCCGGAACTTTTTGTCCTCCCTCCCCACCGGCCGGACAAATACCACACCAGCATCATTCGGGAGAGGCCGGCGGGAACGACCGTTCTCAGGAAAACCGAGAAAATCCTTTATCTCGCCGCGCTCGCCATGGCACCCATCGCGCTCTTCCTGAATTTTTCAAATATTTTCCCCGCGTCGAAGGAGAATCTCTTTTGGTTCTATCTCAACTTCGTCCTCAAGGAATCGAGGAGCTGGAGCGTCGATGTCGTCGCGCTGGTCTATATCGCTTTCGGCGTATTCATCATCACGAACATGATCGAAATCATCATGAACTCCCGGGAGCCTGATGAGAGGACGGCGATGGGGCGGATGAAAGACGACGCCAGGCATTTCATGAAAGAGATTGGCGGCGGCATACGGATCGCGATTCCCATCCTTTTGAACCTGCTCCTCATCTCGTATCTCATTGAGTTCATCAACAT
>JAKALR010000017.1 GCA_021824045.1 bacterium | reverse complement strand
CATTAAGAACTATGTGAAATAGTAACATATAGACACTTAAAAGTCAATAGTCTGAAAAGGCCCCATCTTGGCCTGCCCCGCATAAAATTTTCTTGAGATTTTCTGCAAAGGTATCCCGGCGAAATCTACTTTCCCCAAGATAAACTTGAGTATCATCGATGCCTAGCGCTTTTACTGCTCAGTTCGGAATGGAATGAGGTAGGTCACGCTAAACTTAATCACCGAGAAACCTTTATAGAAAATTTCTGTGCGGGGTTCGGAATGTTCCCGTTGCTCAAACAAAATCGGCACAAGCAGGCTTTTTGAGATAGAAATTGGTAATGCTTCACGAAAACGATCAATGAAATGAAGGTGAACTTATTAGTACTCCTCGGCTTAAATCCTTACGGATCTTACACCTAGAGCCTATCAACCTGGTAGTCTTCCAGGAGTTCATGATGTCTAATCTTGGGAGAGGCTTCGCGCTTAGATGCTTTCAGCGCTTATCCTTTCCGAACATAGCTACCCGGCACTTCACCTGGTGGTAAAGCCGGCACACCAGAGGTTCGTTCATCCCGGTCCTCTCGTACTAGGGACGACTTCCCTCAAACATCCACGCCGACAGCAGATAGAGACCAACCTGTCTCACGCATGATTCCATCTATTACTAGATGCATTGGACTGTATCTTCATCCTCCCTAGCTTCACGCGTAGGAGGAGGCTAACGTTCAGTCTCTACGGGCCGACTCTCATTCGCTCGCGGTGAGCGAAGTCGAACCGTTCCCTCGGTGTTATCCCAGCGGGACTTCACCGATATAAGTTAGCTGGTTCACGGAAATTACTTTCCATGACCGCCGTGATGTGATCAATCTGCTTATCTTCTTGCAAAAAACGAAATGACTAAAACAATTCTCGATATTTGAGTTCCAGGATTCAAACCGCAAAATAGCCAAACTATTTAACATAAGTTAAAACAGCTTTGCTGCTTTACGGTTTGAACCCAGCTCACGTACCACTTTAAATGGCGAACAGCCATACCCTTGGGACCTTCTCCAGCCCCGGGATGTGGTGAGCCGACATCGAGGTGCCGAGCGTTTTCGTCGATAGGGACTCTCGGAAAACACCAGCCTGTTATCCCCGGAGTAACTTTTATCCGATATCTCCGACCTTCCTACAAAGGATCGTCGGGTCGCTAAGTTCTGCTTTCGCACCTGCGCGGCTTGTAGGCCTTGCAGTCAAGCCAGCTTTTGCCTTTACGCGTCCTGCGCGATTTCCATCCGCGCTAAGCTGACCTTGATAAACCCCTCCATTACACTTTAGGAGGGTTCTGCCCCAGAAAAACTGCCCGTCAGACACTGTTCTCCCCTGTTTTTGCCAGGGAAGTTAGACATTAATCCCTTAGAGATGGGTGTTTCATTGACGGCTCCATCCCGACCGAAACCGAGACTTCAAAGCCTACCCACTACGCTACGCACCAAGAAACTAATATCAATATCAAACTACAGTAAAGCTTCCGGGGTCTTTTCGTCTTGCTGCCGGTAACCCGCGTCTTCACGGGTATCGCATTTTCATCGGGCTCCTCGTTGAGACAGTTCTCCAGTCGTTACACTTTTCATGCGCTCCGGAACTTACCCGGAAAGGAATTGCGCTCAATTTCGTTATCACTCCGGCACCGTGCCGGAGATCCTCTCTGTCGCCAGAGAGATCGGACTATATCATCACCTCGCGCTCCGCGCGAGAATTTCCAATGATACTTGAAAATTCTTGTGCAAAGCACAAGATGTTCAGCGTATAGTCTCTGAGGATTCAAGAAATCGAGATTTTTTCTTTCGGTTCATTTTCTCGGTCATGCGAGCGATAGTTCGCATGCCTTGATCCGAACGATGAATTTGCTTGACCATAAGTCCTATTACTCTCGCGAAAATGAGAAAATCTTTCTCTTTGGCCGTTTTGAGTTCATGCTTCTGAAAAAACGGCACTATTTTCGCCGATAAATCTGTTAAGGAACGCACGCAATAGCGGTACAGGTATTCGTTGTGATTGTCATAACGTTTGTTGACGAAAATTTTCCCGCACCCGAAATATTTTTGGAATATTTCAAGCACTTTTTTGCTTTTCGCCCCTTGCGTTATCACGAATTCAGGAAATACTTGCCACCCTGATGTATTGGTAGCGTTGCGAATAAAACTTACCGAAAAACAACCTTCACCGTCGGTAAAACCGACGATCCATGACTCAATTTCCAGTCTTTCCTGCTGATTGGCTGCACTCATACGATTTTCACTATGGAATAATTATACCATAGTACGCTGAGATACCCAGCTGTTCCAGCATTTGGCTGAATTTTACAAAGGCAGGCATTCCACCTTTGGACGGTTATAGTTACCGCCGACATTGACGAGGGCTTCGGGCAGTGAGCAATCCCATATTGCTATGAGACCACCCCCACCGTTAACCTTCTCGCATCGGTCAAGTGTCACCCCCTATACGTCCTCTTACGAGTTTGCAGGGAGCTGTGTTTTTGGTAAACAGTCGCTAGAGAAACTTTAGCTGCGTCCGTCTTGCGACGGAAAGGCTTATCCCGAAGTTACGCCTAGCTTTTTTGCCGAGTTCCTTAACGAGGAATCACCCGTTCCCCTGAGGCTACTCGCCTCATCCACCTGTGGCGGTTTACGGTACGGAGTCTCTTGGGCATCACTTGAGAAGCTTTTCTCGAAAACGCGCTCGAAGAATTTGGAACGGTAAAAACCGCTCCTGGCCTTTACTCTGAAGTTCGCCATCAAAGGCAGGTCTCCGGATTTGCCAGGAGGCCACTCTCGATCAAGGATGTCAAACCATTAAGACATTCCTTCTACTGCGTTTTGTCACTCCATCAGTATCTCCCAAAAGACGGGCTGGAATATTAACCAGCTATCCATCGACTACGGCTTTCGCCATTGCCTTAGGGCCGCCTAACCCTCCGTCGAATTACGTTGCGGAGGAAACCTTGGATTTGCGGGGAGCACGGTTTTAACGTGCTTTGCGATTACTCATGCCAACATTCTCTCTTCCCAACACTCCAGAGGTCCTCACGGATCCTCCTTCACTGCGTTGGGAATGCTCTCCTACCACTCGTTTTCCCGAAGGAAAACGAATTCGCGTCTTCGGTACCTTGCTTAGCCCCGGTAAATTTTCGGCGCCACTACCCTCGAATAGTGAGTTGTTACACACTCTTTAAAGGATGGCTACCTCTGAGCCAACCTCCTGTCTGTCAATGGATAATGACTTCCTTTTACACTTAGCAAGAATTTAGGGACCTTAGACGGCGATCTGGGCTCTTCCCCTCGCGACCACGGAGCTTAGCCCCCGCAGTCTGACTCCCATACTAAACTTTCTGGCATTCGGAGTTTGATTGACGACCCGAGCTTTCGCCCTTTGACCATCATCCAGTGCTCTACCTCCAAAAAGAAACATATGAGGCTAGTCCTAAAACTATTTCGGAGAGAACCAGCTATTACCAAATTCGATTAGCTTTTCACTCCTTACCTCAGCTCGTCCGATAGTATTGAACGGCTAACCGGTGCGGGCCTCCATCTGCATTTCTGCAAACTTCACCCTGGCCAAGGTAAGCTCATTTGGTTTCGGGTCTTACACGTACTGCTAACAACCAGTAAAGGCTGTAACGCTCTATTAAAACTCGCTTTCGCTGCGCCTTCGTCAGGCTCTCGCCGGACTTAGACTTTGCAATACACATAAACTCGTTGGCTCATTCTTCAATAGGCACACCGTCACCCGCTGACCCCAGCACAAATTCCGCGACGTGTTGAAGTTTCAAAATTGAGATGATTTCAAGGCGCTCCGACGATGGCGCATTAGCGTTAGCAAATGCGTCGAGGAGGAGCAACGAAGAAATCGGCCAATTTTGTAACTCCAATCTGGTCAGGTAATTTTCTGCACTGGCGTCGTTGCTCGTCGCTCGCGTATCTACTCCGTCTGATACGCTGCGCTCCTCGCGCCTAGTCATCGCTAGAAAATTATTCTGATCAACAAGTCGTGGTATTTGTGCTGTGGTCAGTATGGCTCCGGTTCTTTGTAAGTGGATGGTTTCAGGTACTATTTCATCGCCCTAACCGGGCTGCTTTTCACCTTTCCCTCGCGGTACTAGTTCACTATCGATCACTAAATGTATTTAGCCTTAGGAGATAGTTCTCCCAGATTCCTGCAAGGTTATCTTTTCTCGCAGTACTTAAGAATAAAAACGAAGAGTTCACTGGTTTTCGCCTACGAGGCTATCACTCGCTCTGGCCCTTCTTTCCAGAAGGTTCGGCTAACCAATGAATTGGTAACTCTTCCTTCCTCTAACAAATAACTAAAAACTTACAACCAATAACTTTTGCTAAAGGTTATAAGTTCTGAGTTATAAGTTAAAAGAAGATGTTCTCATCTTGCAACCCCTATCTTTTGACATTGCTGCCAAAAAATAAGTTTAGGCTCCTCCCGTTTCGCTCGCCGCTACTCAGGGAATAATAGTTATTTTTTGTTCCACCGGTTACTGAGATGTTTCACTTCACCGGGTGCACTTCTTTTCGATTGTTAACCGAAAAGACGTAAGAGGTTTACTCTTACAGGTTTCCCCATTCGGACATCCCCGGATCAAAGGTTGCTACACACCTCCCCGAGGCTTATCGCAGTTACGCCACGTCCTTCATCGTCATTTAGTGTCAAGGCATCCACCATCCACCCTTATTTGACTTTGTCTTGCGACAAAGCTTCACTTCATGAATCGCAAACATGAAGCACTACTAATTTCTACCTCAAAAAACCTGCTTGCTCACACGGTCTTTTGAGTTATTCAGTTTTCAAGATGCGTTCTTTCGGGCAACAAAAAATCCGCCATTTTGGCGGACACCACAGAAGGCTGCTGCCTACTTTTTGTGGCTACCGCCTGAGGTATGTAATCTGAATTCCATTCGTGAGTACTATATTAGCAAATCGCTTTAAATTGTCAACTCCCACGTCTATACCCCAAACCCTATACCCTAATCCCTAATAAGGGGTACGAAATTGAAGCCAAAATACTGCTTTTTATTGAATTCATCCTTCGATACCTTGTCCAAGACCACAATGCTCTCTTGGATCGGTGCTACGATTCTTCCTCCTATCTTCACCTGCTCTTTCCACGCTTCCGGAATTTCCTCCGCCGCGGCGGCGGCGATAATCCGGTCGAACGGCGCTTCATTCGGAGAACCCAGCGCCCCGTCGCCGAGTTCGACGGAGACGACATCTTTCAAAATCTCGTAGTGGGATATGTTTTTTTCCGCGGATATTTTCAATTCCGGAATCCGTTCAATCGAGACAACTTTGCCGGCCTTCGACTCTTCATCAAATACGAGATGCGCTATGAGCGCCGCAAGCCAACCAGAGCCGCTTCCGATATCCAAAATCTTCTCCCCTTTTTTCAGCTCCAAAAGGTCAAGCATGAACGCGACCGTCAAGGGCTGTGATATCGTCTGGCCGAAGCCGATCGGAAGCGGAATGTTTTCGTACGCGGATTCCCGATCGCTTTCCGGAATGAAATCCTTCCGGTCGATAACGCGGAACGCTTCCGCGACGAGCGGCGACTTCAGATAGCCGTCTTTCTGCAAACTGGCGATGAGAGATTCTTTATCCATGGCAATGCGGGGGCAGTAGGAATCGAACCCACATTAGCGGTTTTGGAGACCGCGATTCTACCATTGAAATATGCCCCCTGAAGTAAATTATACAACAAGAACCTATTTCTTCGCTTCCTTGTGGGCGGTGCTTTTCTTGCAGCATTGCGTCGCTCGTCGCTTCCGCCGAATGGCGGACAGCAACTCGCTCCTTGAAACCCAGCGGTTTCAATACTTCCGCGACGGGAAAACTCCCGTTTTCCCGACCCCTTTCCCGCAAGTGGTGCAAAATTTACTTTTTCGATTCTTTATGAACGGTGCTTTTCTTGCACCACTTGCAGTATTTCTTATATTCTATTTTCCTCTCAACCGCTTTCCGGTTCTTGTGGACGGTGTAATTGACGTGTTTGCACACGTTACACCTCAACCTTATTGAATTGTCGCTGAATTTTCCTTGTGCCATTTCTTTTTTTCTTTTTCCGGTATTTCAAGATGAAACCCAGTAATACCATTTGTAACACGAAACCGAGGAAATTTGCAACCAGGATATATCCATTGCCGTTCTCGATGCCGTAGACCGTCCAACTAAACCATGTGATGACCCCGAGGATCATCCATACGAGAGAAAACTGGTCGGCGGCTTTGAGTTTCGCGACTTTTACTATTTGTATCACTATTCCTCCGCTTGCCGCTATGATCGAAAGTCCCGCGGCCAGCAAACCAAAGTAATCCGTCATATTAAAATTTTTTATTTTTTACGACTGAGCCCAAGAAGAGAGTCGGACTCTTGTTTGATCCTTACCATGGATCCGTTCTGCCGTTGAACTACTTGGGCAATAAACTAACAAATTCTATTGTAAGTGTTCTTTCTCCTAAAAGTCCAGCATAAAAACTGAGCCGAAGGAGGGATTCGAACCCACGACCTGCTGTTTACAAAACAGCTGCTCTACCACTGAGCTACTTCGGCAGCGAGATTAGTATACACGAAAAATTTCCAATTTTGCAATTTACAATTTTCAATCAAGCTCCAATGAAACAAATTTTCAAACTTGGAAATTGAAACATTGAAAATTCAATGAAAATTGAGAATTGGTAATTGAAAATTTACTATCTATTGCGTCTCGTTATACAAATCCTGGATATCCTGCGCGGAGAGAGCTCGGTTGTAAATGCGAACGTCGTCTATCTGACCCTGAAACTGCCGGGCGGTACTCTCAGCTCCTATATTGATCGCCGAAGGACTAGTTCCGCTGCCGGTAACAGCCACCGTGTTCTGCACAGCGCCGTTCACGTATTCATTAATAAAACTTCCGTTCCATACACAAGCAATATGACTCCACTGATTCAGCGGTACAGTATTGTTTGGTGTCGTAAAATACCCCGGCGGATTTGTTCCATACCAGTAACAGCTGAGTGCTTTAGCGGAATCATTGTAGCTTAAATAAAATTGACCCTGAATTATTGTCCCGAAAGTATCACTCCCGCCGACACCAGTAGGATACACCCAGGCAGAAAGCGTGAGGTTGGTATTTATGGAAGCATTAAAGGGGGTTGTGACATATTTCCAAGCCGAGGTATTAAAGCTCAAACAACTCCCCGCTTCACAATTCGAGCCGGTTTGCCACAGGGGGCTGTTCGTGAGCGTTCCGCTATTCCCATTCCCCGAAGCATCGTACGCCGTCGTCCCCGTCCCCTCGTCAAAGGGCCAATAGCCAACGAGGCCCTGCCAGAATTTTCCCTCAACGCTCCCCAAGCTGTTCACCGCAACATCGTATACCAAGCCGTCTTTTCTGCCGTCAACAAGAGAAACGATTTGATTCTGGTTGGGATAGCCGGTTATCGGGTTGAATAATACGTCAATCGACGTCGAGGTCGGCGGATTGCCGAAGGAAATGCCATTCGTGAGCGTATAGGCATTCTGAGATGTGCTCGAGGCATAGCTCGCGCCGCCGAACGAGGTGTATATCTGGCCGGACGTCGCGTTTGAAAAATGCATTCCCCACCGCGTCCCGTTCTCCTGACTCAGGGACCGCTGCCGGGTATTCCGGAGTGCCGCCGCCACCTCTTCGCCGGTCCGCTGGAGATCGTTGCTCGCCCGGGACCCGCTCAAGCTCAAAAAAGAAACGGTCGCCAGGACGGCGGCGATCGCGATGACCATCAAAAGCTCAATGAGAGTGAAGCCACCTCTGGAATTTACAATTTTGCAATTTTCAATTTTCATTGAATTGACAATGAACTAATTTTCAAACACCACGTTTGTAAATTGAAAATTTAACATTGATTGGAAATTGTAAATTGATAATTGAAAATTTCGTCTAAAACTGCGTCGTCAGCTGGTAGATTGGCACGATGATTGAAAGCGCAATGAGACCGACAACGATGCCGATGCCCATCAGCATGACCGGCTCCAGGAACGAAACGAGCGATTTCAGCGAGTTGTCGATTTCCGACGAGTAGAAATCGGCGAGCGTCCCCAACACTTCGTCGATATGCCCGGCCTTTTCCGAAATGGCCATGAGGTTCACGACCGTTTTCGGGAAGAACGGCTCGCGGCGGAACGCTTCGCCGACCGTGATTCCTTTCGCCAGACCTTCCCGCGAAATTCGGAGGAGTGCGTCGCGCAGATCGACGTTGCCCACCGTCTGCGCCGTGATTTCAATGGCGTCCGTCAAAGGAATGCCCGCTTTGATGAGCTCGGAGAGCGTCGCGGCGAACCGCTGGAGAGCTGATTTATTCATCAGATCCTTCACGACCGGTATCTCCCGGATGATGCTGAAAACCAATCGCTTGAAGGCAAGAGAATTCTTGTAAGCAAAAAATGCGGCAATGATCCCCGCCACGGCAAATCCCATAATGATGAAGCCGTATTGCGCGAAGAACAATCCCACGGCGAAAACGATCCGCGAAAAGAGGGGTGGCGTGAAACCGCCCTGCTCGAAAACATTCGCGATCTTCGGCAGCGCGTACATCACGAGGAACACCAATATCAAAACGGATGCCGAGAGGAGCAGAATGGGATAGATGAGCGCGCTCCGCACCTGATCCTTCAGCATTTTCTCCTTGGTGAGCGATTGAGTCAGGTTTTCAAAAACCGAATCGAGGTTCCCCGAAGCTTCGCCCGCCCGCACGAGGTTGATATACACCTGACTGAAAACCCTCGGATATTTGGCAAAAGCGGAATAGAAGGGCTGGCCGTTTTCGAGGTTGGTCCTCACTTCCATCAAAAAGGATCTGACTGCTTTTTTGTCGAAGTCTTCGATCAAAATATTGATCGCCTGCAGGAGCCCCGTGCCGAGTTTCAGCATCAGCGACAGGTATTTGGAAATGAATATCTGGTCGGTGACGGTTATCTTCCCTCCCGTGAGCCCGCCGGAAACATCGGACTCTCTCACCGGCTTCACGCTCACCGGTTTCATTCCCCGCGAAGCGAGAAATTTCAAAACCTCGGAAACATCCTTGGCTTCCAATTGGCCCTGGAATACTTTGCCGTCCGGCTGCGATGCAATATAGTTGAACTTCATCCTGTTAGAAACAAAACGCCTTTTTTATAAGCAATCGCCTACAATGCGCGGTTGATTCGACTTCTTGAATAAGTGTCTTCTTCATAAGTTTGTGGTTTCTAACGGGATTCATGGAGTAATCGCAAATAATGCTAATCTATTCGAAATAATGCGAATTTATACCTTGGCATTTAAAATTCGACGATATCTAACACCTTCCTTAGTAAAGTATATCAAAATTCCCAACTTTTTTACCGCATTCGCGTTATTTGCAGTCATTCGCATTATTCGCGATTACTCTCGCATGACACGGAACAGTTCTTCAATCGTCGTCATGCCGAGCTCAACCTTGCGGAGGCCGTCTTCGAACATGGTCACCATCCCCTCCTCCATAGCCAGGTTTCTCAGGACATCCAAGTCAAAATCCTTGCTGATGATGAGACTCCTGATTTTTTCGGTGACTTCCAAGACCTCGAAAATGCCGATCCGACCCAAAAAGCCGGTATTGTTGCACGCCGAACATCCTTTGCCGCGATAGAACGTTTTCGGCGGCTTGATGTCTTTTCGGGCGATGGAAAACTCTTTGATCTGGGATTCGATATTCTCGTACGTTTTCCGGTCCGGCGTATACGACTCGATGCATTCCACGTGGATCCTCCGCACGAGCCGCTGCGAGCTCACGGCGTTCAAGACGGCCGAAACGAGGAACGAGGGAACGCCCATATCCATCAGACGGGGAACGGCCGTCGGCGAATCGTTGGTGTGCAAGCTCGACAAGACCAAGTGGCCCGTCAAGGACGACTGCACGGCGATGTCGGCGGTTTCGTCGTCGCGGATTTCACCGACCATGATAATGTTCGGATCTTGCCGCAAAATCGAACGGAGTCCCGACGCGAACGTGATACCGGCCGCGATATTCACCTGCGTCTGGTTGATGTAGCGCATATCGTACTCGATCGGATCCTCGATGGTCACGATGTTCACGTCCGGCTTGTTCAAAATATTCAAAAAAGAGTAAAGCGTGGTGGTCTTTCCAGACCCGGTCGGACCGCAGACCACAACCATGCCGTAGCTTTTGGAGATCGCTTCGCTGACGAGCTTCACGGTATCGTCGAACATGCCGAGTTCTTGGAATGAAAGCGGCTTCTGGGCGGCGGACAAGAGACGCATTTCAATCTTCTCGCCGTAGAAGGTCGGAATAATGGAAACGCGGATATCAATGATGTCACCGCCGATCTTGTACCGGAAACGGCCGTCCTGCGGATGGGTATGTTCGTCGACCCGCAAATTCGAAAGAATCTTGACCCGCGCGACGATGGCCGCGTGGATCTCTTTCGGCATCCGCATGATTTCGTGGAGGATGCCGTCGACCCGGAACCGCACGAGGATCGCGTCATCCAAGACTTCGAAGTGGATATCGGACGCCCGGGAGGAAACGGCATACGACAGGAGATTGTCCACGATCGCGACGATCGGGACATCCGCGGCGAGCTGGGCGACATCGCCGCCCTTGACTCTCGACCGCAGCGATTCTTTCACGCTCTCGTCGATGATTTGCTTGAAATCCTGCGTCAGTTTTTGCTGGTACAAGATGAAACCCCGATTCAGGTCTTCCTCCGTCGCGAGGAACGGCTTTATGGGTCCCTGCAATTTCAAACTCAAGAAATCGATGGTTTCAAGATCGGAGGGATTTTCCATGGCCACCTCGAAGTAACCGTCTTTGTCCTTGTTGAAAACGATCGCCTTCCTGGTTCTTGCGATATCTTCCGGGAGGAGATGGAGCGCCTTCTCGTCTATTCCCACGGTACCCAAATTGATGCGCTCAACGCCGAGCGACTTGGAAAGCAGGAGGTAAAAATAATCCCGGTTCACGAGACCGCTCGAGATGACGACGTCGGCGACATTTTGCCGGTTCCGTTCCGCTTCTCTGGCGACGGTATCGAATGTGTCGGCATCGATGATACCGGCCTTCACCAGAATATCCTTCAGCTTGGCCGAAGAAAGATTGATCATGCGAATTCATTATACCAAGTAACAAGCAACTAGTAACTAGTCCGGTAATAAGACACAAAAACACCGCCGCTCCATGAGCGGCGGCATCTTCTTGTCCGTTTTTACCGATTAGTTGATCAAGTATAAATTACTGCCCACTTCGTATTCGTAAGAATCATTCCCGTTGTCGGTAGCGGTGACATTCGCAGCTCCGGTAGGACTCCCGTATTTCGCGCTTTCCATCGCCGCATCAATCTCGTAAACGCCAACCGTGGAACTCGCGGCGAAGATGTATCCGCACGTTATGGCATTAGCCCCCGTCGCACCCCAACACCCCTGAATATTGTTATTCGGATCGATTGGCAGTTTGGAGAGGGGCGAACCGCTCGAGATCTGAGTGAAATTAATGCCGTGTACCCAACCGGTGCCATCCACTGCCGTCGAGGTTGAAATAGTACAAGATCCACCGTTTCCCAACAAAGTAGTTGTTGCTGTAGTATAACACGTTGCCGGCACGGTTGGATTTCGCACATCAGCCACGAACAGCGCAATCGCGCTGTTCAAGGCGGCCATGTCGGAGATTCTCGTGGAATCTCTGCCCTGCTTAATGAGTTCGGCGGGATTCAAGACCAAAACCACAGCCGTCGCAAGAACCGCGAGAATGGCGATAACGACTAAGAGTTCAATAAGAGTGAACCCCCGCTCTTTTTTTATATTTTCCATACCACTCATTATAGCACACAAGGGTTAGTTGATAAGTCCCGGCGCGCTTCCCGTCTCAAAAACATTGGCGTTGGCAATAATACAACAATCACTGACCGCTTAAGAATTCCCTTATTTTCGAAACCAGCTCTTCGATGGAAAGCTGGGCTTTGATGAAATAACCGACAGCTCCGAGCATCTGCCCTTTCTGAATGTCGCTCTCCTGCCCCAAATTCGAAACGATAACAACCGGGACTTCCTGAATATTCGGGTCGCTCTTCATCGATTCCATCACCTCGAACCCGGACATCTTCGGGAGAATGATATCCAGAAGAACCAGGTCGTATTTTTCCGCCTTGAGATCCGCGAGCGCTTCCGCGCCGTCCCGCGCCTGAACGACCTGAAGGCCGTCCTTTTCGAGACGTCCCTTCAAGAGGTTAGAAAGCATCGGCTCGTCTTCCACGAGAAGCACCTTTTTATTTATCGGCTGAGCCATTAGGAAGAATTATAGCAAAGATACCGACGGATACAAATAGATAGAAACGGAGATATATTCCGTTTCGCGGAACGAGACAGATGGAGAAAACGACGCATCTCCATGTATCTCTATTGTATATCCGTCTTTATCCGTTAGTTGTTGAAAACTTTTTTAGTTGCCCCAGTGGCCATAACTTCGGGCTCCATGGCCAACACCCATAACTAACCACCTCGCGCTCCGCGCGAGAATTTCCAATTTTTAATTTCCAATTTTCAATCAAACATCCAATGAAATAATTTTCAAAATTTGAAAATTGAAACATTGGCACTTGAAAATTCTTGTGCGAAGCACAAGTGTGTCGAATAAAGTTTAATTGATCCACGCACAGCTTCCGCTACGCGTGCCTTGTTACGACTTCACCCGTGTCACCGAGCTAGCTCTGATACGCGCGAAGCGCACTTTAAGCTCTCCCGGCTCCCTTGGTGTGACGGGCGATTATCCTCCATGAATTTGGAGTTGATGTTCCCACCGTACGGACGGATTTCCCGTATACGGCGAGCTCAATGCATTCTTTCCTTCAACTTGCTCATTTTAAGCAAACCTCCTTCGGTTAAATGGCATCTTTTACCAATCATGTCCATCAAATCGCAGAATATCTTGAAATCATTCTGCTTCGACGGAAATCTCGGCGGATGCTTCAAGAAAAACGGAATGATAGTTTTTCTTAAATCATCTCTCCCAGCCACTTCGTAGCGATAGCAATTTTGGTGATTGGGACGTTTATCTTTTTGGAAATAAACATTCCCACAGCCAAAATAGTTCTTCAAACCGTCGAGAATTGTTTTATCTTTCTCTACCAGTTTGACATAGAATCTCGGTTCGGCCTTAGCTCTTCGCTTCACGCCGCCATCCGCTTTAGGATTCGCGATATGAACCGTAAAACTGCCTTCACCGTCTATTAAGCCTACGATGTATTCCGGAGATAACATTTATGCATTGAGTGGAGACCTTCATCTTTTTAAGACTACTACGCTCCAGCTGACTTCTGACGCCGCGTCATATTCATTATACCATATTCTGAAACATGGTAACGGCATCAGATCTCCTTGGGTCAGTAATTGAACTGTTTCTTACATTCCGAACAAGGCGTTGTTTTTCGATCTTCACCACGCTCACCGCCTATCCGCGGCTCGATCAACCTTTCCGCCCACTGGCGGATTCGTTCGGACTATAATTTGCTTCCGGATCCTCCATCCACGATCCTCGCGGGTCGGGACTATCCTTCGGCTACGCTCCCGTAGACGTACGAGAGGAGAAGATTTTCACTTCTTAGCTCACTTACCTGCCAAGCGCTTTTATTGTGAGTACAGGACTCGAGAACGTATTCACCGCGGCATTCTGATCCGCGATTACTAGCGATTCCGGCTTCATGCGGGCGAGTTGCAGCCCGCAATCTGAACTGGGGCCGTATTTCAGGGATTAGCTCCGCCTTACGGCTTGGCAACCCGCTGTTAACGGCCATTGTAACATGTGTGTAGCCCAGGGCATCAGAGGGCCATGCTGATTTGACGTCGTCCTCACCTTCCTCCGTGTATACCACGGCAGTCCCTCGTGACACTTATAACACGAGGCGAGGGTTGCGCATGTTACCCCATTGAAGGGAGCGCCTCACGGCACATGCTGACGGCAACCATGCAGCACCTG
>JAKALR010000031.1 GCA_021824045.1 bacterium | reverse complement strand
TACCATTATATTACAAAAACCACAAAAGGATAAATCGACTGCCGTGAACGAACTTCTGAGGAAACAGTTTTAACCATCCGAACGATGAGGAAGGAATAGGCAAACTATCGCTGCCTGAATCCCGAGCTGTCTTCACTTTTTCCCCTATGGGAAAAAGTGAAGACACGAGGTTGAGTTCGATAGTTTGTGGCTTTATTCCGACGAAGAGCGAGGCTTGTTTATCCGTTTTCGAAGCCGTGAGAGAGCGGCAGTCGATTTATTCCTCTACTGCCGCGAGATGTTCACGATGATCCCCGACATCGTGAGGAAAACCGCGAGCGCGGTGCCTCCGTAACTGATGAACGGCAGCGGAATTCCGGTGAAGGGCAAGAGTCCCGACACGGCTCCGATGTGCACGAATGCCTGAAGGCCGATCACGGAAACAAAACCGACGACGGCAAGTTCGCTCCACATATCCGGCGCGCGCTTCGCGATCCGGATTCCCCGCCAGACGAACAGGAGGAAGGTCACAATGAGGAACGTGGATCCGACGAAGCCCAGCTCCTCGGCGATCACCGCGAAGATGGAGTCGCCCATCGGTTCGGGCAGGTAGTGGAGTTTCGTCGTCGATCGCCCGTATCCCACGCCCCAAAGCCCGCCGGACCCAATCGCGATGAGTGATTGGTTGATTTGATAGGTCTTGCCCAATGTATCCGAATTCGGGTGCAGGAAGCTGAAAACCCGCTGGAAGCGGTAGGGGGTAATCGCAATGAGAATCGCGAGTCCCAAAAGACCGACAATGACGATGAACGCGAGCGACTTCAGGTTCGCTCCCGCGATGAGATACATGATGAGCGCCGCGCTCGTGATGAGAACCGCGGTCGTCGTTGCGGGTTGGAGAACAATCGGCAGAACGACGAGCATCAGAATAATGAAAAACGGCAGGGTACTTTCCTTGAAACTCTTGTGCTTCCCCGCGTTCTTGCTGAGCCACGTCGCCATATAGATGATGAGAACGAGTTTGACGAACTCGGACGGCTGGAAACCGATACTCCCGATGTGAAGCCAGCGATCGGCGCCGTACGCCTGATACCCCAGCGGCGTGAAAACCATGAGGAGGAAGAGAATGCCGATGCCGAGAAAATACAGGCTTACCTTCTTCCAGATCTTGCGATCCATGAAAACGCCCAGAAAGAATCCGATGATGCCCGGCAGGAGGCCGTAGAGAATCTGGTGCGTCAGGTAGTAATAGCTGTCGCCGTATTGGAGTTTCGCCAAATCGGAAGAAGCGGACGTGAGCATCACGAGGCCGAAAACGACGAGGATCGTCAGCAGGGTTATGAAAACGTAATCCGGACCGGAAGATCGTACGGCGTTCCTTCTCATTTTTCCATCCTATTCTTGATGATCCGCCCGGCGAACTGCGGCTTGAAAACTCCCGCTTCCAGAACGGCTTTGCCGTTCACGAAAACGTAGAATGGCTGGTTTTCCTTGAAGACGGCGATGTCGGCGTAGTATCCCTCCTTCAGGTATCCCCGCTCGCGCAGACCGTATTTCCGAGAAGGCAAACCAGTGAGCTTCTCAATGAGCTTCCCGGAAGAAAGTATTTTTTCGAAGAGCGGAACGCTTTCTCCGTCCGCGCGGTGGTACTGCAGCGTGATTATCGCATGGCCGTTCTTGAGGAGCGATTCCAGGGCTTCGGCATCGACGTTCCCGGAAAGCATCTCGGCTTTCATTTGAGAAAGTATCGCGAGTTTCAGGACTGCTTCCGGCGCGGAAACGCCCTGATTCGCGGCAAATTCACCGATCGTTTTTCCTTTCAAAAATTGCAGCGGTTTCGGCACATCGGCTATTTTCAAATCGTCCGTCGGAAAGCCGGCAAGCGCCTCAAGGAGCCGTTCGCGCACGTGGCTGTCCCCCGCGGCTTTCGCGAGGTTCCTCAGCGTGTTCTCCTTGATCCAAACCGGGAATAAATCGTGGATCGGCATCTTCGCGACCGGACGCGGAAAAACGTCGAAGTGGACATTCTTGTCGGCGGAACCTTTCTCGATCTCCTCGGCCGCCGCCAAATAGCCGTCCTTGAATTCGGTGATGGGTTGGAAGTGGTCGATTTCGACGTTCGCCAGATGCGCTTCGGAAAGCGCGAGGATTTCCGCGAGCGACGCCGCCGGATCCCGCTCATCCCGCAGGTGGAACGCAAACACGCTCTTGAAGATCCCGCCCGCGTTCATCACCCTGAAGATTTCATCCGCCGAAACGCGGTTCAAGTACGGCTCCGACAAGTCGAAGGAGACACCCAGTGCGCCGCCCCGCAAACTTTCCGCCATGGTTCTCCCCAAACTTTCGATCTCCCCCATCGCGAGATCCCGCCCGTATCCTTCCGTGAACGCGCTCCGGAGCGTCGCGTACCCCGCGAGCATGCCGGTATTCACGCCGACTCCCCGCCTCTCCATCACGCTCAGGAATTCCCGCATCGATTGCCAATCGGCATTCGAGGCGCCGGGATACTCCGACCGCAAAAAAGCAGCTGACTTCGCGAAAAGCGGAGCCGGCGACACGCCGTCGCTTCCCACAATCACGCTCGTGATCCCCTTCTTCGCCAGGTGGGCGGCATACGGATCGGCGAATATCCCGTGTTCGCCATACGTTTCCGCGTTCACTTCCACGAAGCCCGGCGTCACGATTGACCCCTTCACGTCGATGACGTTCGCGGAATTTTTCCGGGTCGCCTCCAAAAATCCGAGGATCTTTCCGTCCTTGACCGCGATGTCCGTTTCTTCAGGATCTGATCCGTCGCCTTTGTGGACCAGGCCGCCTTTGATGACAAATTCATTCATCCCGTTAGAAACAAAACGCCTTTTTCATAAGCGGCTGCCTCTGATGCGCGGTTAATTCGACTTTATAGATGATTGCGCTTTTCATCCCGTTTAGAAATAAACTGAGTATTCCCCTCAGAGAGGAAAGTTTCTTGCATTGAACCGACTCATTGTTATACATCATTGGTTTTATGTTTATTTCTAACGGGATTCATAAGTTTACGGTTTCTCACGGGATTCATCCCACTCATCTACGCGAACCGCGCGAGGAAAAAGAGTGAAAGGCCGAGCGTCGTCATGACCGCGCTCACGATCCAAAACCGCATCGTGATCTGGCTCTCCGGCCAACCCAATCCCTGGAAATGGTGATGAACGGGCGTCGAAAGGAACACTTTTTTCTTCCGTATTTTCTTGCTCAAGACCTGGACA
>JAKALR010000001.1 GCA_021824045.1 bacterium | reverse complement strand
CGCGATGCCGTTCTTCGAAAGCTCGGAGGCCATCTGCCGAGCGATGATTTTTCCCTCCTCGGTCGCTTTCCTCGTGCCGACGATGGCGACCATCAATTCATCGGCGCGCGGCAAAACGCCCCGATAGAAAAGGTTCCGGGGAGCGTTTTTCGTTTCCCGCAAAAGACGGGGATAAGACGCATCCTTCCAGGAAATGGTATGGATCTCAAAATCCGCCATTTCTTTGAGCCGCCGTTCAGTGGTATAATGAAGCCAAGCAAGCGATGAATCATTTCAACAAACGTCTCACGAACGAACTGGCCGTATCTCTTATCATTATAGCAGCGCTCATCGGAGGAATCTTGTTTTTCAAGGGGAATATCGATACGTATGCCGCAAACATCACGCTCGCGCGGTCCAAACTGATTACCATGTCGAACGGAATACTTGAATACTCGAAGCTCCAGTCGCAGTACAACCAAATCGCCGGCTACGAAAACGTCCTCAACAACATCGTCCCGTCCTACTACGACCTCATCAATCTGAACAAGGACATCCAATCCATTGCTGCGGGACAGAATCTCAGCTATTCCTTCTCCTTCGCCGGCGAAAACCCGAAAACCTCGAGCGGCTTCGGATCCATCAATTTCAATCTTTCGGTCGGCTCTTCGAAACTCAGCGATCTCCTGACATTCCTCGATTCTCTCGAGCATTTCAAATATCTGGACTCCATCGACGGAGTAACTTTCACCCCGCAGGGGGACGGGTCCATCAACATGGCCGTACGGGGAAAAGTATTTTACCAATAACATGATCGGCAAGCTCAAGAGTCTCAAAAATTCCCGACAGAACCTTTTTATCCTTCTCGCGCTCGTGATGTTCGCGGCGACCCTGATTCTTGTCTTCTATTTTGTGACCTCGCTCGCCGACAGCATCAACGCGACCCTGAAGCTGCCGCCGACGCAGCCCCAAAACGTGCAATTTGACATCCAGGGCTTCGAAAAATTAAACTTAACCCAGTAATGGGGGAGCTCGGCAAGCCGAAAAAGTGTGCGCTCCGGGCCGCTTAGGCCAAGTCTTTTACCCACTTTTTCGTCTCACCGAACTCCCCTTAAAAGGAGTCATGCAGTAGAGTAGCGCTTTCGCCCCGGAAGAATGCTGTCCTGATATCTTCGATATGACTGGTTCGTTCGTTCGAAATGAAAAATAATGGGCATGTAGTTCAGTGGGTTGAAAGCAAGAAACTTTGCTTTCAACGGGTGAATACTTATGCTAAGTTATATATGGCATTTTCACCCCGGAAGAACGCTGCCTGACCCCGCACCGAAAATTGCGCGTGTAGTTCAGTGGTAGAACGCTGTCCTGATAAGACAGAGGTCAATGGTTCGATTCCATTCACGCGCACAGACATGAAAAGCGCAATTTTGGTGCGGGGCAAGTAAGACAGAGGTCGAAGGTTCGATTCCTTCCATGCCCACCATGATGTGACGGAGGGCCTATAGTTCAGTGGGTTGAAAACAAACGATTTTGCTTTCAACGGATAAGTACCTACGGTGATTTATATATAAGTAATTTTGCCCCGGAAGAATACCGCTTTTGTCCCGTACGATGTGGCGGCTCATTTCTAGGCGGTTTGCGAGAATTCTGTGCTTTTTTTATACTTAAATTCAAGAAAGGGGCCGTTAGCTTAGTTGGTAGAGCACCTCATTTGCAATGAGGAGGTCAGCGGTTCGAATCCGCTACGGTCCACATTGTACGGGATTGCACACTTAAAACCTCGCCCCTGCTCGGGAAAGTGCGGGAACAATGAGGAGCCGGGAGTTCGATTCTCCCCAGGTCCACAAAATCAATACTTCAAAAGGTCGCATATTTATGAAAAATATGAACTCATTAGACAAGAATAAGTCGGGGGTGGTATTCGGAGTTTTTCTTGGATTATGCCATGCATTCTGGGCGTTTTTAGTTTTGATAGGATTAGCTCAGCCAATCATGGATTGGATTTTCGGGTTGCACTTCATACATCCTCCCTATACCATAGGGAATTTTGCCTGGGGAACGGCCATTCTGCTCGTTATCGTGACAACCGCCATCGGATATGTCCTCGGTTGGGTCTTCGCCGCCTTGTGGAATTGGCTCCACCGGTCGAGAATATAATAGCATTAAGCCATGGATGATCGGACGCTCAAAAGTGACGAATACAACGTGCTCCGCCAAGCAATGGATGGCGAGGACGAGATCATGAAAAAAATAGAGGAGGTCCTGGAAACGACGCCCGATAAAAAAGAGGCGGAACGGATCATCAGCGAGAAATATCTTCCGCTCATCGAACGGGCGAAGGAAAAAACAAAAGAAGCCCTCCGCGAACTGCGGAAGGTTGAAAGCGAACAGCTGAAGAGCATCAAGAAAGAAATGGACGACTTTCTGGAAGAGGAGGAGGAGAATTAAAAAAGGTCTACCGCTCCGCGAGACGTCCGGCGAGTGCGTCACTCAAGATGACAATCTGGGTATTGTGAATGCCGAAATCCTTGGCGGCGGTGACGGAAGGCATCCAAATATCCACGAAACCGACTTTCCGGGGACTCATCCGGTCCTCGACGGTAAACACCTTATCCCCGAAAAGAGAGGGTATTTTAACCTTCGTGCCGAAAGGCAGGAAGTTGGCGGCTATGAAACCGTCTTGTACATGCTTGTTCGAAGCGGTTATAAAAGGCGAACTGTCGGTCTCCTGGGGTACACTTGCGTACGCCGTCACCCAGACGTCCGCGGTGTTCTGTACCGTATAGACGGCCTGGGAAATGGTGCTTGTGACTCCGCTCATCACGGCAGCGCTGGCTTTTTCCGCCATAGAAGGGTAAACGGGCACCTCACCCATATTGAGCATCCTCAAGGGGAGGAGGGTAAGGGCCAGGACCAATAACACTTTTGTTTTTCTTGTTTCCATAAAAAAACGCCCTGTTTGGGGGTTATAGGACATATACTATCACAAAATAGAAAAAAGTCAATCCTTTGGCACTGCTCAGGACTAATAAACCGGAGTATAATACTAAGCAATGACCCTGGAAAACATAGATATAATCTACGAAAACAAGGACTTCTTGGCTATCAATAAGCCTGCCGGGTGGACCGTCCATAGGCCAAAAATAGCCGGAGTGGAGAACGTCGGGGGGCTTTTCATAACCGACTGGCTCTTGAAGCGCTACCCGGAAGTAAAAACCGTCGGGGATGACCCGGTTTTAAGGCCGGGAATCGTCCACCGGCTGGACAAGGACACTTCCGGCATGCTCCTCATAGCGAAAAACCAGCCGACATTCGAATATCTGAAGGGCTTGTTCCAAACCGGCCAAGTCACCAAGACCTACCTTGCTCTCGTCCACGGGAAACTTCTCGGGAGGGGAAAGATCGATAAGCCCATCGGCCTCCGGTCCGGAAGCGTCAAGAGAAGCACCAATGCCAGGGACATGAAGATGGTGAAGGATGCCGTGACCGAATACCGGGTTCTCAAGGTTCTCCAGAAAGGCAAATACACCCTCCTCGAGGTTCACCCTCTGACGGGGAAGACCCACCAGATACGGGTGCACCTGGCTTCGATCGGGCACCCCGTCGTGGGGGATCAGCTTTACGGCAAGAAGGGTGAGGATGTGAACATCAAAAGGCAGTTCCTCCACGCTGAGGGAATCGAGTTTCCCCTCAAGGACGGCGGCAGGATGAAAATAGAAGCCGACCTGCCATATGACCTGGAAGAAATACTCCAAAGCCTCGCCATGAGCGAGGAGGCCCGAATCGACTCCGTGGAGTATGATTGAGGATGAGAAACCGTCTTATTTCGAGCGAACCCGCGTCGGCCCGCCCCAGCCGGCGGCCCGCGCTTATCCTCGACCTCGCTCTTCCGCCTCAAGGGCGGAAGCCGTGCCCGCTCGGTCTCCGAATGATTCGCTCGAAATAAGACGGTTTCTTGTTAAAATTTTGACTTTTAGATAGGTAATTGTTACTATGAAATCCAATGATTAACGAGGAGGTTTTAAAGAAAATCAAATCCGGCGCCCGGGTAAAGGTTTGGGAGCGGATCAAGGAAGGCGACAAAGAGCGCCAATCCTCCTTCGAGGGGCTCGTCATCGCGCGGAAACACGGCAAGGAAGCCGGCAGCACCTTCACGGTTCGGACGACTCTCCACGAGGTTTCCGTCGAAAAAATTTATCCGATCAATTCGCCGGTCATATCGAAAATAGAAATCCTGTCTTCGCCCAAGAAAGTCCATCGCTCGAAGCTTTACTACGTTCGCGAACTTTCCAGCAAGCAGATGAAGGAAAGACTCAAGGCATAGGGGAAAGTATCGGGAATCCCGCCCGCCCGCGATGGACGAGCGGGGTTTTTATTTGAGGTATAATGAAAGTGAGATGGGGAAGAGGGGAACGAAACCGCAGGGGAAAGTGGCCATTCGGTGGTCACCTCATTTTGCTTACGCCATGGGACTTCTTGCAACCGATGGAAATTTGTCTCCGGATGGTCGGCACATCGATTTCACATCCAATGATATGGAACAACTTGATAACTTTATGAAATGCCTTGGCATTCAAGTGAAAATCAGTTATAAAACATCCGGCTTTACTCATAAACAGTCGCCACACGTCCAATTTGGCGACGTTAATTTTTATAAATTTCTTATAACAATTGGCCTTACGCCGGCGAAATCAAAGACAATCGGAGCAATTAAAATCCCCAAAAAATATTTTTCTGACTTTATCCGAGGTCATCTCGACGGTGATGGGACATTTTATTCTTATTGGGATCCGAGATGGCGTTCCAGTTTTATGTTTTACACAGCTTTTGTTTCGGCTAGTAAAGTACACATTGAGTGGCTACGAGTCAAGATAGAAGAGTTGTTCGGCGCACGTGGCCACATCACCAAGAGCATCAATGATTCAGTGTACCAGCTAAAATACGCCAAGACCGATTCCTTGAAGTTATTATCAAAATTATATTACAATAAAGGCGTAGTTTGTCTTTCAAGAAAGAGGGAAAAGATAGGAAAAGCCCTCAGGATTATCGGAAGGGAACTATAAATGCCCAGGTGGCGAAATGGCAGACGCTACAGCTTGAGGTGCTGCTGTCCGTTAAGGACGTGGAGGTTCGAATCCTCTCCTGGGCACCCTAAATTGCCGGGATGGTAGAAAAAGCCCACCTTACGAGGTGGGCTTTTTCGTGGTATAGTTATCATAACCATGAAGGCGAGTTTCACGCACAACAACACCGAGGAGTTCCGTAAAGGAATAGGACGTATAACACCAGATAAGGATCCCAAGCAACCGCCAGAACCTCCAAAAGAACCACAAAGGATATCGCCGCCAAAGGAAGATCCTAATCCACAAAGGTGACACCAACCTCAACGATAGTCTATCTATCAAGCAGACCTGATATTTGGGTCATTGTTTCTGCCGTAGCCACTGCGGTAGCTGCAATGGCGGCTGCGGCAGCCGCGGTTTTCGCATATAAAACGATAAGCGAAGGGGCTCAGGCAAGAATAACTGATAATTTCCTCGCTCTTTACAACAATCTTATTGGATTACAAAAAGCATATGCACTAAGCCCTCTTAACGTGAGTGCTAGGGAACAACTTATTAATCACTACGAAGTTATAGCTACGTTGTATTTGAGGAAAGAAATTAATTGCAGTCTTGTAGACGAACTGATGAAAGATTATTTAATCGGAGAATTCAGTGGTTTTAGGGATTTTATTCAAAATAAGAGAAATGCTGAGCCAACGACCTATAACCATCTATTGGACCTAATGGGAAAATGGGATGTCAAACTCGAATCTCTATCATGAGCATTAAAAGAGCCACTCAAATTGGGGAGGGCGTTATCCGGCAAAAGGCGGCGTTGGTTAAAAACGCATTGGATAAGAAGGCGCAACAGATCATAAAGGACCTCGTAGATTCTATGCGCCACGATAACCTTGTAGGCATGGCAGCACCGCAAATAGGCAGGGGTCTAAGAATATTCGTAACCGAAATCCGCCAGACGACCTACAGAAAGAATATTTCTAAACCAGACCCATTAAGAGTTTTCATAAACCCCAGAATTGTCTGGCGCTCCAAACGGAAAGCAATAGGATATGAGGGCTGCGGCAGCGTCGCCTCATCTGCGTTATTTGGGTTGGTAAAACGGCCAGCAAGTGTGATCTGTAGAGCTTTGGATAAGAACGGGGAACCGTTCACCGTCAGGGCCACCGGCCTCCTCGCCAGAGCTATTCAGCATGAGATGGATCATTTAAACGGCATCGTCTTTATCGATCAGGTCTCCACTAAATCCTTGGTAGATAAAGAGACCTATATCAACGGTCGAGGATAAAATCTTTCTCTTCCGTCATTTTCTCCCGCCTTACGTTGCACAAATCTTTTTCATAAGATTACTCCGTGACAATCCCGGACGGTTTTTCTTCTTGCTATACTAAACGCATGGCGAAATTCGTTTTTAAAAATGACAGGTATAAGAAAACAAGAGGGGGCTACTCTCGCTTATTGAACATTTCCTGCGAAAAATGCGGAAGTCATATTTGTTTTTATCAAAAAGACGGTCCGGGTAATTTGAGGAGAATGTACATCGATCGTATTCTTGATTCAGCTGTTCCCATGAATGGAAAAAGTTTAATCTGCCGCAAAGGGCACCTATTGGGAGTAAGGATAATGTACGATAAGGAGAAGCGAACCGCATTCCGTTTATTTGTGGATGCCGTTACAAAAAGAATTGTAAAAATCAGGTAAACTATAATAGTCGAACTCAAGGGCAGGGGACATTATACCCAAAACGAGATGGGACCCGATGAACTTCCTGAACTTTTAGAAGAGGTATTGAGCTAATCTATCTCCCGCACCTTGTCCCTGAAAAAAGTTCGACGTCCTGCACCGGAGCGCACCGACTTGCCGGAAACGGCACAAATTACCCATCCTTGACGAAGGATATAGGGAGTATCATAGTTTAACCAATGAATCCTTTTGAACAATTTCCCGGGGTGCCAGCCGAAGAAACTGGCGAACAAAATGGCGCTGAGGTAGCGGAAATAGAGAAAACCAAAACGGAGGTTGTCCAACGAGACCACGAGCAGACCGAGAATGTGAATGAAAAACTAGATATCTTTTCGAAAAACGAGGAGTTGATAGAAAGCAGTTTGGAGGGAGAACGCATCGAATCTTTAGAAGCTGCTAAGAAGGAGATTATGGAAGCTGAGCCGCCGAAATCAGAGGCGGTCACACCCGATCATGCACCGAGCGACATAGACCTGAGCAACCTGTCACCCGAGAAGATAAAAGAGCGCCATGATCAATTGGTAGAACGTTATCGTGCACAACTTGATTTAGTGTCGACAATCGGAGCCAAATTAGATGTCGACGAGAGAGGCGGAATAGTGACCCAGGAAATAACGGCCGACAAGCTTGTGTTCGTGCATGCCACCAGCTTTGCTCCAGAAGTGGAGGCCGACGGCTCTTTAGGGATACTGAATGACCGAGAAGCTACGGACGGGAAAGTGCCACGGATTACTACTCATTTTGCACTCAACCACAGAGTTTCCGCTAACAGCGGTGGTCAATGGGATAATAAAGAATATCAGATAATAATGCCGGGTAATGGGATGTTCGCGACCAATGGTCGGCCAGAGAATCTCATGGCGGTCGATACTTTTTATGCTAAATCTGTGACCCTACCTACGGGAACAGTGATAATATACGAAAAAGGTTATAAACCAAATATCCCGGAAGAAACGATAGACAAAAATAAAATCGTCTTAATAGAACGGGATCAGAGCACGAATGACAGCGAACTAGTCAATATCGCGACCGAGAAGATGGGCTATAGCCGGATATCTGGCGGCGGCACGAGATCCAGCGATTCTAACATCAACGAGGATATTAGTAAGTTCGCCGAGGGAAATGGGATGACATCTCATGCTCACAATGGATCTTGGTCAGAAATACTGGAATCTAGTGAAATCTACGCGAGTGATAAGTGGTATATTCACGCACTCAGGCAAGCTGAGAGAGATTTTAATATCGAAAATAAAGAGGAGACCGCTAAAATGCCGAAAGAATTAAAGCAAGAGATGCTCAAAAAGGTTTTTGACGTTTTCAACGAGACGAACGAGACCATTAACACGTCCGATACCAAGCACAGCCTCGACGAGATGAAGAGCGCTGTGACGAATTTCATAGATCAATATGTCCTGTCCGATGGCTATGACAAGGAGCTGTATATGGTCTCACCGGAAGATCGCAAAATAATGCTAGAATCAGTACCTAACGAGGCGTGGAAATATTATATGGACAGCATGAAACAGAATATCGGTAAGTACTTCAAGGATGAAGAAGAGATCAAGGAGTTTTTTAAACAGAATGTCGCCGATAAATACGCTGAGATCGTTGGCAAGCCACTCGATCTTAAAACATTAGGTTTATAAATCTATGACCGACATCATAAAAACCTGCTATGACACGATCGGGAAGTTAAACATTCCGAACGCGGAAAAAGAACGCCTTTTCGCCATGCTTGCGGAAGATGGTTTCACTGAAGCATTAAAAACCGATTTGATGGAGTACATCGACGCCGATCTTAAGGCGTCTGACGACAAATTACCCTCAATCGGCGAGTAAGACCTTCTCTTCTTCTCTCGACCTGTCCAGGAGAAAAGTTCGGAGAAACCCGTCTTTCCAGATGGGCTTTTTTGTGATATCATTTTTCATACTCATGAAATTCACCTTGGGAATAGCGTTGGCTTTAATGATATTCGCAGCCATTATCTTCGGCTCGTTTCTGATGAATCATGCGATGACCGGAGGTCATTCCGCATGTCTTACGGCTGACGTGACCGGCAGCGGCTCGTGTATTCAAAGTAATATTATGCCCGGATTCGTGATCGGTATTTCGGTTATTTCGTTTTTCCTGCTTCTTTTCGCGGCTATCGGGTCATTCCTTGGATCTTCCCAGTGGAACAACAGGAAGAGAGGATTCATCAAACCTGGACGCGAAGAAGAAATATCGTCAAATTCGGCTCAATTAAATCTACTGGCCTATCTTGCCTTTCACGAAAACAGCCCGTCTTTCGCTTAAAACTCCGACGTAAGAGTTTTTGTCGAAAACTCGCGCGTTGGAGTCTATTAAAACCTCACAAGAGGTTCCTTTTATTTTAGTTAAACATGAAAAAGAAAAACAGTTATCTCTTAGTAACACTAGTGGCGGTCGCGGGAATTCTCCTGACGTTCGCCCTCTCCAAACCATCGACGAATACCAGCCAAGTTCAAAACAGCACGGCATCGGGGAGTCAGTCATTGAACGGCTATATCGGCAAACAAGCTCCGGACTTCACCCTTAAAGACCTGGACGGCAATACCGTCAACTTGAATGACTACCTGGGGAAGAAGGATGTCGTCCTTTTCTTCACCGAAGGGGCGATGTGCTATCCGGCCTGCTGGAACCAAATGGCTGCTTTTGCAAGCGACAGCCGTTTTAACTCATCAACCACGCAAGCAATCTCCATCGTCGTCGATACGCGAGAGGAGTGGCAACAAATAATCAATCAGACATCAAATATGAAAGGGGCGGACATTCTCTTTGACACGTCGCGCGCCGTTTCCCAAAAATACGGCGTTCTGAACTTGCCTTCGTCCATGCATCCCGGCTCCTTCCCCGGCCATACGTACTTCGTCGTTGATAAAACAGGCGTCATACGGTACGCCCTGGACGATCCGATGATGGGCATCAGGAATAACGCGATCTGGAACGCAATGCAAAACATTAACTGACATGGTTACACTCATCATTACCTCACTCATCGCCGCGTTCGTCGCCGGCATCGCCGCGCTTTTTGCACCGTGCTGCATCACGGTGCTCCTTCCGACTTATCTCGCATCCATCTTCAGACAGCGGAAAACAGTCATTGCCATGACGGCGGTGTTTTTTCTCGGACTCCTCGTTGTTTTCCTGCCCTTGGGCCTCGGGATCGCCGCGTTCGGAACTTTCGTGAGCGGCATCCACGATCCGCTGTACTACGCCGGCTCTCTCTTTCTCGTGCTCTTGGGCATTTCACTTCTCCTCGGGAAACATTTCTCTTTACCCTTCCACATCAAGCAGAGGGGCGGCGGGAAAGTGACCGGTGCCGGTTCTGTATTCATTCTCGGAATCTTCTCCGGATTCGCGACTCTGTGCTGCGCGCCCGTCTTAGCCGGCGTCCTCGCGCTCTCGGTACTTCCCGGATCGCTTTTCTGGGGAACGGCGTACGCCGTCTTCTACGTCCTCGGGATGGTCGTACCGCTCTTCGCCCTGGCTTACATCACGGACAAATCCGGCGTAACCGAAAAACTGGGGTTCTTCCAGAAGAGAATGACATACCGCCTGGCCGGGCATGAAATAAGCATCGCCGTGGCCGATCTTATCGCCAGCGCAGCATATCTCACAATGGGCATCGTGATATTGTATCTCACGGCTACCCATCAACTCGCAATGGGGGGCGGTACATATCAGACAGACGTGAACCTCCTCATGGATAAGGTCTTGCATCTCGTACGCTAAAACCATGGGAAACAAAAAACAAAAAGATTGGATATTCAGAGCCTCAATCATAATTGCCATCATGGTCGTCCTTGTCGCCTGGATATATCGTGCCGGGGAAAACAGCACGCCGCAAACAGCGCTTCGGCAACCGACAGAAGCCACGGATACCGATGGAACGGCTCTGCCCGTGGAGTGGGGGAGTTTGGGCGCTCAGATGGTGACAAGCGGAGTCATTGATCCGAAAAAGTTTGAAGCGATATACACGGAAAACGGGGGGTTAAGTGCATACGAGCACAATCTGCTTTACGGCGAGGGGAACGGAAATCTGGTCGTGAACGAAAAAAATGCCGGAGTTATTCTGAATTTACTGTGGGCTTTCGGTCTGAGCAATAAAAGTCCGATATTGGAAACGGGACCGATATCCGATCCACGATACGGCGGCGCCGGCAATTTCGCCTCGACGGGCGGTTGGACAATCGCCGTCGGGAACGCGATGGATCATTTCAGCACCCACGAGTTCGTCGAGTTAACCCCGAACGAAGAAGCTCTTGTGGAAAAAGTCGCCCGGAACATCTACCGGCCCTGTTGCGATAACTCGACGTATTTTCCGGATTGCAATCACGGAATGGCGATGCTTGGATTTCTTGAACTCATGGCCTCACAGGGAGCGAGCGAAACAGAGATGTACAAAGCGGCACTCACTTTGAATCAATACTGGTTTCCCGATACCTCTGCGAACATAGCGAAGTACTTTCAGGGAATAGGAGAGCGTTACGCCGATATCGATCCAAAAGTGATCCTGGGTAAGACATATTCCAGCGTTTCCGGGTATAATTTCGTCCTGTCCCAAATCAAGCCGACGAACAATCCCACAAGCGGAAGTTGCAGTGTCGGTTCTTAAAGGTTAAGTTTAATGAGACATTCAAATTAATGGAAAATAACAAAATAATCTATACCTGTCCGATGCACCCGGACGTCCGGAAGGACGCTCCGGGCATGTGTCCCGAGTGCGGGATGAGTCTGGTTGAAGTGCGAATAGATGCGGATAAAGAACGGATAAATAGGGATAGGCATAGGGGGCATCATGAAAACATTTTCCGAACGAAATTTTGGGTGAGCTTGGTTTTGAGCATCCCCCTTATTTTGTATTCAGACGCGGTGACGGCGTTTTTTCATTGGAATCCGCCGGTTTTTCCGGATCTCGTCCTTTTGGAATTTGTTCTCGCTTCCGTCGTTTTCTTCTACGGCGGCTGGGTTTTCCTCGCAAGCGCTTGGCGCGAGATAAGGGGAAAATTGCCGGGCATGATGACCTTGATTTCGATCGCGATCACGACGGCATACGCTTGGAGCGCCTACGGGGTCGTTACGGGTAGGAATGACATGCTCTTTTGGGAACTTTCGACCCTCATCACCATCATGCTTCTCGGGCACTGGCTCGAAATGCGAGCCGTGAAGAATGCCCAAGGCGCTTTAGGGGAACTGTCAAAGCTTTTGCCGGATACGGCGGAAATAGTAGTAACAAGTAATCAGCAACAGGTAACAAAAACAATTCCTTTGGCGGAATTGAAAGAGGGGGATGTCATCCTCGTGAAGCCGGGCGGCAAGGTCGCGGCCGACGGCGAGGTCATTGAAGGGGAGTCATCCGTCGATGAATCGATTGCAACAGGCGAATCGAAACCGGTTTCAAAAGGTAAGGGGGACGGCGTTATTGCCGGCACCGTGAATGGCGACGGAGTATTGAAAATCAAGGTGACGGAAATCGGCGAGCATACGTTCCTCGCCGGCGTCGCACGTCTCGTAAAGGAAGCTCAGGCGTCGAAATCGCATCTCCAGATCCTTTCCGATCGCGCCGCGTTCTACCTCACGTTTGTCGCCGTCGGCGCGGGCGCCGTAACCGTCGTTCTTTGGATCGCCTCCGGCGCGGGCACGGCGTTCGCCATCGAGCGGCTCGTCGCGGTTCTCGTGATCGCCTGCCCTCATGCGTTGGGACTCGCGGTGCCTCTCGTCGCATCGATCTCGACAACCAAGGCGGCAAAGAACGGTTTCATTGTAAAACAACGAATCGCGCTCGAGGCGGCCCGGAATATCGACATCGTCCTTTTCGACAAAACCGGGACGCTCACCAAGGGAGAATACGGAGTCACCGAAATAATTTCACATGACCATCCGTCGGTCGGCGAACCAATTTCAAAAGACGAGATACTGAAACTGGCGGCCTCGGTGGATGCCAATTCGGAACATCCCATCGCGAAAGCGATCGTCGCTGAAGCAAAGAAAAGGGGATTGCGACTGGAGACCGTCGATGATTTCCGGCGCTCGCCGGGCAAGGGCGCAAGTGCAAAAAATTCAAATGAGGCCGCAAAAAGAATTTTCATTGGAGGTGAAAATATGCTCGCTGATTTTCCCGGGAATACCCTCCAGGTGACCGGCAAAGGAAACGAAACCGTGATTTACGTGGCGAACGGCGAATCGATCGTCGGCGCCATCACGCTCGCCGATGTCATCCGCGAAGAATCGCGCGAGGCGATCAAAACGCTCAAGGACATGAACGTGGAGGTCGCCATGGTGACCGGCGACGCGAATGACGTGGCAAAATGGGTGGCTGAAGAATTGGGAATCAAAGAATACTTCGCGAAAGTCATGCCAAGCGAAAAATCAGAAAAGGTGAAACTATTGCAGTCAAAAGGCAAGCGCGTCGCCATGGTTGGCGACGGCGTGAACGACGCGCCTGCCCTGACGCAGGCGGATCTCGGCATTGCGATCGGCGCGGGGACCAACGTGGCGATAGAATCCGCCGGCATCATCCTCGTGAAGAACGATCCGCGGGACATTCCGAAAATCATCACGCTTTCGCGTCTCACCTACGCGAAGATGATACAGAACCTCTGGTGGGCGGCCGGATACAATATCATCGCAATACCTTTGGCTGCCGGAGTATTGGCAGGGGAAGGAGTTCTTCTTTCCCCCGCATTCGGAGCGGTCCTCATGTCCCTCAGCACGGTCATCGTCGCGGGAAACGCCATGCTCTTGCGGCGAAGGAAATTATAAAATTAAAACCTCAGCGATTTCCGTTACTTTTTTTAATCATCGGCTTTGCTATAATCAATCCATGAAACAGAAAGGAGGGGTCTCAAAAATATCAACGGAGTTGATGGTTTTGGGCATCGTGGTGGCGGTTGGGGCGTTATATCTCATTTTCGCGAAATCCACGCAAACGAAAACAATTCCGGCGGGATTGACGGCTGGCCAGATAAAAACAGCAAATTACACGCTGCCTGACATCGGCGGTTCTTTTACTTTCAATGATAACGGCGAGTACGCTACATCGGTATCGCAAGGAAAAGGCGCCGTTACGCCAACGATAACCGAGACCGCCGCGCTTATGAGCAATCAAATCGCCTTCGGCGATTTGAATAGCGACGGAAAGAACGATGCCGCTGTGCCGGTTGTTGAACAACTCGGCGGAAGCGGAAGTTTTTACTATATCGTCATTTTTCTGGACGACAACGGGAAGCCCAAGGAAGTCGGGACAAAGCTTCTGGGGGACCGCATCGTCGTGAACTCCGTAAAGATAGAGAACAGCCAGGTGGCGGTCGCCATGCTCGACCACGGGCCGAGTGACGGCATGGCGAGTGCCACGATGCCCATCACGAAATACTTCGGATTTGTGGATAACGCCATAACCGAAACCGATCCGAATGTCCGGATGTATATTTCTTCGAAACTAGGTATCACGTTCAATTACTACGAAACGCCGGGGATGCCCGAAGTGCGAGTAAGCGAAAAAGGCGACAAAATATCGGTGAATAATCAAAGCGTTGAGGTCTTTTCCAAGGACCCAAGCTATTCGCTCACTGAAGCCATCGCTAAGCAATTCTTAGCCGGTTACCCATCCAACGATTGCTTCGTATCGCCACTGCAATATCAACCCGGGTTCCCTCCGATGCCGGATAACTTCGTCATCGCCATCATCAATTATCCGCCGCCGCCGGATTCAAATGAACCATTTTGGTACAACTCAAGCAAGTGTCCGGCCGATTATTCGGCAACCAACGGCATCAGATATTTCGCGATGGACAAAAACCACCCCGACCGGTTCATGTTCTTCAACATAGGTCAATATTTCATCGACGGAGACGGCAGCGGAACACCGTGGCAAGAAACCGTCCAGGTTCTTCCGCTCGCGGCGTCAACCTACACCTCGGATATCAATACATCCGACTGGAGCGCTTTTACCAACGACAAATACGGAATTCAGATTATCTATCCGGCGAACGATTGGAAGGCCGAGAACTACGGGGTCGCTTGCATGGATAGTATCCACGAACTCAAGGGACTGGGTCCGTGCCAGTCATCCGATTTTATCGGACCGGGAATCGCATTCACATCGCTTTCTCCATACGATCCCAATTCTAATCCGACAACCATCAACATCCTGGAACAAAACAACGATCTGACGTCATGTTCCGACGGAGAGACCATCATGATCGGTAACCGCGAGTTTTGCCGGACAAGCACGAATATGATCTCTTACATAAACCAAATAAGGGATACCTACGGCGGCGCCTTGACGGGGAAATATCAAATGGGACCGGCCTTCAACGACGCGTTCGACATAACATACCAAGAAATGAACAACGATACGGGAAAGGGAATTCGCCTGGACCTCTTGGAATATCAATTGGGATTTGTTTTGAAAAACACCCTCAGCAGCTATTACGACATAATGAAGGCCATGCCGTCTCAGGCGACATCCGTGACTTCAACCGGCTGGTACCACGACGCAGTGATCGTAAATCAAGCATTCATGGGCGAAGACGAATCGATCGCCCGCGAAATACTCTTCACCCTGACGCTCTCGCATTAGGACACCCGAGACGTGAAACCCTATAACGATGTCAGTTAATTCTTCTTCCAAAAGTAATAAACTGGAACGATTCCTGGCGGGATTCTTAATCTTGGCTATTGGGATTCTCGTCTGGTATTTCTTCGTCGATCCGGCGAAAGCGATCCCGTATCTGGTCGCGGTCCTTATCATTGCCATCGTCTTCATCATTTTCATAAAATGGCTCCGCAAGAGGCGCCCCTGAGCCCGAGATGGAAAAACCTTTGTCAGCGAGATTTTTACGTTAGCTTGAGTTTGGCCGCTTTTTGAATGGATCAATTCTCCCAAAAAGGCTGACAACAAACAGACTGGCGCTCGCCATAACCGTCATCACGCCCGGATTCAAGTTATAAATTTCGCCGATCAGAAGTCCCGAGACGAGGGCGAGGATGGCCATAGCGACCGAGACCGCCAAAAAACCGTTGAAGCTCTTTGCGATGTTCCTCGCCGCAGCGGCAGGAATGATGATGAGAGCGCTCATCAGAAGTACGCCGACAAAACTGATGCCGATGGTGATGGTAAGAGCGATGAGAATAAGGAGAACCAATTGCATTTTCAGCGATGAAACCTTAAGCGAGGCGCTCAAGTCCGGCGCAATTGAAAAGAGCGTCAGGCGCTTGAGATAGATCAGGATGAACGTGATAATCGCGAGAGCGACGAATGTCTGGAGGCCGATCTGGAGAATGGTGAGCTTAGCGACATTGCCGAAGAAAGCTTCAAGGAGATCCTGTTCCGGTATGATAAGGGTGCCAATCGCGAGGGCGGTCACGAACATAACGCCGGTTACCGATTCCGTCGCCAGCTTCGTTTTATTCTCCACGATCCAGATCAGCGTTACTCCCAGGAAGAGGAAGATGAGGCCTCCCCAAATCGGCACAACGTGAAACAATATGCCGAGCGCGATGCCGGGAAGCGCAACGTGCGAAAGGGCGTCGGAGAGAAGCGCCATCCGTCGCAAGATCAAGAATGATCCCACGAGTCCGCTCGCAGCAGCGACGAAGATTCCGGAAATTAGCGTAAGAATGAAAATATCCATAAATTATTGGACGTCATCGTGATGATGATTTCCGAAGTGATGATGGTGGAAGAAGGCATGATCGCCGTAAAGCTCCGAGAGCGCCTCGTTCGTCAATGTCGCAACAGGTTCGCCGTAGCACAGCATCCGTTCATTGAGACAAAGAACGGTGTTGGCATATTTATAAACGACATCCAGATCATGCGAGACGATAATGATGGAGATGGCGAGGCGATCCTGGAGTTCGTGGAGAAGGTCGTAGATCGATTCCTGTGAAACAACGTCGACGTTTTCCGTCGGTTCATCAAAGAGGAGCACGTGCGGCTGGTCAATGACGGCCCAAGCGAGGAGAATTTTTTGAAGCTGGCCGCTCGAGAACGTCCCGAGATTCTGCGTGAGCCAGGTCTCCGGGATATCCACCAGCCGCAAAACTTCTTCGAGAGTATATTTATGCTCCGGCTTCAGATTCAAAAATTCCCTCACGGTTATGGGAAGATAAGAATCAACATGGAAACGTTGGGGGAGGTAGCCGATTTTCGTCCCGGGCGCAAAATAAATCTCGCCGGAATAGTGCTTATTGATGCCAACGAGGGTTTTGAGGAGTATCGATTTGCCGGCACCGTTCGGGCCGACAATGGCTAAAACTTCCTGGGATTGCAAGGTGAAAGAAACTTCGCCGACGATCTTCCGACCATCCAGAGTAACGCTGAGGTTTTTCACTTCAATGATTTTTCGGCCTGCCATTGTTTATCATCCTATCGGCGATATTCTAAACTGTCAAATTATTTGCAAATAATTCGCATTTAAAATAGCATGGGATATGACGAAAAACGACGCGGACCGGCAGCTGCTCAGAAAAAGCGGTTATAAGGCGACGCCGTCCCGGCTCGCGATCCTCGGGATTTTCAAAAAAGCGAGGAAACCCCTGAGCGCCCAGGAAGTCATCGATGCCTTGCCGCGAAGCGCCGATCAGGCGACGGTTTATCGGACACTCAAATCGCTGAACGGGAAAGGAGTGTTGAAGCAGATCGACCTGCGGCATAATCACGCCCACTATGAGCTCGCCGACCTCGCCGAACACCATCACCTCATATGCCTCGCCTGCGGGAAGATAGAAATCGTGCACCATTGCGGGATGGAAGAAACGCAAGCCCGTATTCTCCGGTCATCGAAGCATTTCGCGGAAATCAGACAGCACGCCCTGGAATTCTACGGCGTCTGCAAATCCTGCGCCTTAAAAGAAAAAAAGAACAACTAAAATTCGGAATGCCCATCTTCCCGAATGGGCGTTTTTATTGTATAATAATGTTGATTTTTATGATCGAGGATAAGAAAAAGAAAGCAACCAGGGGATTTAAAATAATTCTGAAATACCTGAGGCCTTACCGGAAGGTCGTTCTCGTTATTTCGATTTTGAGCGTCCTCTCGGCCATAACGAACGTCGCCGTTCCGTATCTTTCCGGAAAAGTAATCGACAGCATCATTAACGAGCACGGGACGTTCGAGATTTTCGGGAAAATACTCCCGTTGGTCTTTCTGTTCCTGGGAATATGGCTCGTCATGAAAATCGGCGCTGACACGTTCGACTGGCAGATAGACCTGAAACGGGAGAAACTCCTTTCGCTCGTCGAAGCCGATTATGCGGTGAACGGCTTCAGCTACCTTCTGGAGCTGCCGCTTTCCTTCCACAAAGAACACAAGATGGGCGATACCTGGGACAGGATAACCCGCGCCTCCAACTGGCTCCAGAACATATTGGGCAACGTCGTCGTCGGCATCGCTCCGCAGATCTTGAGCGTCGTGGGCGCGCTCATCATAACTTTTTCCATCAAGCCGGTGCTGACGTCCCTGATACTCGTCGCCGTCATCATATACGTCTTCATCCTTTTCAGAGTTGCCCCGAAACTTTCCACAATACAACGGAAAATGCACCATTCGTACAACTTGGCGTACGGCGACGCATACGACGCCGTGATGAACGCCCAAGCCGTCAAACAGGCCACGGCCGAGGAATACGAGAAGAAAAAATCATACCGGAACTTCAACTTGAAAGCCGCCAAGTTTTGGCAGGAATTCATCGGCATCTGGCAAAACATCAGTTTTTCCCAGCGCGTCATCATCATCGTTTCCCAAACAATAATATACGTCTACGCCATCTACTCGATTTGGCAGGGAAGGATGACCATCGGCGAACTCGTGATGTTCAACGGCTACGCCGCGATGTTCTTCGGACCGTTCGTCGTCCTCGCCCAAAATTGGCAGACGTTCAACAACGGCCTCGTGGCCCTGGAACGCGCGGAAAAGATACTGACCCAGCCGACGGAAACCTACGTCCCCAAGTCCGCCGTGATACTCCCCGCGATACGGGGCAGCGTGGAATTCAAGAACGTCAGCTTCTCGTACAAGAACAACAAGGCTCCGACGCTGAACGGCTTGAGTTTCACGGTCCATCCGGGAGAAATCATAGCCCTGGTGGGGGAATCGGGCGTCGGCAAAACCACGCTCGTCGATCTCATCTCGCACTATTTGAAACCCACGAAAGGCGAGGTTTTGGTGGACGGGCATAACGTCAAAAACTTCGATCTGAAATTCCTGAGAAGCCAGATCGCCGCGGTGCCGCAGGAGATCATGCTCTTCAACGATACGGTGAAGAACAACATCCGCTACGGCAATTTTTCGGCATCCGACAAAAAAGTGACCGAGGCGGCGACCAAAGCCCACGCCAACGACTTCATAGAAAAATTCCAAAAGAAATACGACCAGATGGTCGGGGAGCGGGGCATCAAGCTTTCGACCGGTCAGAAACAGCGGATCGCCATCGCCCGCGCCATACTCAAAAATCCGAAAATACTCATCCTCGATGAACCGACGTCCAGCCTCGACGCCCAATCGGAGAAATTCGTCATGGAAGCCCTCGGAAAACTGATGACGGGCAGAACGACATTCATCATCGCGCACCGCCTGAGCACGGTGAAAAAAGCGAACCGGATATTCTTCCTGCACCGGGGAAAAATCGCGGAGGAGGGGACACACGAAGAACTCATCAAGAAGCCGAACGGATTGTACAAGAGATTCTACGAACTCCAACAGCTGTAATTCGGGTAACTAAAGTGCCGGTTATTTGGTATACTTTATATATGTTTGAATTACCCCCATTGCCCTACGCTTACGACGCGCTCGAGCCGTACATCGACGCGAAAACGATGGAGATCCACTATACCAAGCATCATGCGGGGTACGTGGCGAAACTGAATGACGCGCTCGCCGGTTTTCCCGCCCTCGCTCAAGCTTCGGCGGGCAAGCCGGAACTTCAATCACTCGCCAATCTGTTAAAAAATTTAAACGGGGTGCCGGAAAGCATTCGCACCGCAGTCCGCAATAACGGCGGAGGTCATTTCAACCATTCGCTTTTTTGGGAGCTCATGAAACCCAAGGGCGGGGGAAAACCCGCGGAAGAACTTTCGAGCGCAATAACCGCGACCTTCGGCAGTTTCGAAAAATTCCAGGAAGAATTTTCCAAGGCCGCCGCCGGCGTCTTCGGGAGCGGCTGGGCTTGGCTTGGCATGAGCAACAGCGAGGGGTTAAAAATCATCCAAACATCGAATCAGGAAAACCCGATTTCGAACGGGTTCAAGCCCGTCCTCTGCCTCGACGTTTGGGAACACGCCCACTACCTGAAATATCAAAATCGCCGGCCTGACTACATTACTGCCTGGTGGAACGTGGTGAATTGGGAGCAGGCCAACGCGAATTTCATCGGCGATGAACTGGTAAAGGCATAGAGAGTATGGTAAAATAAAGCTATAAAGAGGCCACAAGCTTATTTTTTGTTGACTTGATATGCCCGGTAGTGAAAACTCGATGAGATTCACCGTCGGGTCAATGCAAAGGAATAAGTAGTGATGATAAAGTTCATAAAAAGGTCATATGCAACAGACTCGATTCAGTGAATCATATTGACCCGCAATCGAGTTTCTACTAACCGGATATGGTAAAAATACCAATAAACCAGAAAACCCAGGAACCCAAAAAGGAACCGAAGCAAGAACCCAAAAAAGAGGTCAAATCGCAGGCAAAATCCGAGCCATCCTACGGCGCCAAGGACATTTACGTCCTGGAGGGCCTTGAGCCGGTCAGGAAACGCCCCGGCATGTATATCGGCTCCACGGGAGTCGACGGCCTCCACCATTTGGTCTGGGAGGTTGTCGACAACTCCATCGACGAAGCGATGGGCGGGTATGCCAAGAATATAACCATCGAACTCCTGAAGGACAACCGGATCGCGGTAACCGACGACGGCCGCGGCATCCCGGTCGACATCCACCAGCAAACCAAGAAGTCGGCTCTGGAAACGGTTCTGACCACGCTTCATGCCGGAGGAAAATTCGGCGGCGAATCCTACAAAGTCTCCGGCGGGCTCCACGGCGTGGGCGTCAGCGTCGTGAACGCGCTCTCAACATGGCTCCGCGTCGAGGTTTCCCGCGATAACACCGTCTATTTCCAGGAATATAAACGCGGCAAGCCGGAATTCGCCGTCAGGAAAAACGGTAAATCGACGCATACCGGGACGAAAGTCATTTTCGACGCCGACCCCGAAATTTTCCAAAAAATAGAATATGACCGGAAGAGGATCATCGACCACTTGCGGCAGCAGGCCTATCTCACGAAGGGCGTACGGATAATGATCGTGGACGAACGGGGAGACGAGCCGTATCGATACGGTTTTTACTTCGACGGCGGACTGAAATCCTTCCTGAGTTATCTGATCGACGGAGAAACGTCGATACAGGACGAGTCCTTCTACGTCCACAAAACGTATCAGGACATCGAGATCGAAACCGCGATCACCTACATCAACGACCAGGAAGCCAAAGAACTGAGCTTCGCGAACAACATCTACACGTCGGACGGCGGCATGCATTTGACCGGTCTCCGAAGCGCCATGACGCGAACATTGAATGATTACGCTAGGAAAGAAGAATACCTCAAAGAGGCGGACGAGAATCTGACGGGTGATGACATCCGGGAAGGCGTCGTTTCGATTATTTCAATAAAAATACACGAACCTCAATTCGAAGGACAAACCAAGGCCCGGCTGGGAAATCCGGAAGCCAGGACCGCCGTCGAATACGTCGTGAACGAAGCCCTGAAGGAATTTCTGGAGAAGCATCCCCAAGACGCGAAGAAAATTATCGAAAAGAACCTGATTGCCGCGAAAGCCCGGAAAGCCGCCAAGGCCGCGAAAGACACGGTTCTCCGGAAGGGCGCGCTCGAAGGATTGACGCTTCCCGGCAAGCTCGCCGACTGCTCGTCCCGCAAGGCCGAGGAATCGGAACTGTTCATCGTCGAGGGAGACTCCGCAGGCGGATCCGCCAAACAGGGGCGCGATCGGAGATTCCAGGCAATCCTCCCGCTCCGCGGAAAGATCTTGAACGTGGAAAAATCGAGAATCGATAAGATGCTCGCGAACAAGGAAATCCGCTCGCTTGTCATCGCGCTCGGAACCGCCATATCGGAGAACTTTGACATCACGAAGCTCCGCTACCATAAGATCGTCATCATGACCGATGCCGACGTCGATGGTGCGCACATCAGGACGCTCCTCCTCACGCTCTTCTACCGGTATTTTCCGAAAATCATGGAGGACGGCTACATCTACATCGCCCAGCCGCCGCTTTTCCGGGTTCAAAAAGGGAAAGAATTTCAGTACGCCTACAGCGACGACGAACGCGACAAATTGATAAAAAAGATGGGTGGCGACGGCGTGAACATCCAGCGCTACAAGGGCTTGGGCGAAATGAACCCCTCGCAGCTTTGGGAAACAACCATGGATCCCGCGACGCGCCTCATGAAGAAAATAACCGTTGATGACGCGATTGAAGCCAACCGGATGTTTGACGTCCTGATGGGAGAGCTCGTGGAACCGCGCAAGAACTTCATCCAGGCAAACGCCGTTTACGCCAAGAACATCGATATTTAGGCGGAAATACATAGAGATACATAGAAATAAACGGATATAGGATTCCGGTAAATATCGCGAAGCCTATTTCTATCTATCTCGTTAGCTTCATTTGCATATTTCTGAAAGCGTGCTAATATGAAGCTGTTCCGTAGATAGCAGGCATCCGCCTCCGCCAACCGGTGGAGAGACGGAAATAAGCCCTGCCGAGGAAGAAACTTCACTGAAGCCAGGTCGATTCTTCTTAACCTCTGCGGCAACGCAGATTTTTTGTTGTATGAAAACAAAAGCGCAAAAAAAGGAACAAATTGAGACGGGAAAAGAGCAGCTCAGCAAGAGCGAGACCGTCGTTTTCACCGACTTCACCGGCCTCTCGGCCAACGATCTCTCGGGGTTCAGAAAACTCGTGCGGGGGATTGGTGGCGTGATGGTGGTGATGAAAAAACGGCTCCTCACGCTCGCGCTGAAAGAGAGGGGCATCGACTTCGACGCCAAGAAGCTCGGAGGGCAGGTCGGCGTCGTATTTTCGCCGAAGGATTCTCTGGAAACCGCGAGCGTCGTCTACCAATTCGGAAAGCCGTTTAGAGTCAAGAATATTTTCAATATTCTCGGCGGCTTCGATCTGAAGGACAAGAGGTTCATGGAAAAAGCGGAAGTCGAAACCCTCGGACAATTGCCCTCGCGGGAGGTCCTCTTGGGAGAGCTGGCGTTCATGCTCACCGTTCCCATCAAGAAAGTTTTGTTCGTCTTGAACGAAAAGGTCAAACAATCAACTACCAACTCGTAACGTATAACAAATAACAGTCGACGTTATGGGTTATCAGTCATAAGTTAAAAACCATCATGGAAAAATTCAACGATATCATAGAAAAAATAGAAAAACTTTCGGTCATCGAACTCTCCGAACTCGTGAAAGCGCTCGAAGAAAAATTCGGCGTATCGGCAGCGGCCATGGCCGTCGCCGGACCGGGCAACGGCGGGGGAGCGGCAGCCGAGGAAAAGACGTCCTGGGGCGTGATGCTCAAGGCCGCCGGCGACCAGAAGATCAACGTCATCAAGATTATCCGGGAAGTGACCGGCTTGGGACTCAAGGAGGCCAAGGATTTGGCCGACGCGGCTCCGAAATTGGTCAAAGAAGGATTCAAGAAGGAGGAAGCCGAGGAACTTAAGAAGAAACTCGAGGAAGTCGGCGCCACCGCGGAATTGCAATAAGATTTCCGTTCAAAAACCTCCCGGCTCCCATGGGGAACCGGGAGGTTTGAATTTAAGGGGATTTTGATTTAACTTAAGAATATCAGATAGGGCAATTAGCTTAGTGGTAGAGCGCTTCGTTCACATCGAAGAGGTCACAGGTTCGATCCCTGTATTGCCCACCATGGATAATTTTTGCACCATCTACCTGGTTCGGCACGGCGAATCGGAAGGTAACGTCGGCAGGACAGTGGGAGGAAATCCACCCTTAACCGAGAACGGCAAATTGCAAGCGACCGAAACGGCAAAAAAATTAAAAGACATCCCTTTCGATGCCGTTTTCTCTTCGAACCTCATAAGGGCCAGACAAACAGCTGAAATAATAGCCGCCGAGAAAGAATTGGCGATTGAAACGCGCGACATTATAAAAGAAAGGGATTATGGCAAGTTAGACGGCAGTAACATCGAAAAACTTGACGAGAAGATCAGAGAAGCCAGGGCTGGATTGGAAAAATTGTTAGACAAAACCAAACTCAACGCCGTTTACCCCGAAGGTATGGAAAACAACGAAACTATGGCCAGCCGCATGATAACATTCTTGAGAGAAATCGCCGCGGCGTATCCCGGGAAAACCGTCCTTGTCGTGAGTCACGGAGGAATCATAAGAGCATTTCTGATCCATGTCGGTTTCGGCACCTACGAAACCTTCAAAACGATGGACATCACGAACACCGCCTTCGTGAAAATCTCGACTGACGGCGTGGAATTCAAAGTTCTTGGGACGGACGGCATCAAGACTCCCGAAGTGGTATACTAAAGATATGCCAAAATTTGAACTACCTGACGAAAATTTGCAAAAGCAGATCATCGGCAATATAACGAGGGAGGAATTCGCCGCAGCGGAATATGCCGGAAAAGATCCGGAATACGAGAACCGGAGCGTTATGGAAACGGTAGAAGGACAAAAAGTAATGATCCTCAATTACCTAAAGGACAAAGGCTTATATGTCGTCATGAACTTAGATGAGAAAGAAGTGCGAAGTCCTGCGTATAGAGTTTCACCCAATCGCTTGAGAAAGATAGAGGACAATAGGGAAAAAGAGTAGGGGAAAACCAGGTAGTGAAAACTCAATTAGCTATGCATGAAGTGAAATTGAGTTTCTCCTACCTGGAAAGGTCGTTAAAAGGGGAAACATATGATAAAAGAGGTCATCAAGAAGGATGGCTCGCGGGAGCCTTTCGATCCCTCGAAGATCATGAAATCGATCGAACTTTCGGCACGCGAAGCCGGCCTCGACGAAGGGAAGGTTCAAGCACTCGTCAAAGAGGTGGGAGGAGCAGCAATTCAATTCGCCGATACGAAAGAAGCTATACCGACGTCGACATTGAAATACAAGATCATGGGCGATTTGGACAAGCGGGAACCTGCCGTCTCGGCCGCATGGCGCCGTTTCGACGCCGCCAAGGGGAAATAGTATTTCCTCAAAACAGTCGTATTAAAAATACGGCTGTTTTTTGTTTGACAGGATGGCGGCGCGGTTCTATAACTTATCATAATCTCAGGGGGTACCTTAAAGAGATTTCCGAAGAACGTTTACAAAACAAAAGGGAGGCATCGTTATGGTCGATGTTATCAACAAATATGAGGCCGGGGTGAAGAACTCCGCCATGATGAAACTCTTCATGGAGGAATTCGAAGCAAAACGGATTGGCATTGCGAACGAACAGGCGTTAATCGATCCGCTCGCGATACCAAAATTCGGAGAGATGGAGAATGGACAATTCCTCGCCATCGAAAAGAACGGGGGGATCTTTGTCTTTCCCAATCCCGCGCTGACCGCCAATCACGTGACTGTGGTTGAGCAGGAGACGGCCTTCTTTGTCGATATTCATCACCTCACCCAAGGCCAATGCTTCCACGTAGTGAGACCAGCCGTTCTTAAGCGAACCGCCGACTCATTTGAGCGGGTGGAACGCGGCCAGCTCCGCGTGTACTGAAGATTTTCAACCCTGGATTTTCGCGCCTCGCGGAATCCAGGGCATCTTTTTGCCTCAGGCGCTTCAATTAATTGAAGTGCTTCACTTTTTCCCCTAGGGGAAAAAGTGAGGAGAAAAATAAAGATTACTACTATAATAAAGTTATGCAAAAGAGAGTAATTATTGTCCACGGATGGGAAGGGCATCCCGGAAACGCCTGGTTCCCGTGGCTCAAGAAAGAATTGGAAGCAAGGGGATTCGAAGTCATCATTCCGCAGCTTCCGGACACGGAAACGCCCCGCATCGAAAAGTGGGTCCCGAAACTCGCCGAAGCCGTCGGCACACCGGACGAAAATACCTATTTCGTCGGCCACAGCATGGGCAATCAAGCGATCGCGCGATATCTCGAGTCGCTTCCGGAAAGCGTGAAAGTCGGCGGAGCGGTATTCGTCGCCGGATTCTTCAAGCGCATCACAAACGCCGACAATGACGCGGGCGAAACAGAAACAAGAAAACATTGGCTCGAAGCGCCTCTGGATTTGAACAGAGTAAAATCGCATTTGCTGAAAAGTGTCGCCATATTCTCGGACAACGATCCTTTTGTGCCGCTCGACAACCAAGACGACTTCCGGGACAAACTCGGTTCAAGGATTGTTATCGAGCACGCCAAGGACCATTTCAGCAAGGGGACGCTTGAGCTCCCGTCGACCCTCGAAGCGTTTCTCGATCTCCAAAAAAAATAACAAACCCACTTGAGGGGATGAACCAATAAAGGCGAACCGGGTACTTTTCGCGAAGGCTAAGACTTGGGCGTCGCCCCGGAGACAGCCTGAGCGGGAAGTACCCGGCGAGCATAAACAAAGAATTGAAAGTGGGGAACCAGCAAAAGTCAACCTGTTGATAACTTTCGCTTCAAACAATAGATAGAACCTACGCAATCCGCCCCGGGGGCGGTTTTTTAATGTCGGGAGTGGTGGTATAATGGTACATAAGAGTGGTGAGAAGTGGATAAATCTGTGGATAAGACGCCAATCTGGGGATAACGAAGGTTTCATTATGATACTGGGAGAATACAACCATAGCTTAGATATCAAAGGTCGCGTGGCGGTACCGGCCAAATTCAGGGAAAAGATAGAGGCCGGAGCCATAATCACCAGAGGCTTGGACAAATGCTTGTTCATGTTCGGCGCAAAGGAATGGGAGACGCTCGTGCAAAAATTGATGTCGCTGCCATTGGCTCAATCGAACTCAAGAGCGTTCGTACGGTTGATGCTCGCGGGAGCATCGGATGTAACTTTTGATAATCAGGGGAGAATTTTAATCCCCGAATATCTCCGAAAATACGCCGGATTCAAAAAACAGGTCGTTCTGACCGGCCTCTTCAACAGGATAGAAATCTGGGATTCGGAGAATTGGGAGACATACAAAACCAAAACCGAATCTTCGTCGGACGAAATAGCCGAAAAACTCGGAGAATTAGGGATATGAACGGATACTCACGGATACTAACGGATAGGGAGAATAGTTCGCCGTTCATATCAGGCATATCCGGTAATATCCGTTAATATCCGCAATGCATACTCCGGTTCTTTTAAAAGAAGCAATAGCAATTTTGAATCCGTTAGAAGGGGAATTCTTCATCGACGGAACCTTCGGCGAAGGGGGACATTCGAAAGAGATCCTGAAACGGATCACCCCGGGAGGAACGCTTCTGGGAATCGACTGGGATCGGGAAATTCTCGAACACAACTCCGATCTGCCGGACAAGTGGCCGAACGATACGATCATCCTCAAACACGGGAACTACGCCGACACCCCGGCAATCCTCGCGAAGCACAATCTCCCGAAAGCCGACGGTATGATTGTGGATCTCGGGTTCTCGTTCTGGCACATCGACGAATCGAAGCGGGGATTCAGTTTCATGAAAGACGAGCTGCTCGATATGCGATACGACCCCGACGGGAACGACCGCACGGCCTATGAAACGGTGAACACCCTCCGAGAGAACGAACTGGCGGACATTATCTACCACTACGGCGATGAACGGAATTCCCGGAGGATCGCGAAACGAATCGTGGAGGAGCGGCGAAAAAAGAAAATCGAGACTGCCCACGAACTTTCCGAAATCGTGAATTCCGCGTTCCATTTCAAAGATCCGAGAATCAGCCCCGCCACGAGAACATTCCAGGCAATCAGAATCTACGTGAACAGCGAACTCGAAAACATCAGAAAGCTCCTCGCGGAACTGACCGGCATCCTGAAACCGGGAGGACGCCTCGGCGTCATCACCTTTCATTCAATCGAAGACAAGATTGTAAAAGAAAACTTCAAATTGCTTCACCAAGAGAACACCATAGCATTTTTAAACAAGAAAGTGATCAAACCGGAACGGGAAGAGATCGCCCGAAATCCCAAAAGTCGCTCGGCGAAACTCAGAGCTATCTGTCTTAAAAATTAAAAATCTCAAATTAAAAAGTAATTACCATGACCATCATACGACCATCGATTTATACCCAGAACGCGCGCTTCATAATATTTTTGCTTTCCTTTATACTTATTGCAGGTATCTCGTACATCTTCATGTACAACGCGCTCGTAAACGCCCGGTACCAAGCTTCGAACTTGAAAAACCAAATCGCGCAAGTAACGAACGCCCAGAACGAACTGAAAAGTCAGCTCTTCAACGTGACGGCGCCGCAAAATCTTGATTCGCTCGCGACGAAATACGATTTGGTTTTGGATACCAAGCCGGGATATCTTACCGCACATCAATGGGTGTCAGATTCATCCTTCTAACAACACTTTTCGGACTAATCTTCGGAATTTTAGGGTTCAATTTATATCGGGTTCAAATAAGCAAAGGGGCGTATTACCTGGACAAGGTCCAGGCCAGGATGGCGAACGTCGCCGAACTGGAGCTCCAACGCGGAGAAATATTTATAACCGACCGGTATGGCAATGCGATACCCGTCGCCATCAATAGGGGCTACCCGGTCATCTACGCAGTCCCCAAGGAAATCAAAGATCCGCGCGGGGAAGCGGATGCTTTGGCGCCGATCATGGGTGCGAGTTCGACCGCGGTCTACAAAATGCTCGATAACCCGCAGAGCTTGTTCCGGGTGCTGATCGAGAAAGCGACCGGAGACCAGGTGAACGCGGTGAACGCCCTGGATCTCCAGGGGATCTACAGCGACACCAAGCAGTATCGCTACTATCCTTTCGGCAGTCTTGCCGCGAACGTCATCGGCTTCGTCGGCGTGAACGGCCAGAATCCCCAGCCGACCGGCCTCTACGGCGTCGAAAAGGAATTCAATAACGTTCTCGCGGCGGGCACTGACGTCCACCTCACCATCGACCGCGTCCTCCAGGCCCAAGCCGAGGAACTCATCAAGAACCTCGTTGGCGTTCAAACCGCCGAGAGCGGCTCGGTTATCATCGAAAATCCGGTGACCGGCGCGATTCTCACGATGGCTTCCTATCCGACCTTCGATCCGAACGCCTACGCAAGTTCGTCGATCGGCTTGTACGGCAACCAAAGCATCCAGGACAACTATGAACCGGGATCGGTCTTCAAGCCGGTCACCATGTCGATCGGCATCGACAATGCTATTTTTACGCCGACCTCGACGTACAACGACAAGGGCGTCGCCGTCCTGAACGGAAGCGTCATCAGGAACTGGAACTTGAAAGCGTACGGCCCCAATACGACCATGACCAAGGTCATTGAAGAATCATTGAATACCGGCGCCGTTTGGGCGGAACAGCAAATCGGCAACAAACTGTTCTACGCGGGAGTGAAAAAATTCGGCTTTGGAGATCCCACCGGCATCGACCTGCCGAACGAGGCTTCCGGAAGCCTCGCGAATCTCGAAAAAAAGGACGCGAAGGCCGTCGATTACGGCACGGCAGCCTTCGGGCAGGGCGTCTCGGTCACCCCCATCCAGATGATCAATTCGTTCGCCGTCATCGCGAACGGCGGCCTCCTCATGCGTCCCTACCTGGACGCGAGTGATACGCCCGAGGTGATGCGCCGCGTCATTTCGACCACGACCGCCGAAGAAGTCAGGGGCATGATGATCGACGCCGTGAATAAGGCTGTCGTTGCTACCATTCCGCAATTCACCGTCGCCGGCAAGACCGGCACCGCGCAAATCCCGGATCTTCAAACCGGCGGTTATTATCCCAATCAATACATCCACACGTTCATCGGCATGGTTCCGGCAACCCGGCCGCAATACCTCATTCTCATTAAACTGGTCAGACCAAAATCAGAACTCGCGGCCGTCTCGGTCGTTCCCGCATTTCAGCAATTGGCCTCGTTCGTCTTGAACTACGAAAATGTTACGCCGGACAACCCGGGCAATAGCCTGGACGCATATTTCTTCGCCAACCCTTAAACCCACTTTATGAAAAACTTCACCCTCAAAATACTTTCATCCATTCTCAAGCGACTGGCCCGCTGGACGATAGCGAAATACCGGCCGAGCATCGTGGGGGTAACCGGTAATGTCGGCAAGACATCCACGAAAACAGCTGTCGCGAGAATTCTCGGCGCCGAACGGCGGGTGCGAACGGCTTCCAAAAATTTCAACAACGAACTCGGACTTCCGACGACCATCATCGGCGATTTCAAAAACACGGACGGTGCTTTTTTTTGGCTCAAAGTCATCGGCAAGGGCATCGGACAGCTCATCGTGAAGAACAGCCGGTATCCCGAAATGCTGGTCCTCGAATACGGCGTGGACCGGCCCAATGATATGAATTATCTCCTCGAAGTCGCACGGCCCGAGATCGGGGTCATCACGGCCATCGGCGAAACGCCTGTCCACGTCGAATTCTTCGACGGACCGGAAGGTATCGCCAGGGAAAAATCGAAATTGATCGCCCAGCTGCCGTCGACCGGGTTCGCCATCTTGAACGCCGATGACAAACACGTCGAATTCTTCAAAGAGCAAACGAGGGGGCACGTGATAACGTACGGCTTCGCAAAAGGCGCCGACGTCCGCATCACTTCCTTCGCCAATACCATAGACAGAAATGGCGAGAACGGCTTCGTTTCTTTCAAGATAAACTACGGCGGCAGCATGGTGCCGGTTAAAATCGAAGGAGTTCTCGGAAAATCGGCGGCGTACGCCGGCGCGGCGGGAGCGGCGACCGGCCTCATCTTCGGCATGAATCTCTTGAAAATCGCCGAGAGTCTCAGAGGATATCAAAACCCGCCCGGACGGGAAACTGTCATCCCGGGGATACGAGATTCCCTCATCATCGACGACTCCTATAACGCATCTCCCCAGGCGACCGAGGAGGCGCTCCTGACGCTCAAGGATATCACAGCGAAAAGAAAGATAGCCGTCCTCGGGGACATGCTGGAACTCGGGCGCTACACCATGGAAGCCCACCAAAAAATAGGAAAAATCGCTTCCCAATCAGCGGGTATCCTCATCGCCGTCGGATCAAGGGCGAAATTCATGGCCGAAGAGGCCGTGAAGGCCGGCATGCCGAAACGGAATGTTTTCTCGTTCGAGAATCTCGGCGACGCGGCGCAGGTGCTGAAAACCATGGTCAAAAAGGGAGACGTGATCCTCGTCAAAGGATCCCAATCGGTGCGGACGGAAAAGATCACGAAAGACATCATGCGCGATCCGATGGAAGCGGAAAAACTCCTCGTGCGGCAATCGCCGGTCTGGCTTGCCAAGCCGGGGATGTATGACTGACTTCCCGAGCACTCCCCATGCCGGGGATAAACTCCGGCCGCTCGGGGGGTTTTTAAACCCCATGAATAGGAGGATTCCTTCAAGTCCTTGCGATGAGGCTCGGGAATTGGTTAGAATCTAATGAAGGCCCTATCGTCTAGTGGCTAGGACAGCGCCCTCTCACGGCGTAAACAGGGGTTCGACTCCCCTTGGGGCTACCAAATGAGAATTTTTAATTTTTAAAAGCTTATAATATCAGTATGATCAGGAAGAAACCAGTCCTTTTGCTCGTCGGATTCAACGCCCTGTTCGTGTTGATCACCCTCGGCCTCGTCATTCCTAAACTGGGAGGATTGACTTACCCCTCCATCATCCATTTCGACAAATGGAATGGCGTAGATTTCTTGGGCAACCGGGCGGATTTCCTGGGAGTCCTTTTGGCCGGATTCGCCTTCATCGTCATGAATGTCATTTTGGCATGGCGCTTGTTTGAGAAGGAGCGCTTCACGGCATATTTCTTCCTGACGGCGAACATCCTGATTGCGATACTCCTTTTGATATTCTCGGCAACCGTGATAGGGAATAATTAGTAACAAATAACTAGTAACCAAAAACATGACGATCACATTGTTAGTTATCCTCATTGTCCTCGTAGTTGGACTTCTGGTCGCAGTGTTCTCTTTGATGCGAAATCTCAAGAAGCCGAAAGAGAACAACAGCGAAGGATTCACCCTGCTCCAAAATCAAATGAATGAGGTAACGCGAACCTTGGACAGCAAGCTTGCCGAATCGACGCGGGCGATGCAAAACCAATTCGGCCAAAGCGCGAAAATCATCCGGGACGTAACGGAACGTCTGACGAAGCTCGATGAAACCAACAAGCAGGTTGTGAACTTCGCCGACCAGCTCCAGTCGCTCCAGGACATTCTGAAGAATCCGAAGCAGCGGGGAGTCTTGGGTGAATATTACCTCGAGACGCTCCTCAAAAACGTCCTGCCGCCCGAGGTCTATCAGATGCAATACCCGTTCAAGAACGGCGAGATCGTCGACGCGGTCGTTTTCGTCGGCAGAAAGCCGGATGAGAAGATCATCCCGATTGATTCCAAATTCTCGCTCGAGAACTACAACCGCCTCATTGAAACCAAGGATCCGACCGAAAAAGACCGCCTGGAAAAACTTTTCGTCGGCGACTTGAAGCAGCGGATCGTGGAAACGTCAAAATACATACGGCCGGAGGAGGGGACGACCGACTTCGCGTTCATGTTCATTCCCCATGAAGCGATCTACTACGATTTGCTCATCAACAAAGTCGGCGCCGTAACCGAGGACACGGAGAACCTCATTCAGCGGGCGGCCGGAAAGTACAAAGTCATCATCGTTTCTCCGACATCCTTCTTGGCCTATCTTCAGACCGTCCTCCAGGGACTCCGGGCGATGAAGATCGAGGAATCGGCCAAAGAAATACGGAAGCGGGTGGACGAGCTCGGAAAACACCTCGGAAGCTACGACGCGTATTTCAAGAAAATCGGCGTGCATCTCGGCACCACCGTCAATATGTATAACAGCGCTTCCAAAGAACTGGGGAAAATCGACAAAGACGTGCTCCGCATCACCGGCGAAGGCGCCGGCATAGAACCGCTTGCGGTAGAATCTCCGGATCAGGATGAATAATACGACCATGGACCAAAAACTCCTCCTCGATCAAAAATGGAAAAAGCTCGTCAAGTTGGCCGGCTCTTTCCGATTCGCACCCTTCGTCGATTTCGTCATCGTGACCGGCTCGATGGCCGTGGGAAACGTCAAAGAAAGCTCCGATTTCGACCTTCTCATTGCAGTGCAGGAGGGGAGGATGTTCACCGCGCGATACGCGGTCAATGTCATCTTCTCGCTCCTCGGAAAAAGGAGGCCGGACGACTTCGAAGAAACGAAAAGGGATAAACTCTGCCTCAACCATTTCGTGACTGAAGCGACCTGGAAGATAACGTCCATCAACCCGTACAGCGCGACCATCTACCGGAATTGGGTTCCACTCTGGGGAGACAAAGCGAAAATCGAAAAGTTCTTCGTCTTGAATTCCGATTACGATCCGAATATGGCGATGCATCTTTCCGATCTGCGATTCAACGGCAAAAAGAAAAGTCCCGGAGCGAAGGTGTTGGAAAATATGCTCGGCGGCACAGCGGGGGATTTTCTGGAAAAAAACGTCGCCGGCGCCATAGCGAAACGGAGACTCCGGAGATATCTTGCCGCGAAGCAGGGAACCGGCCGATTCGTCTTGAGCGACCAGGAGCTCGAGTTTCACTCCAGCCCGAAACTCCAAACGAAATAAATGTTCGCGCTGCTCTCCAATCTCGTCATCGAAACCATCAGATACCTCGGCTATCCGGGGATTTTCATCTTGATGACTTTGGAAAGCGTGAACATTCCGATTCCATCTGAAGTCATCATGCCGTTCTCCGGATTTCTGGCACTCCAGGGCAATTTGAATTTCTGGCTTGTCGCCTTGATGGGAACCCTCGGGAACATGGCTGGCGCGTTCCTTTCCTACTTCCTCGCCGAATGGATATTGGAAATCAGGGGAAAGTACAAGTTCCTCCGCATCATCCTTTCCGAGCGGCATCTCCAAAAAACCGACGAGTGGTTCAGGAAATACGGTTCCTATTCCATATTCTTCGGAAGAATTGTTCCGATGATCCGCACGTTCATATCGCTCCCGGCCGGCATCGGGAAGATGAACATCGCGAAATTCACCTATCTCACCTTCTTCGGATCGTTTCTGTGGGCAGCGTTCCTGACCTACATAGGGTTTTTCCTGGGAAATAACTGGACGATTATTCAGGATTACTTCAAGCAGATGGACTACGTAATCGCCATCGTTATCGCCGCCGCTTTCCTGTACTGGCTCATCGTCCGCCGGAAAAAACAGCGAATCATGCACAAGGACCAGGAAAAATAAAAAAGTGGGCAAGACTTGGCCAAGCGGCCCGGAGCGCACACTTTTTTGACTTACCTGGTCCGCACAGCCCCGTACCCCGAAGAAGGCTTTTTTGAGACGCAGAAATCCCCAAATGACGAGGAGGGAATGACCACAATATTGCTGTCTGAATCCCGAGCTGTCCTCACTTTTTCCCATATGGGAAAAAGTGAGGACACGAGATCGAGTTCGATATATTTTGTGCGGCTTGATTCCGACGAGACGGTTGGAGGATTTACTCAAAAGAGAAATTCGCCGATGAGGAGCACGGAGCCGCGAGAGCCCCTTGCATTTTCTCCAAGGCGTGGTATAATACCGTTGTGTGAGTGAAGTTTTCCTTGTCCTCAAGAGGAAACTCGCGAGAAAATTCAAGGAAAAACCTTCAAAATTCCAGAGCCCCGCAAGGGGCTCTGGTTTTTTTATGGAATAGCCCTTATGCTTAAGGATAAGCATCAGACGGTTCGGACTGCCGGTGCGGCCACGGTTGCGCACTCACCTTTACAATTGAAGCGTATGAGCGGTCATGGATGCGCACTCACACAACAATAAAAATATTGGAGGTCACCACCATGACCGCTCATACGCTTGATATTGTCCCGCAACTGTCCACGGCCGCACCGGCGGCCCGACGTATTTCACCCCATGTCACTCTTAACTAAAATATTCAAAGACAACAACCTCAAGCGCTATGAATCAATTGCGAAAGACGTCAATGCCCTGGAATCGGAGATTGAAAAACTGAACTCCGAGGAAATCAAAGGGGAAATAGCGAAGCTGAAGGACGAGATCAAAGACGGCAAGAGCCTGGACGAAGCGCTGCCGCGATCGTTTGCCCTTACGCGGGAAACGGCAAAACGGACGCTCCACCAGCGCCATTTCGACGTTCAACTTATGGGTGGCGCGGCCCTCTATGAGGGGAAAATCGCCGAAATGCGAACCGGCGAGGGAAAAACGCTCGCCGCGACGCTCCCGACGGCGCTCCGGGCCCTCACGGGAAACGGCGTCCATGTCATTACCGTGAACGACTACCTCGCGAAACGGGATGCCGTATGGATGGGACAGATTTACGATTCCCTGGGGCTCACGACCGCCTGCGTCGTCCATGATGCGGCGTACCGCTACGACCCGTCATTCGTCGGCGAAGAAAAACTCGACGAGGAACGGGATGTCGTCGGCGGATTCCGCGTCGTCGAAAAATTTCTGCGACCGATTTCCCGGAAAGAAGCCTACGCGGCGGACATCACCTACGGCACAAACCACGAATTCGGATTCGATTACCTCAGGGACAACCTCTCGCTCCGCCTGGAAGACAAAGTCCAGCGGGGCTTTCCGTACGCGATCATCGACGAGATCGACAGCATCCTGATCGACGAAGCGCGAACTCCCCTCATCATCGCCGGTCCCGACCAGGAGTCGAGTGAATACTACAAGGTGTTCGCCCGCATCGTCGAAAACCTGAACGAAGAAGAGGACTACCTCGTCGACGAAAAGCTTCGAACCGTCTCCATCAACGAATCGGGGATCGGGAAGGTGGAAAAACTCGCGAACGTGGAGAACATTTACGCGCCAGAAAATCTCCGGCTGGTTCATTTTCTCCAGGAAAGCCTCAAGGCGAAAGCGCTCTTCAAACGCGACAAGGACTATATCGTGAAGAACGGTGAAGTTATCATCGTCGATGAATTCACCGGCCGTATGCTCCTCGGACGGCGGTATTCCGGCGGTCTCCATCAGGCAATCGAAGCGAAAGAAGGCGTAAACGTGCGGCAGGAAGACCGGACGTACGCCCAAATCACCATTCAAAACTATTTCCGTCTCTACCAAAAGATCGGCGGCATGACCGGCACCGCCCAAACGAGCGCCGAGGAGTTCCACAAGGTATACGAGCTCGACGTCGTGACCATCCCGACCAACCGTCCGATGATCCGCAAGGATTTTCCGGACGCCATTTATAAAACGAAGAAAGCAAAATACGACGCCGCGATCAAAGCCATCAAGGAGGAACGGGAAAAAGGAAGGCCGGTCCTCGTCGGCACCACGTCCATCGAGAACAACGAAATCATCTCATCACACCTCGCGAAAGCCGGAATCCCGCATGAAGTCCTGAACGCCAAAAACCACGAGCGCGAAGGTGAAATCATCGCCCAGGCGGGACGCGCGGGGACCGTGACGGTCGCGACTAACATGGCCGGCCGCGGCGTCGATATCGTCCTCGGCGGCAATCCGCCGGACAAAGAGGAATCGGAAAGAATAAAATCAGCCGGCGGTCTTTTCGTCATCGGCACGGAACGCCACGAAGCGCGCCGGGTGGATAACCAGCTCCGCGGCCGCACCGGCAGGCAAGGCGATCCCGGCTCGACGGAGTTTTTCCTTTCTCTCGAAGACGATCTCATGCGCATCTTCGGCGGCGATCGGATCAAGCGGCTTATGGAAACCCTGAACTACCCCGAGGATATGCCCATTCAATCGAAGACCGTCGTGAAAGCGATTAACCAGGCACAAGTCAAAGTCGAGGGAGCGAACTTCGACATCCGAAAGCACCTCCTGGATTTCGACGACGTTTTGAACAAACAGCGAATCGCCGTATACACGAGGAGAGCAAGAATCCTCGAGGCCGGCGAGAAAAACGAAATCATGCCCATCGCGAAAGAGATGGTGGAGAACTTTACGGCGAATACCATCGAATCGCTGAAAAACCAGATCGACCAAACTCCGGAAAAACGGGACGAGATTCAGAAACAAATCGAAAGCATCGAATCAAAACCCTCAACGATGCCGGAAACCATCGACCAGATGAAATCGACCGTCATCGCCCAGCAAATCGTGCGCATCATGGACACGCTCTGGGTCGACCACCTGGAACAGCTCGAGAGCCTCCGCGAATCGGTGAACATCAGGGCATACGGCCAGCATGATCCGCTCGTCGAATACCGGCGGGAAGCGCACTTGCTCTACCAGCAACTGACGGGCGCCGTGGAATCGCTCGTTTACAGCGTCATTTTTCAGATTCTTGCGATGGACTTCGCGAATACCGCAGCGACCGCCGCTCCGGCGAAACCGGCTGTGGCTCCGCCGCCGGAATACAAGGACATCGGCAGGAATGATCCCTGCTGGTGCGGAGCAAAAAAACCTGACGGCACTCCCGTCAAGTACAAGCATTGTCATGGCCGAAACGCTTAAGACAACTTCAGAGCAAGCGGAGTCCGCCGAAGCTTTAGCGGCGGAGGACGGCAGCGGTTTGAAGTACAAGAAGTGTCATGGAAAATGACATGAATTACGAACAGCAACAGTTGAACAAGCAGATACAAAAGAATCGCGAAAAATTATCCCGCTGACAATAACGAAAACGAAACTCTAAAAGACATGTTTATAAGAGAAGTCAAGAAAGAGTATGAGAGAAACAATCAAAAGCAAGCGGAGCGTTGAGAAACTTCACCACATGAGCTGCAGCAGGTGCAAGAAGTGGTGGACAATCGGCGACGCGCCGCGATCGAAAAAGAAGTGGTTCTGTCCATGGTGCGGGACGGAAAACGCCTATGGTAAAAAGAAACCCGTCATCGTCGCCGTGAGCGGGGGATTCGACCCCGTACATATCGGCCATATCCGGATGTTCCGGGAAGCGAAAAGGCTGGGCGACAAACTCATCGTCATTCTAAACAACGACAACTGGCTCAAAAAGAAAAAAGGATTTGCCTTCATGCCGCAAAAAGAGCGAAAGGAGATCATTGAAGCCTTAGGAGAAGTCGATCGGGTGATTCTAACCTCGCACCCCCCAAACCCGAAAGATATGAGCGTCTCGGCCGAACTGAAAGAACTGAAACCGGATATTTTCGTGAATGGCGGAGACCGGACAAGAAAGAATATTCCCGAAGTAGCACTCTGCAAAAAAATGGGGACGAAGATGATTTTTAACATCGGCCGCGGCGGAAAAATCCAATCGAGCTCATGGCTCTTGAACAGCTTCGTCATAGGCGTTATGAAACAAAGGATCGGCGACGGCGTCGGCGTCATGATCCTCAAAAACGGGAAAATTCTTCTCGGCAAGAGAAACGGTGATCCCCGAAAAGCCGACTCAGAACTCCACGGCGGGGGAACGTGGACCATGCCGGGCGGGAAACTGGAATTTCATGAACGTTTCAAGGATGGAGCATACCGGGAAACCCTTGAAGAAACCGGGATCAAGATCGACAAGAATAAGCTGAAACTAATAAGCATTTCGAGCGACATGACGAAAGATTCGCACTTCGTCACGGTCGGACTTCTCGCCACCGACTTCAAGGGAAGAGTGCGGGCGAAAGAACCGGACGAAATAACGGAGTGGCGGTGGTTCTCTCTCAGCAAGCTGCCGCAGCCGATTTTCTTCCCGAGCAAAAAAGTCCTGGCCAATTATGCGAAGGGGGAAATACTCGATGAATAAGACGCCGCTCACGCTCTGTTTAATCTACGAGCATCCGAAAATCCTTCTCGGCATGAAGAAACGGGGATTCGGCGCCGGACGGTGGAACGGCTTCGGGGGAAAATTGAACAAGGACGAAAGCTTGGAAGAGGGGGCAAAACGCGAACTCCACGAAGAGGCCGGTATTACGGCAACCGAAATGGAAAAGCAGGGCATTTTGGAATTCGAGTTCCAAATAAATGGGGGGATCTTCGAGGTACACGTTTTTCAGATAAAAGGTTTTACCGGGACACCGAAAGAAAGTGAGGAAATGAAACCGCAATGGTTTGACATAGCCGATATTCCCTACGATACAATGTGGCCGGATGACAAATTCTGGCTCCCGCTCTTTTTAGAAGGGAAGAAGTTCAGAGGAAGATTTCTCTTCGGAGAGAACGACGTGATTCTCGCGAATAAACTTTCGGAAATTGAAAATCTTAAGTGAAGAGGTTACCATAAAAGCCATGGATCCCGTGAGAAACCACAAACTTATGAAAAATATGTCCGCGCATAAAGTCGAGTCAGCAGCACATCATAGGTAGCTGCTTATAAAAAAGGTGTTTTGTTTCTAACGGGATGGAAGAAAAAGAAGTGAAGTTCCTTGATATCGATCCGGCGGCAATCGAAGAAAAGTTGAAGGCGATTGGGGCGCATAAAGTCGGTGAATACTTCTATCGCCGGCAGGTTTTCGATTTCCCGGGATTTCCCTTAGATAAGCAGGCGGCATGGGTTCGTCTGCGGGATGAAGGCGAACGCATTACCCTTACCTTCAAGCAGCGGCTGGGAGTTTCGAGCGATGATGGAAAAACTTCCGACCGGAGCATGAAAGAAGTGGAAATCATCGTGAACGATTACCAAAAAACAGTCGATTTCCTCCTGAGCATCGGCATGATCTATAAGTTCTATGAGGAAAACAAAAGAATCCGCTGGCAAAAAGGGGATATTGAATTCGACATCGATACCTGGCCGAAACTCAATCCGTATCTCGAAATCGAAGCGCCGTCATGGGAGAAAGTCAGCGAAGCTGAAAAGCTTCTCCGTCTCGATTCCGCCGATCAAAAAATCTTTTCCACTAACCAAATTTACAAAATGAACGGCATCGATGAATTGGACTACGAAAGAATAACCTTCGACGGCTTCATTAAAAGAAAATCATGACCGAAGAAGCAAAAAACCTCAAATTGGGTGTCTACGAACATTTCAAACCGGAACATCACCGGTACCGGGTTCTCGGAGTGGCTAAACACAGCGAGACGATGGAAGAGATGGTCGTCTACCAAGCACTCTACGACGAAGGCCAAATCTGGGTCCGCCCGCTCAATATGTTTCTCGAAAAAGTGGAAGTCAACGGCCAAAAAGTCCCCCGATTCAAATACATCGGCGAGTAAGCTTACCGCCCCTTTCCGCTGCTTCTTTGCTTGAAGCCGGATCTTAAAAACGTGATGGTTCGCCGCGTTACGCTCAAACGCCGACTGATTTCCCTGATTGAGACGCCTTCTTTGAGCAAACTGAGGATTGCCAACCTTTTCTCAAGCATCATCTTCTCGTCTCCGGAAAGCAGTCGGTCCATTATCCTCTCAACGTCATTACCTCCTTTTATTTTTTGCAATGCCTCAAAAAGAGATTTCCAGATTTCTTCTTTTGTTTTCTTATCAAAATATTTTTTGCTCGTTCTCGGCATATTTCCGGATGGTATACTATAGTATACCACTGGGAATTTTTAATTTCCAATTTTTAATTTTTAAACCCCGATACGGTTATACTATCAAGGACGGGGAGGTTATAATGGCTAAAGAGGAATATGAAAAAAACACTCATCATCGGGGGCTTGGTGATTCTCGTTCTGGGAGCGGCATACTATCTTTTCTTCGGCGCGCCGGGAGGAGCGCCGACGCCTGAACGATTCGTGGCGCCCCTCGGCGAAAACAACGCCCAAGCGATACAAAATTTGGCAAGTCAGGGGTTCATCCGGAGCAGTTTCGGTTTCTCGGTCGCGCTTCTTCTCGAGGGAAACCCGACCATCACTCCGGGCGGATACCAGATTTCCGGAGGCATGAACGCTTTTGAAGTTGCCGCGATTCTCCGACAACCGCCGTATATGAAGTGGGTCGTCGTGCCGGAGGGCCTGCGGAAAGAGGAGACTGCGGATCTTCTCCAAAAAGATCTCGGATGGACCGACGCGACCAAAAACCAATTTTTGAATGCTTATCAAACGCTGGGCGGCAACGATTATCAAGAGGGAGTTTATTTCCCCGATACCTACCTTCTGCCCGTCGACGAAACGGGTACCCAGATCGCGCAAAGATTCATAACCCAATTCAACGAGAGCTTCGCGCCATACGCGAAAGAAGCGGCAGCTCAAAACATCAAATGGACAACGGCCTTGAAGATCGCTTCGATTATCCAACGAGAGGCGGCCGGGACGAGTGACATGGCGCTCATCTCGGGCATTATCTGGAACCGGCTCTTGAAAAATATGCCCCTCGATATCGACGCAACCATCGAGTACGCGCGCGGTAATACCGGCCAGGGCTACTGGGCGCCGCTTGCCGTCGCCGATTTGAAAATCAATTCACCCTACAATACGTATCTCCACAGAGGCCTCCCGCCGACACCCATTTCGAATCCCGGACTTGCGGCGATGAACGCCGCATTGAACCCGCAAACCACGACGTGTCTTTACTATCTCCACGACGCGAACCGCGTCATCCATTGCGCAAATACCTACGCTGAGCAAAAATTAAACATAGAGCAATACCTCAAATGAAAAATGAGCTGAAATTGACCCCGTCGAAAAACGCCGAAAAGATGGCAATCCAATATTTGCAGCATGAATTTAGAAAGATACTGGGCAGCATCAAAGACAAAAAAACGTGGCAGGCAATAGACCGGGAAATTGCGAACTTCCCAAAAACGCAGGGCGAATCGTCATTTTGGAATCTCGTCGCGGCCATAGCCGAAGACTGGAAACTCAAAGCTGTTTTCCGGATATTATCGGATACACGATTTATTTGGACGCGCAAAGAAATTCCCCTGGAGAAGATAGTGCTTACCGGGATGTCTCCGGAAATCGATCGTTACACAATGGCGAAGTGTAAAAGCGACCCCATGCAATTCTTGAAATTATGGGAAACCAACAAAAAGGCGAGGGGTGCCATTTTAAAAACGGGGTTTTCAAAGCACCAAGAGCGAGACGATTATCCGATATTCCTCTGGGAAGGACCGGATGGCTTCCATGTATTCGACGGCATGAGAAGGACGCTCCTCGCAATCATCGGCCACAGAAAAACAATTACGGCGTGGATAGGGAAAACGTCAAATAAAAAAGGAGGGCCACTCATCGCAAACGGTTTCGGCTATGCCCTCTCTGCGGTCTACCGCCATTCAACGGAAAAGAGCGGGATAATCGACGACGCCTTCGTTGAGGTCATAAAAGTAATAGAAAAAGACTATCGGAACGGGGAAGAGCTAATGAAAAAAAGGATTGCCGGATGGTCGCGCGACAAAAAGGTAAAGAAACTGTTTCGGGTAAAATGAAAAATCGTGCTAAAATTGGAAACAGGCCGGGCAATCCGGCATACCGGACGCCAGCTCTTTTTCGATATCGTCAGCATTGCAAAGTCAGAAACGCTCAATCAAGGATAAAATCTAAAGTAAAGGTTTGAAATAAATTTTTAATTTCCAATTTTTAATTTTTAAATAATGTTTAAAAACTTTTGAAAATTAGAGATTTATTTATAAAATTACAAAATTAAAAAATTGAGAAAATCATGAACGGTAAATTATACGTGGTGGCGACACCCATAGGAAATCTGAAAGACATAACGGAACGGGGAGTTGAGACGCTGAAAGGCGTCGATTTGATATTGGCCGAAGACACACGCGTGACGGGAAAGCTCCTGAACCATCTTGGCATTAAGAAACCCATGTGGCGGTACGACGAATACGCGAAAAACGACCTCTACGAACGGGTTCTTGAATTTTTGGGATCGGGAAAAGCCATTGCCATGGTAACCGACGCCGGCACGCCGAATATCGCCGACCCCGGATCGAAACTCATCGCGTTCGTGAGAGACCGGACGCCGGAGGTGAAAATCGTCCCCATCCCGGGACCTTCGGCGATCGCCGCCGCTCTCTCCGCTTCGGGCATGAACGCGGACAAATTCACATTCGCCGGATACCCACCCCATAAAAAGGGAAGGCGAACGTTCTTCCAAACATTGAAAGAAATCGGGATTCGACCCGTCATTATCTATGAATCGCCGCACCGGCTGCAAAAAACATTCGCCGACATGGAGCATATCTGCGGCCCCAACCATCCCCTCATCGTGGCGAAAGAATTGACGAAAATCCATGAAGAGATTTGGCGGGGGACCGTCGAGGAAGCGAAAAAATATTTCGAAAAGGAAAAGGGGAAAGGGGAATTCGTGATCATAACACCATAATGGCTTATCGGGGGAAAAGAATATTGGACTTCATCGTCGCTTTGCCGGCATCGATCATTACCGTCGTCCTCACGCCGTTCATCGGGGTCGCGATAGCGATCGAGGACGGTTTCCCAATATTCGTGAGGCTTGACCGGATAAGCGGCGGCAAGGTGATCCGGGTTTGGAAATTCCGTTCCATGATTCGGGGAGCGCACGCCATGAAAAAAGAACTGGATGGACTGAACGAACGCAAGGACGGGCCGCTCTTCAAGATCAAGAACGACCCGCGACTGACAAAAACCGGGAAACTGCTCCGCAAATTCCGCCTGGACGAATTCCCGCAAGCGTGGAACGTCCTTTCGGGTGATATATCGCTCGTGGGTCCGCGGCCGCACGAACCCGAAGAGATATCAAAATACCCGCCGGAGTTCAAGCGGCTCGCGCTCGCAAAATCCGGCCTCACCGGCCTTTCGCAGGTCATGGGCGCTTCGAAGCTGCCGTTCAAAGATGAAGTAGCGCTGGACATCTATTACGTAGATCATGAATCGTTCCTCGCGGACTTGAAGATTCTCGGGAAAACCATCGCCATACTTTTCTCGGACCCGACCGGAGTGTAGCAACGGAGAGTATCCGCTCTATCGGCGTGATTTTCATTTCTCTTGAAGTAGCTGTAGAATTGAACCAATGCGAGTGGCAATTCTACATGATTACTTGAACCAATTTGGAGGAGCGGAACGAGTCGTGAAAGTCCTCCTGGAAATTTTTCCCAACGCAGACCTCTACACGCTTCTGTACGACAAGCAAAAGACCGGCGGGCTCTTCGACCGGAATATCAAGAAGACCAGCTTCCTCGACAACGCCTTCGTGCGAAACCATCATCGCGCTCTTATCCCGCTCATGCCGCTCGCCGCGAAATTCCTGACTTCTCCGGAGGAATATGACCTCGTCATTTCTTCCACCGCGGGCTACGGCAAGGGCATCAACGTCCGCGGGCAATACCACGTGAGCTACTGCCACACGCCCCTGCGGTACGCGTGGGAGATTGATTACCTGAAAAACATGTCCGCCTCGCCCCGCGCCCTTTCAAACGCCATCGCGTATCCGATAGCGAAGCGCCTCAGGAACTGGGACAAGAAATCGGCGGCGAAGGTCAATCTCTTCATGGCGAATTCTTCCTTCATCGCCGGAAAGATAAAATCGTACTACGGCAGGGATTCGGTGGTCGTGAATCCGCCGGTCAATCTCAAAACCTTTTTCCCCGAAAGCATCGGCGGCAAGAAGGATTACTACCTCATGGTTGGCAGATTGCTCTATTACAAAGGATTCGACGTCGGCATCGCCGCGTTCAATCAGTTGCAGAAACCTTTGAAAATCGTCGGGAGCGGCCCCGAACTCCAGAAGCTGAGAACGATGGCCCGGTCGCAAAAGATAGAGTTCATAACGAAAGCCGACGACAAGGAACTCCGGAAACTCTACTCCAACGCCAAGGCGCTCATCTTTCCGCAAATCGAGGATTTCGGATTGGTCGCCGCGGAGGCCCAAGCGTGCGGCACACCGGTCATCGCCTACGAGAAGGGGGGGATTCGGGATATTGTCGAAAACAAGAAGACCGGCCTGTTCTTCAACGAACAAACGCCGGCGGCCATCATTGAGGCCGTCAAAGATTTCGAGAACATGCATTTCCAGAGGAACGCCATCGCGAAAGCCGCGGAACGATTTTCAAAAGAGGTCTTCATACAAAAATTTCTGAACGTTCTCCAGGAATACGGCCTGCGATTATAAAACCGTTTCATGAATCCCGTGAGAAACCGCAAACTTATAAAAAGTAAATCACTCACAAAGTCGAGTCAACTGCGCACTATAGGCAACCGCCTATGAAGAAAGTGCTTTGTTTCTAACGGGATGAAAATATTCATCGATGTGCGTTCACTGTACGCTTCCATCGTCTCGGGCGTCCCCGAATACACCCGGCTCATGACGAAGAGCCTCGCGGCCGAAGCGCCCGGTGAAGAATTCCTTTTCTTCGCCAATCGCTCCGGAAAAAACCGCGGCGGATACCCCCTCGAAAACACGGTGAAGGGAACGTGGCTGAACTACGGCATACCCAATAAAGTCTGGGGAATCGCCAACCGTTTCTTCAATTTTCCCAAAATAGACCGCCTCGTCGCGGCGGATGTCTACTGGAGCCCCCACATGGACATCCTGTCGTTTGAAAATCCCGGCAAACACATCCTTACCATCCATGATCTTTCTTTCGTTCTTTACCCGGAATTCTTCACGTGGACGAAAAACTTCTGGCACTGGAGACAAAATTACGAAAAGCAAATCCGGGAAGCGGGACGCATCGTAGCGGTATCGGAGTTCACGCGCCAAAGCATCATCGACCGGTTTCACGTGAAGCCGGAGAAGATCGTCCGCATCTATCCCGGCGTGAACAATTCCTACCGGCAGCTGGAATCCGGCGACGAACGCCTCCGAGAGTTCCCCAGGGCGAAAAATATTGATTTCCCGTTCCTGCTCCAGGTCGGGACGCTGGAACCCCGAAAAAACGCGATCGGGACCATCCGAGCCTTCAATCTCCTGAAGCAAAAAGAACAATTCAAGAACGTGAAACTGATCTTGGTCGGCGCGCGGGGATGGCTCTACGAGAAGATATTCGCCGAAGCGGAACATTCTCCGTTCCGCGACGACATCCTGATCTGGGGGCGAGCGACGGAAGAGGATCTGCTCATGCTCTACAACCTCGCATCGGTCTTCGTGTATCCGTCTTTCTTCGAAGGATTCGCGTTTCCGTGCCTCGAGGCGCAAATCTGCGGAACGCCCGTCGTGGCCTCCGACCGGGGACCCATGCCTGAAGTGCTGGGGGAAAGCGCCATCCTCGTGAATCCCTGGAAATCATACCAGCTGGCATTGGCAATAGAAGACGTTTTGTTGGAAAATAAGACCAAGGAACGATTGATCGCCGCCGGCCGGGAAAATGCGAAACGATTCGACTGGAAACAATCAGCCGGGGCGCTCCTCGATACGTTCAAAACCATCGCCTAACATGCCGAAAAAAAAGGTACCCAAAAAAAACATCGAGCCGATCCTCGTTGACGTCAGGAAGCCGAATTTCGATTACGAACGCCTCCGCAAATTCGAGACCGTCAACCTCATGAAGATGCCCCAACAAGAGAAGAAGGGCGTCGCCGCGATCATCAAAAGGATCGTTCTCGCCGTCTTCGTGGCGGGGATCATCGGGCTTGTTTCCTTCATCGGCATCACGTTCGCCAACATTAAGCAGATGAAATCAATTGTCGAGCAGGACGGCTCCCAGATCATGCAGAATTTCAATTCATCGGTCGGAGCCCTGAAAAACATGGAACCGGGGACCGCCGCCGCATACCTCCAGAGCAACACCAAGTCACTCGCCAACATCAACGATCTGGTGACGAAAGGACTCGGGCAAAGCATCATCGATACCCTGGGTAATTTCATTCCGATCGTCAAAGAATCATTCGGTCTCGTGGGGCAGGTATCCACCCTCAATATGAAACTTCTCGATCTCACAAACACGCTCGACGATCTCCAGAAAAACGGCTTCACGTATTTCAAGAGCAACGGTCCGGCGCTCATCGCGGACCTCGGGAAACTGCACTCCCTCGTGCAGGACCTGAATGCCCAGGCGGAGAGCGTGAAAAACACAACTTCGTATCTCAAGAATATGTCCGGGTTCTTCGGCGGACTCGATCAGAGCGTCGGGAACCAATACCTGAAATACAGTTCGGAACTCTATGGATGGGACAACGTCCTCGTCCAATTGACCAACTTCCTGAATTCACCGACCCCGAAACACATCGCAATCCTTTTTGAAAACCCGGCCGAGATCCGTCCCGGCGGAGGATTCATCGGAAGCTACGCGGACGTGAGTGTCCAAAACGGCCAGATGCAGAACATGGACGTTCGGGACATCTATGATCCCGACGGCCAATTAGCCGTGAAGATCGTGCCTCCCGAAGAACTCCAGGCAACCACGCCCAACTGGGGCGCGCGGGATTCCAACTGGTTCTTCGATTTCCCGACATCCGCCAAGACAACCTTGAATTTTCTGAACGCGTCCAAGATGTACTCTGAAAAAGGCATTACGTTCGACGCCGCGATAGCCATCAATATCAACGTGGTGAACTCGCTCCTCACCATCACGGGTCCCGTGACGGCGCCGGGCTATCCGACCGTCGACTCCTCGAACTTCCTCGAAGAAGTTCAACGGGAAACGGAAACCGGGACCAATAAGCAAGCGGGGCAGCCCAAGAAAATCCTCCAGGTCTTGGCGCCGATCCTCATGGAAAAGCTGAACAACCTCTCGACTGAGCAGGCAAGCGCGCTCATGGACGCGCTCAAAAACAACATCGCCAAAAAGGACATTATGTTCTATTCCACCGATCCGGTCATTGCATCGTTCCTCAATTCGAGCGACGTGGACGGCAGCGTCTACCAACTCCCCGAAGGATTTTGGGGAAACTACCTGGCAGTCGTGAACGCGAACATCGCCGGCGGCAAGAGCGACGCGTTCATCAAGGAATCAGTCAGCGCCAAAGTCGATATCGACACGAGCGGAAACACCTTTACCAACGTGACGGTCGTGCGGGCGCATACCGGCAACACGCAAACCGACCCCTGGTGGCGGGCGACCAACAACGACTTCATCCAAATCTTCACCGAGCCGAACTCCAGCCTCGTCGACATGACCGGAAACAGCGCGCGGAAGAAATACAGCACGCTCGACTACGCGCATTCCGACTATGCCGTGAATCCCGATCTCGCGGCAATTCAAGCGAACGAAGTATTTCTCACCAACTTCGATACCTGGCAGCGATCCGAGTTCGGCAAGAATGTTTTCGGAGCTTGGCTCTTCACCAAGGCGGGGACGACCTCGACGCTTGCCATGCGCTACCAAACGAGCTACGGCAGCATCAAAAACCTGATGCCCGGCCAGAAATACACGTTCATCTTCGAACGGCAGTCCGGCGTTCAAAATTCACTCGACTTGACCATCAACGCCCCGTTCAAATACTATTGGCTGGAATCCGACTCGCCGGTCTACACCTACCACACCGATGATCCCGACAAGCGGATCACCATAACGCTCACCCTGGGATACCAAAGCTCATAACCATGAACCAAGAAAATATCCGCAACTTTTGTATCATTGCACACATCGACCACGGGAAGAGCACACTCGCGGACCGCTTTCTCGAAGTTACCGGAACAGTCGATTCGCGGCATATGCACGCCCAATACCTTGATCAGCTCGAACTGGAACGGGAACGGGGAATCACCATCAAAATGGCTCCCGTCCGAATGTCCTATACCCTAGGCCCTATTTCCTATACCCTCAATTTAATCGACACGCCGGGACACTCCGATTTCTCGTACGAGGTTTCACGAGCGCTCCAGGCCGTCGAAGGAGGCATCCTCCTCGTCGACGCCACGCAGGGCATCCAAGCCCAGACGCTCTCCAACTTCAGGTCGGCCAAGAACGCCGGCCTCACCTTAATCGGTGCCATCAACAAGATAGACATCTTCAAGGATAAGAACGACCCGGTACTCGCGGAACTGAGGGAGGAGGTCGGCGATCTCATCGGATGCGACAAGGAAGAAGTGCACCTCATATCCGCCAAAACGGGGGAGGGAGTGAAGGAGCTTCTGGAAGACGCGGTCAAAAAAATACCGCCCCCGAAACTGGAGATCAAGGGCGTTCCCCGGGCGCTCATCTTTGATTCTTTTTACGACGACCACAAGGGCGTCGTCGCGTCGGTGAGAGTCTTCGAGGGGAGTTTCAAACGGGAAGAAGAGATCCACCTGGTCCAAAGGAACTTTTCCGCCCGGGTGAAAGAAGTGGGATATTTCACGCCGCAGCTCAAAGAAGCCCCCGCGATACATGCCGGCGACACCGGATACATCGCGACCGGCATCAAGGACACGAGCCGCGTCAAGATCGGCGACACCATCCTCCTCATCACGAGACCCTACACCCGAGACCCCGAAACTTTTGTTCTCCCCGGCTACCAGGAACCGAACCCGGTCGTCTTCGTGTCGTTCTATCCCGAAGATGCCAATGACTACGATAATTTGAAAAAGGGGCTGGAGAAACTTCACCTGAACGACTCGTCGTTGAAAATAGAACCGGATCAGAACGAGATCCTGGGCAGGGGATACAAAGTGGGATTCCTCGGGAAACTGCATTTCGAGATAACGGCCGAACGGCTGGAGCGGGAATTCAACGTGAGGGTGGTCAGCACGTTCCCGTCGGTGATTTATAAAATAAAAAACAAGGGGAAGTGGGGATTCATCACGAAACCGGAAGAACTCCCCGAAGGGACCGAGGAGATTTGGGAACCGATTGTCGGCATACACATCCTCGTCCCCTCGAGATATCTGTCGAACGTCATCTCGCTCCAAAACATTTTCCGCGTGAGAAATATGACGACCAAAACGGCCGGCGCGTCTGTGGAGGTGGAAGCCGAAATGCCGCTCGCCGAACTTATCAGCGATTTCGACGACCAGCTGAAATCGACGACGTCCGGTTACGCTTCGTTCAGCTACGAATTCATGGATTACGAAAAAGCCGACATCGTGCGGGTCGACAGTTTCGTGGCCAACGAGATCATCCCGGGACTTTCCCGCTTCTTCCCCCGGGAAACCGTCGAACGGGAAGCCAGAAAAATGGTTCAGAAACTGAAAGAAACTCTGCCGCGGCAGCAGTTCTCCCAGGCGATCCAGGCAAAGATAAACGGCAAGGTCATCGCGCGGGAGGACATCCCGGCCATGCGGAAAGAACTCGGAAACTTCGGCAAGAACGGCGGGGACCGAACGAGGAAGATAAAGCTGTGGCAGAAACAGAAGAAGGGGAAGGAGAAACTGAAAGCGATGGGGAAGGTACGGATCGCGCCGGAGATTTTCAAGGAGCTCATCAAGAAATAGAACCGCAGAATCCTCCGCTCCTTCGTCTCCACTCTTTCATCCAGCGGCTGAGAGGGTGTAGAATAGGAGGTAATGAATCCCGTGAGAAACCATAAACTTATGAAAAAGATGATCACTTACCAAGTCGAATTAACCGCGCATCATAGGCAACCGCTTATGAAAAAGGCGTTTTGTTTCTAACGGGATGAAGTACTGGAAGACAATCGTGTTCATGGCGGTGGTCGCCGTCATCGGATGGGGATTCATAAGCCTGTATAGTTCTAAAAACGCCGCTGAAAGCCAAGCTCAGGCGTTGCAGGTCGACTATAATCAACTCCAGCAGGAAAACCGGAACTTGTCTTCGGAAATCCAATACTTCCAAGATCCGGCGAACCTGATCAAGCAGCTGAAAGCCCAGACCAACTACAAAAATCCGGGAGAAGGGCTTATAATCGTGGTACCGGGGACGACCGGCACGGTCACCTCGACGACCAGCACGCCCTAAAAAATAATGCGGGTATGGTTTAGTGGTAGAATGCGACCTTCCCAAGGTTGAGACAGGAGTTCGATTCTCCTTACCCGCACAAGAATAAGAGTTTTCAATCCTTGATTGGTGTGGGGCAAGGTTGAGACACGGGTTCGATTCCCGTATTCCGCACAAAACGAAAAAGGTTCGGCTTTTATGTCGGGCCTTTTTCGTTCTGATGGAGGGGATGCGGGAATAGAAAGGGGGGTCGGGAAAATCCTTTCTTCTTTTTTCTTGATCCATCCGAGGCCGCTTCGATTAATCGAAGCGGCGTGGTATACTATCAATACCAAGAGCTATGACGCATTACCAAGAGCCATGACACATGTCAGTAAAAAATATCTAGCAAAAGATCTGCGCTTGAAAGCCTGGAATCGTTTTCGAAATACCATGAAGGAGTCCAAGAGCGGCGAGGAACTCGTCAACACCCTGCAGGCGTTCTTCACCTCTAGTGAAATGACTATGCTCGAAAAACGTCTCGCAATACCGATACTCCTCGAACAAAAATTGAGCTACCGGGAAATAGGCCGACGAATCGACGTGAGCCAGGAAACAATCAGCTTCATGAAGCACGGCCTTACGAAAAAACCGAGAATTCACCGAAAATACAGCAACAATAAGAAACAGCAAAAAAGTCATTCGCGGATTTTCTCTGTTACCCGTTCCTGTTCATATAATCCGCGCTTCGATTAATCGAAGCGCGAAGAGAGTAGCAAATACCCCGCGTATTTGCTTTCCCGAATAGGCATTTTTGTTGCATAATAACCTCGATGGCTGCTAAAGACGGTTTAACAATGAAGATGGTTGTCATAGCGGGAAGCGCAAAACTCCAGGAAGAGATAAAGGAGTGGATGAGATACTGGGAAAAAAAGAACTACGTCGTACTAAACTATCCTCGCAGTATCCCCCAAAAGGTTTTTAAGAAAACTTACCCTAGCGTACACAAAAAGTTTTTCATAGATCTGCTGAAAGCGGACGTACTGTTCGTTGCGAATGAAAGAAAAAATAATAGAGCGGGTTATATAGGGCCCGAAACATTCGCCGAAATAGGGTTTGCTGTAATACAAAAAATACTTTATAAGAAAAAGATTGAAATTATACTTTCCAACATGCCATCAGCAAAAGTCCCTTGCCATGATGAAATAACACGCTGGTCGGGGCTAAAATGGATTAAAATAAAACATTCAGATGAAAATCTTTGAAACCATATGAAAAAAATCGTCATTGCATCGAAAAATCCGGTGAAAATGAAAGCCACACTCGACGGCTTCCGGAAAATGTTTCCGAACGAGGAGTTCACAATCGAAGGTATTTCCGTCCCTTCGGGCGTTTCGGATCAGCCGATGACTGATGCGGATACCTTCCTCGGCGCGAAGAACCGGGCAGAGAACGCATCCAAGGAGCGACCCGACGCGGATTTCTTCGTCGGCATTGAGGGCGGCGTTGAAGAAAAGGATTCCGAAATGGAAGCATTAGCGTGGATCGTCGTGAAGTCGAAAGGGGACGGTTTCGGCAAGGGGAGAACGGGAACTTTTTTCCTGCCCCCGCGGATCGCCGAACTCATCAAGGAAGGGAGGGAACTCGGCGAAGCGGACGACATCGTCTTCCATCGGACGAACTCGAAGCAAGAAAACGGCGCAATCGGGATCCTCACGGGGAATGTCATCGACCGGACGAAATCTTACACCGAGGCGGTCGTGATCGCCCTTATTCCCTTTAAGAACGAAAAACTCTATACTATCTTCCATGGATAATTTGGTACCCAAGCGGATGTTCTTCACGAAGGGCGTCGGCCGCCACAAAGAATATTTGCAGTCGTTCGAGATGGCGCTCCGGGACGCCGGGATCGCCGAATACAATCTCGTGATGGTGAGTTCAATCTTCCCGCCGAACTGCAAGCGCGTGCCGCGCGACGAAGGCAAGAAACTGCTGAATCCCGGCCAAGTCGTGTTTTGCGTCATGGCCCGGAACGCCACGAATGAACCGAACCGCCTGACTGTGTCGTCTATCGGTCTCGCGCAACCTTCCGATCCGAATCAATACGGCTATCTTTCGGAACACCACTCGTTCGGCGAAACGGAAGAAAAGGCGGGGGAGTATGCCGAGGATCTCGCGGCAACCATGCTCGCATCGACCCTCGGCCTTGAATTCGATTCGAATGCCGCCTGGGACGAGCGGGAACAGGTCTATAAGTCATCCGGCAAAATCTTCAAGACGACGAACATCACGCAATCGGCGGAGGGGCACAAGGACGGCATCTGGACAACCGTCGTTGCCGCCGCCGTTCTCATCTTCGAATAACCAACTCGAAAAATGGGAAATGCCCTGCCGGCATCGGGCGTTCTCCGCTTCCAGCGAGCGGAGCCGCCACTGCTATCCCTCGGCGAAAAATCCGTCTTCGGCGGAACCGAGCTTTTTCGCCTCCGGGAGCTGCCGCACGGGCATTTCCCATTTTCCTCGTTTAATATATAAATAACGTATGTTCGAGATTATTTCGAAAAACAAACCTGCCGGGGATCAGCCGCAGGCTATAGATAAACTCACAAAGGGCCTTGAAAGGGGTTACGAAAACCAGACGCTTTTGGGTGTTACGGGCAGCGGCAAAACGTTCACCATCGCGAACGTCATCCTGCGCGTCCAGAAACCGACCTTGGTCATCGCCCACAACAAGACGCTGGCGGCCCAGCTCACGAACGAGCTCAGGGATCTTTTCCCGCATAACTCCGTGAATTATTTCGTCTCGTACTACGACTACTACCAGCCCGAAGCGTACATCCCGACGTCGGACACCTACATCGGCAAGGAAGCAATGATCAACGACGAGATCGACAAGCTCCGTCACGCCGCGACGGCGGCCCTTCTCACGCGGAAGGACGTCATCGTGGTCGCATCCGTCTCCTGCATTTACGGCCTCGGCGCTCCCGAGGTATACGCCGAGAATATCATCAAGCTTGAGCCGGGGACGAAACTGGAGCGGCACGAGCTTATCAAAAAGTTGGTGAACCTCCAATTCTCGAGGACCACCGCCGATCTTACGCGGGGCACGTTCCGGGTTCGCGGAGATAACTGGGAAATCATGCCGCCGGGCATCGAAAACATTTACAACCTCGAACTCAAGAACGGCATCATCCAAAAGATATATGAAATCAATCCCGTGGAGGGCTTCAGGCCGGGGGAAACGAAAACCGTGAACGAGGTCTACATCGCTCCGGCGAAACATTTCATCACCGCAGCGCCGGACCGGGAGCGGGCCTTGAAAGAGATCGGGGAAGAACTCAAAAAACAGCTCAAGAAATTCGAAAAAGAACGAAAACCGCTGGAAGCGGAAAGATTGGAAAGGAGAACCAAGGCCGACATGGCCATGATCCGCGAGGTCGGCTACTGCAACGGCATCGAAAACTATTCCCGGGCGCTCTCCGGGAGGAAAGCGGGGGATCCGCCGGATACGCTCTTGGATTATTTCCCGGATGATTTTTTGACCGTCATCGACGAATCGCACGTGACAATCCCGCAGCTTGAGGGCATGTATCACGGCGACGCCTCGCGCAAAAAGACGCTTATCGAGTACGGTTTCCGACTGCCCTCCGCAGCGGACAACCGACCCTTGCGATTCGAAGAATTCAAAAAGAAGATCCATCAATCCATCTTCATGTCAGCCACGCCCGGCGCCTACGAAAAGGAGAAAAGCTCGCAGGTCGTCGAGCAGATTATCCGGCCGACCGGCCTTGTCGATCCGAAAATTACGATCCGTCCCGTGAAAGGCCAAATACAAGATCTTGTACCTCGAATCGTGCAACGTGTAGCCCGCAACGAACGGGTTTTGGTAACCACTCTTACCAAACGCATGGCGGAAGATCTTTCGGAATACCTCGGCAACCTCGAAGATTCAGGAAAACGTCTTGGGCTCCAAGGTACAAGTTATAAGCTACAAGTTGCTTATTTGCACAGCGACGTGGATACCTTGGACCGGATCCGGATTCTCACGAAACTTCGGAAAGGGGAGATCGACGTTTTGGTCGGCGTGAACCTCCTTCGGGAAGGACTTGATCTGCCGGAAGTGTCGCTTGTCGCCATTTTGGACGCCGACAAGGAGGGGTTCCTGCGAAGCGAAACATCGCTCATCCAGACCATCGGCCGGGCGGCGAGGAACGTCGAAGGCGAAGTGCTCCTCTACGCGGACCATATCACCGGCTCCATCGAGCGGGCGGTGAAAGAAACCGACCGGAGGAGGAAAATCCAGGTCGCGTACAATAAAAAACACAATATCACGCCGAAGACGATCGTGAAAGAAATCAAGGACATTCTCCCCGCGGAGGATATCCTGAACCTCGAAACGAAGCCGCTTCCGAAATCGAAGACGGTGCTCGAGAAGCTCCTCAAGCAGAAAGAAAAAGAAATGAAAGAAGCGGCGGAACGGCTCGATTTCGAGCTTGCGGCGATCCTTCGGGACGAGATCAGGATACTTTCGAAAAAAGTAAAGTAATACAGTGGAAATACGTAGTAATTTGCTTCGCGTAATTCGTAGTACCATGTATTACAATCATATTACTACAAATTACTACCGTATTACCGTATAATTACTTCATGAAAATAACCATCGAAAGCACGGGACTCGATTTGACGCCGTCGATTAAAACCTATATCGAAATGAAACTGACGCCTCTCGGGAGGATTATCAAGCGATTCGAGACAAAGGGGGAGGTGATCGCTTTCGTTGAAGTGGGGCGCTCCACCAAGCACCACAAGCACGGGGACGTGTTCCATGCTTCCGTAGACCTGGAGCTGCCCGGGAAAAAGCTCTTCGCCGAGAATGAGAACATCAACCTCCGGACCGCCATCGACATGGTTAAAAACAAGGTGAAGGATGATCTTCAAAAATTCAAAGAAAAAACCGTAGACCAAAGCAAGAAAAAATAGTTCTGACTTTGACCTTCGGCAGGTTTTATATTAGACTCGCCTTATACCCTCCCGGAAAGCGAACCGAGGGGCATTGGCGCGTATGCGCAATGACTGAATTTTTAATTTCCAATTTTTAAATAAACCTTTTAATTTCTTAATGTTTTAAACATGAGAAAATTATTTATAAAATTAAAAATTTCAAACCCATGACCGATAAAATAATTATCAAAGGTGCCCGCGAGCACAATTTGAAGAATATCAACCTCGAAATCCCGCGCGACAAAATGATCGTCATGACGGGACTTTCCGGGTCAGGCAAATCGTCGTTGGCCTTCGACACCATCTTCGCCGAAGGACAGCGGCGATACATCGAATCCCTTTCGGCCTATGCCAGGCAGTTTTTGGGCAGCCTCGACAAGCCGGACGTCGATGAAATCGAAGGATTGTCGCCGGCCATCTCCATCGATCAGAAACACCACAGCGCGAATCCGCGCTCGACGGTCGCCACCATCACGGAAATCTACGACTACCTCCGCGTTCTCTTCGCGCGCGTGGGCGTCCCGCACTGCCCGCTCTGCGGCCGCGAGATCAAGAAGATGACACAGGAAGAGATCGTCGACATCGCAATCCAAATTTACAAAGAAACGAAGGAAAAACGGAATATGGTGATCTTGGCACCCGTCGTCCGCGGCAGGAAGGGAGAGTACTACCAAATGCTCTACGACTTCCTGAACGCCGGATTCTCGGAGGTCCGGATCGACGGCAAATACGCGAGCCTCAGGGAGCGAATCGATCTCAGCCGTTATAAGCAGCACTCGATCGATCTCGTGATTGACCGAATCCCCGCGGCCCTCGATTTCCGGAATAAGGACAACCGCCTGCGCCTCGCGGAGAGCATCGAAAACGGGTTGAAATACGGCAACGACGTCGTGACCGTCATTACCGACAAGGAGGTATCCCTTTCCGCCAAATACACCTGCCCCGTGGACGGCTTTTCCTTCCCCGAGATCGAACCGCGGCTCTTTTCGTTCAACAGCCCCTTCGGCGCCTGCGAAACCTGCCACGGCCTCGGCGTCGAAAATCCCTGGTCGGAAAAAATATGTCCGACCTGCCTCGGGAAACGGCTCAAGACGGAAAGCTTAAATGTGCTCATCGATGACAAGAATATCGCCGAGGTCACCGCTTTTTCAATCGTGAACTCGTTCGATTTTTTCACAAAACTCGAAACGAAACTCAAGAAAAACGAGAGTTCCCTCATGATCGCCGAAGTGCCGATGAAAGAGATTAAGAATCGTCTGAAATTTATGATTGACGTCGGACTCGAATACCTGACACTCGACCGCAAAGCCGGGACGCTTTCGGGCGGGGAGTCGCAGCGGATCCGCCTGGCTTCCCAGATCGGATCGCGCCTCGTGGGAGCCCTCTACATTCTCGACGAGCCGACGATTGGTCTCCACCAGAAAGACAACGCGAAACTCATCCAGACGCTCAAAAACCTCCGCGATCTCGGGAACACCATCATCGTCGTGGAACATGATGAAGATACCATCCGCGAGTCGGACTATCTCGTCGACATCGGCCCGGGCGCCGGCGTCCACGGCGGGAAAGTTGTCGCCCACGGCCCGATTCCCCAGGTCTTTTCCGACAAGAAGCAAACATCGTTGACCTTGGATTACCTCCGGGGCGAAGAATTCATCGCGATTCCGAAAACGCGGAGAGCTGTCCCGAAAACCCACGACTTCTTGAAAGTAAAAGGCGCCACGGAAAACAACCTGAGGAATCTCGACGTCGATATCCCGCTCCGCCGGTTCACGGCCGTCACCGGCGTTTCCGGATCAGGCAAAAGCACGCTTGTGTACGACGTCCTTTTCAAGAACTTGTCCAACAAATTCAACGGATCGCATTTCAAGACGGGACAATGCAAAGAGATCATCGGAACCGAATACTTGAACCGTATCATCAACATCGACCAATCGCCGATCGGCCGGACGCCCAGATCGAACCCCGCCACGTATGTCGGCGCCTGGGGACCAATCCGCGATCTCTTCGCTTCGACGCCCGATGCGCGGGTGAGGGGATACAAGCCGGGGCGGTTCAGCTTCAACGTCCGCGGCGGGCGATGCGAGAACTGCGAGGGTCACGGCGTCATCGCGATCGAAATGCACTTCCTGCCGACGGTCTACGTAACCTGCGACATCTGCAAAGGAAAGCGATTCGACCGGGAAACGCTGGAAGTTGAGTACCAGGAAAAGAACATTTTCGAAGTCCTCGAAATGACCATCGAGGAAGCGACGAAGTTCTTCGACGACATCCCCTGGATTGAGGACAAATTGAAAATACTGAATGAGGTCGGTCTCGGGTACTTGAAACTCGGACAGTCGGCAACAACCCTTTCCGGCGGAGAAGCACAGCGGATCAAACTTGGCGCCGAACTCGGCAAGCGCGACACGAGACGCACGCTTTACCTTTTGGACGAGCCGACAACCGGTCTCCACTTCGCCGATGTCAAGAAACTCATCGAGGTCCTCCAAAAACTCGTCGAACGGGGGAATACCATCGTCGTCATCGAGCACAACCTGGACGTCGTGAAAACCGCCGACTGGGTAATCGATCTCGGCCCCGAGGGAGGGGAAAAAGGCGGCCGGCTGATCGCCGCGGGAAATCCGGAAATCATCGCCAAAAAAGCCGGGAGTTTCACCGGCGAGTACCTCAAGAAAGTTCTCAAGGATTAATTTTGAGAACTTTCTGAATTTTTAATTTCCAATTTTTAATTTTTAATCAATTTTCGACAATTTCTAATTTCAAATTAATATTTTATAATTTAGGAGATGAATAAACCGAAAACCATAGGATTAGCGCTCGGGGGCGGGGGAGCCAAGGGGCTTGCCCACATCGGGGTCATCAAAACGCTCCTCAAGGCCGGATTTAAAATCGACTACCTGGCCGGCACCTCAATGGGTTCCCTTGTCGGCGGCCTCTACGCCGCGACGGAGGACATCGATTTCATAGAACGGGCATTCCTCGAAATAGCCGAGAAATATTCTTTCCATCGAAAGCATTTGAGGAGAAAAAAGAGTTTGCTCTTCACGGATGAAGAAGCCGTCGAAAAAATGCTCGCGGAGAAAATCGACGGATTAGACATCAAAAACACCAAGATACCATTCAAGGCCATCGCGACCGACGTTAAGAACGGCGATGAGGTGGTTATCAGCAAAGGCAGCCTCGTAAAAGCCGTGAAGGCGAGCTCGGCCCTTCCTATCGCTTTCTCACCCGTCGAAATCGACGGAAAACTTCTCATGGACGGCGGTTTCGTGAATCCGGTTCCCGTGGACATTGTAAAAGGAATGGGCGCCGAATATATCATCGGCGTCGACGTCTCGAGCAAGTGGCCCGACATCGAAGACGAACGTTTCTCTCTCTCCGGCATCAAATCGACTATCGTCGACGCTTTTTCGGCGCTGGAATACCAGGTAGCCAAAGAAAGGATCAAGGAGGCCAGCCTCATGCTCCATCCGCCGGTCTTGAACTATCATTGGGACGACTTCAGCGCGGCGAAAGAAATCATCGCAGTGGGAGTGAATGAAACGGCGAACAATATACGCGAGATCAGGGGAGCGACGCATCACCCGAAGCCCGTGAAAAAACCGCTCCAGAGCTTTATCGATTTTATCTCGGGAAACGACTACTGAGGCGCCTGCGGAAACTTATTTCTCGGAACCGGATGTTCTTTTGCTCCAGCGGCAAAAGCCATCCTGCTCTCTCGGCGAAAAATCCGCCAAAGGCGGAACCAAGCTTTTTTGCCTCCGAGAGCTTCCTCAAAACAAATTTCCGCAGGCTTGATTTTAATTGGAGAAAAGAAGAAATTATAGGTAATGAATCTCTACTCAAAACTTCCGGAAACTCCCGGCGTCTACATCATGAAAGACGGCGCGGGGAAGATTCTCTATATCGGCAAAGCCGTCAACTTGAAGCGACGGGTCTCGAGCTATTTCACGAGACCTCACGACGCAAGGATCGAGGGATTAGTGGATGGAATAAGTAAAATTGAATTTAAGAAGACCGATACGGGCGTGGAAGCACTGATACTCGAATCGAAACTCATCAAGAAACACCAGCCGCCGTTCAACATCAAAGAGAAAGACGACAAAAGCTTCCTCTATGTCGCCATAACAAAAGAAAAATATCCCAGGGTTTTATTGGTGAGAGGAAAGGATATTAAAGAAGGCAAAAGACTCGCCCCGTCACCAACGAAACGCCCAACGAAACGCCCCGCACGGGAGCGCGAAGAGCGCAGCGTTCGGCTTGGTGCGGGGTACGGTCCATTCACCTCCGCCTCAAGCATCCGCGAAGCCCTGAGGATTATCAGGAGGATATTCCCGTATGCAACTCATCCGACTCCGCTAAGGCCCCTACAACGGCCTTGTTTCGACTATCAAATCGGTCTTTGCCCCGGAACATGCATCGGAGCGATCTCAAAAGAGGAGTATGCGAAGAACATACAGAACGTCAAACTCATCTTCGAAGGCAAAAAAGAAAGAATAACAAAGAATATAGAGCGCGACATGAGGTCGGCAAGCAAGGCCTTGGACTTTGAGTGGGCAGGGGAGCTGAAGCGGCAATTATTCGCCCTCCGGCACATCCAAGACGTGGCGGTCATCTCCGATGACAAGATTTCCACCTCCGCCGAGGCTATGGCGGACAAGCAAAATTACCGTATCGAAGGCTATGATATTTCAAACATCAACGGCACTTCGGCGGTCGGTTCCATGGTTGTCTTCACCAACAACGAGCCTGACAAAAACGAATATCGGAAATTTAAGATCAAGACCGTTCTTCAACCGGACGATTTCGGCATGCTCCGGGAAATTCTCGAACGGCGCCTCAAAAGAACTCCGCCGGCCGGCGGATGGCCTTTACCCGATCTTTTCCTCATTGACGGCGGCAGAGGACAAGTGAGCGCCGTCCGCGGAATCCTCAACAAGGCGGGAGTTACCATCCCGGTCGTCGGCATCGTGAAAGGACCGGAACGGAAACGGAATGATATCATAGGAAGAATTCCGCCATTCACCGATCTCGCGACGCTCATAAAAGTACGAGACGAAGCTCATCGCTTCGCCATTGCGTACCACAAAAAGGTCAGGGGATATAATTTTCTCCCCTAAGACCTTTTCTCAAAAGAAGATGCCACCGCTTGCCGTATCCGATTTGCCTTTTCCTCGTCGACATTCCTGCTCCTAAAATCAAAATGCTCCAAGGCGTTCCGGAGCTCCGGAAGGAGCGCATCCTCGACATAGTCCTTGCCATACCCCTCTGCATTTTCATACCTCGTCACTACCTTAGTGATTTCCGCCTCCATGAGCTGTCCGATGAGAATTTCGTTCGCTCCCGTTTCGATATTCTTTTCCAGAGTTTCATTCGCCAGAATATCGACCATGATGCTGTCGGCCAAATCGTGGACATTCGGCGGCACCTCTTGCAGGACTTTTGCGATATTTCCTCCTTTTTCTATATTTTCCATACCCTTATCATACAATATGCGACATCTTTTGACAATTGCCGCTTTTTTTGGTTCAATAAGGCGTTACGTCGCCGATAAGAAATAAAACGCGGGCGAATTCAAAAATATATGAAAAAAAGAGAGGACATTAGAAATATAGCCATCATTGCTCACGTTGACCACGGGAAAACGACTCTGGTCGACGCGCTCTTGAGGCAATCCGAAAACTTCAAAATGAAGGGCGATGCGTCGCAGGATCTCATTATGGATTCCAACGAACTCGAACGGGAGCGGGGGATCACCATCTTTTCAAAAAACGCGTCCGTACACTACAAAGGAGTAAAGATTAACATCGTCGACACGCCCGGCCATGCCGACTTCGGCGGAGAAGTGGAACGCATCATGCGCATGGTGGACGGCGTCTTGCTCCTCGTGGACGCCAAGGAGGGTCCCATGCCACAAACCAAATTCGTCCTCCGGAAGGCGATCCAAGCGGGTCATAAGGTGATCCTTGTCATTAACAAAATTGATAAGCCCGACGCCCGGCCAGCGTGGGTTTTGAACGCAACCTACGATCTTTTCATCGAACTCGGCGCGACGGATGAGCAAATAGAATTCCCCGTCATCTACGCCTCGGCCGTCCAGGGTAAAGCGGGGCTCAAACCGGATCTCGGCGAAATGAAGAACGTGGAGCCCATTTTCGACAACGTTATTTCCTATATCTCCGCTCCCGCGATCGACTCTTCAAAGCCGACCCAAATGCTCACGGTGAATCTCGTTTATGACAATTACAAGGGCAAGGTAGCCATCGGCCGACTCTATTCCGGAACGCTCAAGAAAGGATCGACTATCGCCCACATCACGAGGAGCGGGGAGGTGAAGAAAGAACAATTGAGCGCGGTTATGCTTTTCGACGGACTCGCGCGGATCGACGTCGATACGGCGGAAGCCGGTGACATCGTGGCCGTTGCCGGCATTCCGGACATTTCAATCGGCGAGACGATCGCCGACGCCGAAAACCCCGTAGCGCTTCCCACAATCACAATCGACGAACCGACCATCAAGATGACGTTCAGCGTGAACACATCGCCCTTCGCCGGCCAGGATGGAACGTATACAACGTCGCGGAACATCAAGGAGCGCTTGGAGCATGAATTGGAAACCGATGTGGCGCTTTCCGTCACCCCGACCGATTCATTCGACCGGTGGGTGGTCGCCGGACGCGGAGAACTGCATCTTTCGATCCTCATCGAGAAAATGAGGCGCGAGGGATATGAGATCGAAGTTTCGAAACCCCAGGTCATCTTCAAAGAAGAGAACAGTAAAAAATTGGAACCGATCGAACTCGTTTCGATAGAGGTTCCGGAAGCGTATGCTGGCACAATTATTGAAATGCTGGGAAAGCGGCTGGGCATCATGAAAGATATGCGCGTTGACAACGGAACGACCTTCATGGACTTCGCCATTCCGACGAGGGGCCTCATCGGCATACGGAATCGGTTTCTGACCTCGACCAAGGGAACCGGCATCATGAACAGTATTTTTCTGGGATACGAAGAATACAAAGGAGAACTTCAGAACGACGACCACGGTTCGATTGTGAATACCGAAACGGGAACAACCAACAACTACGGCCTCGTGGCGGCCCAGGGGAGGGGAAAGCTCTTCGTGGAATCGGGCATGGAGGCGTATGAAGGCATGGTGGTGGGAATCAACGCCAAGGCGGGGGATGTCCTCGTGAACGCCTGCCGCACGAGGGAACTCACGAACTTCCGGGCGAAAAATGAAGGTCTCC
>JAKALR010000016.1 GCA_021824045.1 bacterium | reverse complement strand
ATCTTATTCCTATCGTTTTGAAAATTCTTTTCATTGAAAATTGATTGAAAATCAAAAATTGTAAATTGAAAATTTCAAACAAATAGTGCAAAAACTCCTATCGTTATCAAGACTATGCTCAAAACTTTTTGTTTCACAATCCCCGGTTTCAAGGGCTCCTTCAGGAGCTTCGGGAATTTCTTCGACAGGAACACGATGAATCCGAAAAGGAACGCGTATTGGATCCCCGACAGGGCATTCACCAAGGACACCGGACCGAGAGAAAACGCGTAATTCACGAGGATGAACGAGAGGACGGCAGCGATCTGGCCGACGATGAAGATGAAGCCGGTCTTCATATTCGAAGTTTTGAACGATCCGAGGATGGCTTTCCGCGGCAAGGCCGGGATGAGCAAGAGCAACGCGCCGAGAACCGCCCCGAAGCCCCGCCACAGGAAGCCGTTCATGAATGTGTCGTTGTTGAACACGAACTTCATTAAAACCTGCGAAGCGGCGAAGAGCAAAGCCGAGAGGACCGAACCCCAGAAGAGCTTCCTCCCCATGTGCGCTACCCGTTCCTTGAGGGATTCCTCATGGGACACGATGAATCCGCCAACGACAATGAGGACGAAACCAATGATTTGATTCGTGTTCAGGAATTCGCCGAGGGCGAAGAACGCCATCAGGAAAACGAAGATCGGCGTCATGCCGCCCGTCAAAGGTACGACCTGCGACGCTTCTTCCTTGAAGAGCAGTTTATACATTATGAGAAGTGCGAAAACGTAGGTTACGCCGGATGCAAGAGCCGCGAGAACCACCGGCAACGACGGAATAAAAAAACTGAACGGCAAAAGAACGACGACTAAAATTCCGAGGGCGTTCACGAGAAAGGTGTAGACCCACGGATCGGGAATCAAATCCGTAAGCATGATCTTCGAAATAACGAAGGAGATGGCGTTCAGGAAATACGCGATGATGCCGATGTAAAGCCAATCCATCATTTTGCTTTTGCAATCAGTTTCTCGATATGGTACGCGCCCATCTTCTCGGCTTCCAAGAACCCGTGCATAGCGGCTTCGGCAAACCATCCGTCTTTCAAATAATCAAAAAGCCATTCGTGCGCGTACTCCGGATCGTACTCGTCCATGCCGGCCCCGACTTTCAGAAGCCACTCCCGATTGAAATCTTCCTGCGATCCGATGGGCGGCGCGATGATGATGGGCACTCCCAAGGCGCAATAAAACGAGAGTTCCGACGGCTTGGTCCACAGGATATCCGTTGTCCGCAGAGCCTCGTTGAATTTGTCGAAATAGTCACGGAGACCGATCGCCCAGAGGATTTCGGCGCCGTCGTTCCAGGGCTCCTTAAATCCCAATTGCTTCAACTCGTCCGCGAAATAGTTCATTGTCTCCTGCCGCGTGCCCGCCGAAAGAATGACCTTCACCTTCTTGGCCCTGATGTCATCCCGGAGACTCTTCACGATGGTTATGCCGATCTCTTTCTGCGCTCCTGCTCCCCCGATCGAGAACATGATTGTGAGGGGCCGTCCGGACGACTTCGGCAGTTTGCCAAAATTTTCCCTGATGACCGGTCCGTATTCGCTCGTGTATCGCCCCGAAGGATCGAGATTCACGAGCCGCGGGCGCATGTCTTTTTTCAGAATCGTCATACCGGCGCCGCCGATGTTTTCCTTCGGAAGCGGATACCCCGTGAGATGGATATTCTCTTCTTTCACGCCGTAAAGCTTCAGGCGCTCGAAGACCCGGTCGGTCGACGCGCAATAATGGATTTTTGTTTTTCCCGGGTCGAGCGGCGCCCATCCCCGTGCGATGTCCGCATCGGCCGTCACGCAATAAATGCTGCTCGGATATTTCCACTCTTCAGCCATAAACGCGGTTGTGAAAAACGTCGTGACGAGCGGGATGTTCTTCTTGGACAGCCGTTCGATGAGATCTTTCCCCCAGCCGCTCCGAATGAGACGGAATGCTTGTTTCAGCGTCTCGGTCGGCCGCGAAAGGTCGCGTTTCGGATAAAAGGTCAGAATCCTCTGGAACCGGTTATACAAATAAAAAACGGCCGACCCCACGAGCGGCACCCGCTTGAAACGCGAAATAAATTCGTAGAAATGTGATGTGCTGGACCAAATCTCCCGATCATCAGTCGGGATTCCCTCATAATCGTTTGCATTGATCACCTTCCCCTCAGGAGAGAGGTCTTTCAATGGGAAAGCCGTCCGCTGGTGGCCGTATCCCATGGAAACGGCGACCACCCACGCCTTCCCCCTCGAAGCATTTCTCGGCATATAGCATTCATTATAATTCACCCCCACACCTAAGCAAGAGTATGTTCCTCGAATTCCCCAGAAATTTTCCACCAAGAACTCTATATCAATCTCTATCTCAGTATCGGTCTACTAAATACTTCGCTCTTGCTTAGGTGTGGGGGCTCACTCGCTCAAAAATTGCATGAGAAGCGCGACGGGAGACCCGGCGGCGCCCTTCGCGAGATACTCGCCGTCGATCGAGGTCATCCGCGGCGCCATATCGATGTGCATCCACGGCGTCCCTTTGATAAACTGCCACAGGAACGCGGCGGCGGTTATCGTTCCGCCGTACCGTGTCTTCGCATCGTTTGCCACGTCGCCGAACGTCCCCTTGATGTCATCCTCGTATTCTTCCCACAGGGGCAGCGGCCAAACGTAATCGCCCGCAAGTTCCCCGCTTTCCTGCATTTTTTTCGCGAATTTTTCATCGGTCGAGAAAATCGCCGACGCCCGCTGGCCCAAGGCCACCATCGCCGCTCCCGTCAAGGTCGCGATATCGATGACGAGTTCCGGATCGTACCGTTTCGCGTAATGGAGTGCGTCCGCGAGGATGACCCGCCCTTCGGCGTCGGTGTTCAAGACCTCGATGGTCTTGCCGGACATCGTTTTCAGAAGATCGCCCGGATGATAGCTGGACCCGGACGGCATGTTCTCCACCGCCGGAATCAAGCCGATGATATTCTTCGCGAGTTTCAGCCGCGCTGCAGCCGCGAGCGTATGGATGACTGCCGCGCCGCCCGACATGTCCATGTGCATTTCGTAAATACCGCTCGACGGTTTCAAATTCAATCCCCCGCTGTCGAACGTTACGCCCTTGCCGACCAGAACAATCGGTTTTTCTTTTCCACCCTTTAGATATTCCATGATGATGAACCTTGGCTTCTCGGACGAACCGCGCGCGACACCGAGAACTCCGCCCATGCCCAGCTTTTTGATTTCATTCTCGTTCAAAACCTTCGTCTTGAAGCCGGTTCTTGTGCCGGCCGAAACAGCCGCTCGCGCCAAAACTTCCGGCGTCATATCGCCGCCCGGCGTATTGGAAAGTTTTCTGGTTTCGTTTATTTCCTCCCCGATGATTTTTCCCTCTTTTAACTGTTTCTCAATATCCGTTATTACCCTTTCTTTATCTACGTATATCAGCACCTCGTCGATAAAATTCCATCCGCGCTTCGGCGGCGTTTTGTATTTCACGAATTCGAAATTCGCGATTTCGAATTCCATGGCGGCGACCCGCGGGACTAAGGTGTCAAATTCCTTTTCTCCGGTTCGAAAATCTTCCCCGGCGACGGCAATCCTTTGCAGCCTCTTTTCCCGAGCAACGGCGACAATTCTCCTCATGAGGAGAATTGATTTCCGGTGATTGAACTTTTCCGGCCGGGCGATGAAGACCGCGCGGCGGCCGCCGGGAAGCGTCGCGACGGTTTCGCCGTCCGCGCCTTCAAAATCTTTCCCCGCACTCGCGACGTATTCTTTTTCCCTCGCGTTCAAAACGCCGAAAAACGGATGTTTTTTGACGTCTTTATCGACGATAAAAATCAAACTTGAATTCGCTGGGATTTTTTTCGTTTGCTTGATGGTCATGCTTTCATTTTAGCAAAGAAGCAGAAAAACCAAAAATCTACCCTTATCCCACGATCGTGGGATAAGGGTAGATTTTCCGGTCGTTGATCTCTTGAAAATTGATTGAAAATTAAAAATTGGAAACTCCGTTATGCCACCTCCCGCTGGTAGCACTCCTCGCAGTAGATAACTTCGGGTCTCTCGGGCGCATATGGTGTTTCAAACTCATTCGGACAATGATCCGCGTTGTGAATGTGAGAAACTGTATTTCGGTAAACGCCCTTCTCAGAACTCTCGCCGTTACACTGGCACTTTCGGTGCCATAATTGGATGGGATTCCTTTGTTTGAGCCTTTCGTAATGACGACAATTCGGGCAGAGATGCGGCAAGGGCAGATTAAATTTTCTATAGAAAACGAGTTCCTGGGGTATTATCCGGAATGCCGAGGTACATCTGCATTTGCATTTCCCTTCGTGCTCACAACCAATCATTTCATCCACGATTTTATCACTCGCCTCCTCAATAGAGGCGGGAAGATTGGTCGGACGGAGCGTTATTTCGTAGTTCCGCGCTTCCGGATCTTTCCACCGATACCCTTCGTTCAATGCTTCTTCTTTTGTCAGTGGATAATACTCTTGGGCAATGGTCTCGTTGTACGCGAAGGGAGACAAGTCCGGAGGGAAAAATTCTCCATACTTATAGACTCTCCCTTTTGAATCAACATAGGGCATCGTATTCATGTGCCGGATGATCCGAGGAACCAATGATTCATATTCTTCCTTGGAGTATTGCTTGTTGAGGATACAGTATTGTTTGTTCCGGAGCGACACACAACCGAAAAGGTAAGACGAAGAATCACAGGTATAGCTGTAGTGAACATCGTGGGAATACCACACCGTTACTCCGAAGCTGCACCGTGCATTGGAGACACCTGCACTTACTCCTTCATACACCAGCTCACAGTTTCCTCCTGCCCCCGGCCCGGAATCATAACAGTCGCGCATGTTATACGTTGCCCAGTTGCAGTACTTTGAATTTTCCGCGTTGCCCGCTACGTCGAAGCACCAAAAACAATTCTTCGCTTCTTCCACGTTATCCCCGACAACATTCACCGATTTAAGTATCTGCGCGTATTTGTGGATCGATTTGGCGTATAAGTCATCAAGCTTTTTCTTCAGTATTCTCAGAGTATTGATATCCCCCAGATCGAGTTTTTCAAGTTCTTTTTGATATTCCTCCTTTGAATACGGCTTGTTGAAAATGTGATATTGCTTGTTCCGCAAGCTGGTGCAACAGACGCAATCGGAGCATCCACGGCAGTCGTAAAGGAAATACGAATTATTGCAGCTCTCACAGTTCCAGCTGAAGAAGAGCCGATAAGAATCTTTGCAGTAAACGTTCTCGTAGCTTATCTCCATCCGATGGCAAATATAGGAATCAACCGTATCTTTGCAGTAAGAAATTCTGTTGCTGTAGCAAGAGTCTTCGCTACCCCACACCGCACTCAACATATAGCAATTCTTGCATTCGACCACCATGTTGCAGTAGCTGGTATTTGTCGATTTGCTGTCGCTCAGTGTGATGAGCGGCGTTTGTCCCAGAAGCTCACAGAACTGTACGAAGAACGGCTTCGAGAAGTCATAGGCACGACCATACTGCATCGGATCCCACTCGTCACTCCACCAATATTTCTGATCGTAAATGCGCATTTTTGGATTTGAGTAAATAGAGAGCATATTCTCCGTATGCCCCGGCGCATTGCACCTTCTCCTTGAAAGACCTCGCTCATTCCGATACACAAGTCGCCTCATTAGTCGGCAATTAGGGCAGAAGGTCGGCGGAGGTACCTGCATCTTTTCATAAAACGCAAAATCTTCGGGTTCAATGACGAACTTCTGTTTACAATTCTGACAGATGACCCCCTCTTTAGCCATCACTTCAATCATACATCAAACGACCTCGGCGTTGTAGCACTGCTCACAATACACGATCTCCGGGCGGTCGGGAGCGTAGGAGGTTTCGAATTCATTGGGACATTTTCCTTTTCCGTGGAAATGAACAGCTGTATTCTTCGCCTGTGGTGAGCTTGTCGAACCACACATGCAACCGCGGTGCCAGAGCTTCATGGGATTTCGCTTCCCAAGGCGTTCGTAATGCCGGCAGTTCGGACATAACCGAGGCAGGGGTAAATTCATCAGCCGGTAGAATTGAAATTCTTGAGGAGCGATCTTAAAAGCGCCGACGCACTGGTGAAGGCACCCGCCGGCTGGCGGACACGCATGGGCACACCCGACAACCTCGTTCACGATGGAATCGGCGACGTCTTTAATATTGTCCGGAAGATCTTCAGATCGAATGGTCACCTGATATTCTCTGATATTCGGATCTTTCCACCGGTAACCCCGATCCATCGCCTCCTCTTTCGTGAGCGGAAAATATTCCTGCGCGATCGTTTCATTGTAGGCAAAGGGTGATAGTTCCGGCGGGAAGAACTCGCCGTAGCCGTACTTTCTCCCCTTTTGATCGATATAGGGCATGGTATTCATCTGATCAATGATCCGCGGGATCAATTGCTCGTATTCTTCCTTCGAGTACTGCTTGTTCAGGATGCAGTACTGCTTGCTTCGGAGGCCGATGCAGCCGAAGAGATTCTGAGATGAGGTGCAATTGTAGGAATAGAATATGTCGGAACTTCCCTTGATGAACTGGCTGCATACGTAGCGTGAATTCTCTGTCGATTCAAAACCGAGAGAAAGGCTTTCATAGAGAAGATCTCCCCTGCTCAATCCGTAAACGTCAGACGAATCCTTGAGACCGAGACCGACATAGTGGGAGTAATTTGAATTTTCGTAATTGTCACCGGAAAAATCGAAACAGCTCCGGCAGTTTTTCGAGTTCTTCAGGTTGTCACCTGTACAATCCACCGATTTCAATATCTCTGCGTATTTATGGAGCGATTTCTTCTTCAGATCGTCGAATTTTCTCCGCCATTCCTCGACTTGGGCACGACTTCCCAAATTCACCTTCGACAGTTTCGCCTGATATTCTTCCTTCGTGCAGGGTTGGTTCAAGAAATAATACTGCTTGTTCCGCAGATTGGTCGAAGCGAAGCAATTTTGGCAATTCTTGCAGTCGTAGACGAATGCAGAATTGGAACAGGAATCACAATACTGACAGAACATAAGGCCATAGGAATTCTCGCACTGGATTGACTCATAACACCTTTCCGTCTTGGTGTTTGTGTAAAGATCCATTCCATCCTTCGACATGTAAATCCGGTTCGAGTAGAGGATATCCTCACTTTCCCGTCCTCCCATCAGAAGGTAGCAATTTTTCGCGCCTGCCATGTAGTTGCAGTAGTCAGCATTGGTCGCCGTCGTGTTGAAAAGCGCCATGGCGGGAACGCGTTTCAGAAGGAACTCTGAAAACTGGGAAAAGAAGGGGCGGGCGAAATCATAGGAGCGTGCGAAGAGTTCCGGATTCCACTTGTCGGACCACCAGCATCCCTCGCAATAAACGGGGAAGTCGCTTCCCGCCGGATAAATGGAAATAATTGATTTATTACAAAGATCACATGTTCGTTTATAGAGCGTTCGCTCGTTGCGCCATGCCATCTTCCGCATGAGGCGGCAATTTGGACACCACGTGGGTGGCGGGACCTGGATGCGGTCGTAGAAACTGAAATCTGAAGCGTCGATCTCGAAGGATTGCTTGCAATTCTGACAAACCTTTTGTTCAGCGGCAGCCATTGAATTCAGTATAGGTCAAAGCGGAATCCCGTACCAAGCTTCGCTTTGATACGGGGCTCCGGCTCGATGGTGGGGTTTTGACGACAATTTTGGCATTGCCGGGTTTCTGAGGTCATGTATAGATTCTAACATAGGCCCCCGGGGGCTTCGCACCGGGGGCCTCTGTCGGGTGCCCCGGGAATCAGGACATAAGGTGATATAATGGTAGTGGATGAAGCGGCAGGAAAATGCCATGTACGACACCACGAAGCTCGCCAAATTTTTCGGCGTCACGGAGCGAACCGTGCTTGAATGGTGCCGGAAAGGAAAACTGCCGGCTTTCAAAATCGGCAGAAAGTGGAAAATCAGAGTCGTCGATCTCCAGAAAATGATCGACCGCAAAATACGCATCCACAAAGAAAACGCTCCCCCGCGGTTATTGTGATTGTTCAATCAATAGAATAATGAAGCTCCGCGGGCTGACGCCCGGGGTATTTTCGCGCAGACGGATAAATGCCGGGATCGCACCGTTCTAATCCGTTGAATGTTTCTTCCCGAAGAAGCGGATGTAGAGATAGATATTCGCAACCATGACGGCGCCGTATGCGAAAAACGGGATCTCAAAAAGCGCGGAATCCATGAGGTACCCGGCGAGACCCGTGCCGGCGGACGAGGCTGCAAGACGCGCGACTTGGTTCACGCCGAGCGCGCGGCCCATTTCGTCGCCGTCTACCCTCCGGGTGAGTTCCGCCTGCTGGATCGGGAGCGCCATGATGCGGAGCGCCGGACCGAAAACATAAATGAAAACGGCGAGCGGCAGGAATTGAATGATCGGGAAAGCGACAAAGAGAATCGTCCCGATCCCCCGGGTCCACACCATGCTCTTCACGAACCCGAAGTATTTCTCGAGCGCCGGAGCAGCAAGGAGTGCAACCGACCCGACGACGCCGGAGATGAAAGCGTATTCCGCCATTTGCGATTTCGGAACGTTATAAATGAGGAGGAAGAACGGAACGAGGAACGGGACAATGAGTCCCTGCGAAAAGCCGTTCAAGATGCCGGTCAGCGTGAATTTGCCGATCGTCGCCTTCGTCTTCAAAACGCGGAGCTTGCCCTTCGATTCCGTGACCGCGATAAACGGGAGAGCGATGACACCGACTGCGGCGATCACGGTTGCTATGAGGAAGATCTCCTGAATAGAAAAGACCTTCGCGAGAAGCGCTCCCAGGGCGGCCGTCACACCGGAAAGGAATGTGAAAAAAGAGAAGTACTTCGTCCGCTTCTCGCTCGGCGTGAGATCAACCAAAACGGTATTTTGAATCGGCTGGACCGCGCCGCCGATACCGCCGCCGGCCAATGATCCCGTCGCGGAGTAGCCGCCGATCATGGCCGCGAGGAAAACCATCCATAAACTCGATGAATAAAAGACCAGAAGCGAACTCACCGGCAAAAGGACACTCGTTATGATGAGCGTCCCCCGCTTTCCCCAGACATCCGTCATAATGCCAGCCAAGAAACTCAAAACGGCCGTCGCGAGCGTCGCCGCGACGTAAATGAGGCCGATGGTGCCGGCGCTTTGATGAAGATCGACGAGAATGTAGTACGGGAACGCGATGTTGATCATTCCGGCCGCGATGCTTCGGGTAATCCTCGAAATTACAATGAGATAAATACCCCTCCTTTTGGGCCTGAGCTCAGTATCCATAGCAGGAACGATTATACCATAGAACAGCAAGCGATCGTTCTTCTCCCATTCGCGCGAATAGGAGAAGACAATCATATCACCTCCGCCTGATAGCACGCTTCACTCTTCGACTCCGCTCAGGATGAAAATGGGCATCAGATTACTTCACTTTGGTAGCAATTTTCGCAGTACACGATCTCGGGGCGGTCGGGGGCGTAGGTCGTTTCGAATTCATTAGGACACCGACCCGAGTGACGGTGACCGGTTTTGTCGCACATACAACTCCTATGCCAAAGTTTAACGGGATTTTTGAGCTTCAAGCGATCCTTGAGCCGACAGAAAAAGCACTTCCGCGGGACCGGAATGCCATTCCGCTTATAGAACGCGAGCTCCTCCGCGAGGATTTTGTAATTCCTTCCGCATGTGGCGCAGGCGAGAATTTCGTTCACGATCGAGTCCGGGACATCCCCGATCGCATCAGGAATTTCCCGCATCGTTTCCTTCCCCGTCGTAAATTGGAGTTTGTCCTGCCATCGATACCCCTTCGCGAGCGCTTCTTCTTTCGTCATAGGGTAGTTATCTTCCGCCAGTGTTTCGTTGTATCCGAAGGTCGAGAGCGATGCCGGGAAAAACTCACCCCATTCTCCTTTCTTTTTCATATCCTCTATGATTTGCGCCTGAAGCTTCTCATATGATTCTTTGTCGCATTGTTTGTTCAGGATACAGTATTTGGCACTCTTCAAACCTACGCATCCAAAAAGTTCTTCGGACGATTGGCAGCTGTCGGAATACCAAACATTCCGATCTTTATGGCAGTAAGACGTGAAATGCGTGCCATACGAATTGTCGGGATTGATACCTTCGTAGCAAAGCTCCTGCTCGCCCCCGCTCGCGCAGTCGTAGCTGTCCTTAATCGTGTCACCATTCTCAAAAAACTTAGAATCTTCAACTCTCACCGCGTTCCAGCAATTCAAGGCGTTTTTGGAATTGACGAGGTAATTTCCCGTGCAGTTGACACAATTCATGAAGTTAGCCGGCCTCCGCGGGAATTTCAGAATGAAATCAGAGAATTCCTTTTTGGCTCGTTCCGACCCGCTCCAGGTGTCGAGCCGGTATCCATCGAGGATTTTCTCATATTCTTCCTTTGCATATTGCTTATTTTTCACGCAGTACTTTTTGTGACGGAGGCCGATGGACATGAAGCAATCGCTGCAATCCCGGCAGTCATAACAGAAAGCGCAGTCGATGAGCGATTCTGAGTTAAAAACGAACCGGCAGGAGTTGCTCTCTCCTACGTAGATCGATTCATAGATATTCCGGGCATTCGAGAAAACCGTCATCACATCCACCATATCCTTCGCGTTCACCATATGGTAGCAATACATACAATCTTCCACTTTCCATGAGTTCATCGTGAGGTAACAGTTTTTGCCGAGAGCGAAATAGTTCGTGTATTCACACCCGACGCTCGCGATATTGTTGTCATTCAGAATCGCGAGAGCCGGTACGGCATCGAGGAGTTCCCGATACTGTTCAAAGAAAGACCGTGATGGATTGTAATCACGACCGTATTTCTTCGGATCCCACCCGTCGCCCCACCAGCATTTATTACAATAGATCGGGACGGGTTTCTCCGACGAATAAATGGAGATAATCTTCCGGCCACAGAGCCCGCACTCGCGATTATAGAAATTGTAATCGTTCCGCCAGGCAAGCCGCCGCTGCCTCCGGCATTCGGGGCAAAAGGTCGGCGGCGGGACCTGCATCTTTTCGTAGAACGTGAGGTCGTCCGGTTCGATGACAAACTCTTGCTTACAGTTTTGGCATTGCCTCGTTTCAGAGTTCATATCAATTGAAGATATCCCTCAAGTAGCATTCCGTGCAGTAGACGACGGGGGCTTCATCCTCGCGGTAATGCGTCCGGAGTTTCTTCCCGCATTTCGCGCAAGTCCGCTCAATGAGGGACATTTGCTTGGCCCATTGTCGCACCTTTTCCTCGATGCGGCAGAAGGGGCACCACCGTGGAAGCGGAAAGTTATACTGCCGCAGGAATTGGAGTTCATAGGGCGTGATCTTGTACCCCCGGGGGCACGTCGTGCACTTTATCACCTCATTCAGAATACTATCCTTCGCGTCACGTATATGATCGGGGAGATCGGCAGCGTTCATCGTCGACACGTGCTCACTCGGCGAGATCTCGATCCACGAGAGCCCTTCGCGTTGCACTTCATCTCCTTTTAAGGGATGAAAGAGATAGGCAAATGTGTCATTGTAATCATGCGGTGAGAGCGTCATGGGGAAGAATTCGCCGTATCGGTACATCCGCCCGGCGGGATCTACGTACGGCATCGTATTCATCTGTTCCACAATCCTCTCCCGCATCGCGTGGTATTCTCCCTTTGCATACGGCTTATTGAAAATGTGATACTGCTTGTTCCTGAGGCCCGAGCACCCGAAAAGATAGGAACATCCCATGCAGCTCTTGGAGTATTCCACGTGGTGGCTCGCGTGAATATCCTGGCTGAATTTGACGTCGGAAACCTGATTTCCCACCGTGATGCTGTCGTAGATGCGCTCAGCGCCCTCCCCCCAGTCAGTGTAATCGTAGCTGTCCTTCACAGTCGGCGCCTTGATGAGCATCATGTATTTTGAATCCTCACAGTAGCCGGAATCGTAGCATTCCTTGCAATTCTTGGAATAGAAAACGTAGCTCCCCGTGCAGTTGTCGTTGAACATATAGTCGTAGCAAGGATTCGGGATCGAATTTTTCCACACTTCCGCCGAACGCTTTTTCATTTCCTGGTACGTTCGGCAGGAACCGAGGTCGATCCCGTTCATCTTTTTTTCGTACTCTTCCTTGGTTAGCTGTTCATTGAAGAACACATACTTTTTGTTGTGGACGTTCGCGGACCCGAAACAATGCTCTGCATTCCGGGCGTCCCGCAGGAAATGGCAGTCAATCGAACTGTGCACGTTCCCCCGCGAGCCGTGGACATGATTGTTCCGGAAACCATTCATGCCATCGTAGCATTCGGTACATTCCCAGTAGACACTGCAGTCGAGGAGCGCCTTGTCCTTCGTTAAATAAAAGCCGTACTCACAGTCGTCGCTGTTGTCGGAATAGAAGATAAGGTAGGAATTCTTCGAACTCGCGCAATGGTTGGTGTAGGGAGAAAGTTCCTGCACATCCTTCGTCACGGCGAGCCCCCGGATCGGGACTTGATGGAAGTGTTTGTTCAGCTGATCGAAGAACGGCCTTGAGAAATCGTAATCGCGCGCGTAGTCCTCGGCATTCCACCCGTCGCCCCACCAGCAGTCGGGGCAGTAAACCCTGTAGAGCGAATCCGGTCGGTACATCGATATCTTCTCTTTCCCGCAGAGGTCACACTTCCGTTTGTACAAACGGAAGCCCTTGAACCACATGAGCCGCCTTTCGAGTCGGCACTCCGGGCAAAACGTCGGCGGCGGGACCTGCATCTTTTCGTAAAACGAAAAGTCTTCGGATTCAATAACGAACTCTCGTTTGCAGTTCTGGCATTGCTTGGTTTCTGAGGTCGTGTATAGATTCTAACAAATATTCAGGCTCCCGGGGGCTTCGCACCGGGGGCCATGCTCGGTCTCCCGAGCGCCAAGCGGGTGCTCGGAGGTCAAATCTTACGATCTCTCGGATATTATTCCTCGTCCCCGCTGATATCCTCTTCTTCGAAGTGATTCGCGGTTAAACCTCCTTCTTCCTTCAGTTTCTTTTGCTGCATCCTGAAGATTTTCTTGCACTTTGCGGTCAACACCAAACCCCTCGTTATTTTATAGACGAGGAATATGACGATAAGTAATATGATCAGCCACAATACAAACATATTTTTATGGTTGTATTATACAACAAATATAAGGAAAAATCAAGAGCTTCTGCTTAACCCACCACGGTTGTCATCCATTCTTTATAGGCGCGGTTCACGCGCCGGACGTCCACCGCAGCGACGATCGGCGTTGAATACGTGTGATTCTGAAGAATCACATCCTCGACGTCCTGAACTTTGGACTCGTTCGTCTTGATGAGTAGGGCGTATTCGTTCTCGCACTTCATGGCGCCTTCCCACGTATAGCAGGATTCTATCGGCCATGTATTGACGCACGCGGCGATCTTCCGCTCCACAATAAGCTTGGATAGTTTTCTGGCCTCTTCAACATTTTGACATGTCGAGTAAATGAAAACCATAGTAAACTTATTTATTTTTAGTCGGCCTTTGGTTAAATTTTCAATTTCCAATGTTCAATTTACAGTGAATTTTACAATTTGAAAATTTTCAAACGTTTGAAAATTGGTTGAAAATTGTAAATTGAGAATTGGTAATTAAACGAGGGGCTCCGGGGTTTGATCATTCGCATCGGCAGGTTTGCCCGTGATGGCCGCTTTTTCCTGCGCGCTCCGCCAAATGCCGGCTTCTTCCTCCGCGATGAGATGCTTCGCGGCATCCGCCGAGATGGAATATTTTTCGCGGGACCGCTTAATGATCTCGTCTTTGAACGAGGAGTGGGTCGGCGGCAGAACTTTGAGCGTCTCCGCGGAGAACGGATCATACGTTTCGCCGTCGATCGTCATTTTGATGTAAATCTGCCCCATGCCGAGGTTGATCATATCCTTCACATCGAAGACGGGGGCCATTTCCGGTTTCAGTTTCACGGCATCTTCACCGCCCACGCGGAAGATGATGATGGTTCCCGTGTTTCCCAAAACTGCCGCCTGCACTTTCGGCAAAAGCTGACCGACGTATTGGTGGGCGACGGTAAGGCACAAGCCGTATTTCCTCGCTTCGGAAAGCAAGTTTTCGAACGTATCGGTCACGAGGTTTTGAAATTCGTCGACGTAGAGGTAGAAATCGTTCCGCTTGGCTTGCGGAAGCACCGCGCGCGCCATGCCGGCTTGCTTGATTTTCGTGATGAACATCGAGCCAAAGAAGCTCGAATTTTCTTCCCCGATTTTTCCCTTGGAAAGGTTGATGAGGATGATCTTTTTTTCGTTCATCAACTTTTCGAGATCAATTTTGTTCTCTTTCTGGCCGAAAATGTTCCGGAGCATGGGGTTCGAAAGGAATTGCCCGAGCTTGTTCACCAGGGGGATGATGGCTTCCGTGTCGAACTTTTCGGACCAGTCGGCAAATTCAATCGCCCAGAATCGCTTCACCATATCGTCCTCGATGTATTCGACCACCTTTTGCCGGTAGTTTCGGTCGGAAAGCATGGAAATCATGCCGCGCATCGTGGCATGGGGATAATCGAGGAGCGCGAGACACGTGAACCGGAACACGTGCTCCAGCCGGGGCGTCCAGTTCGCGCCGAATTGCTTCTCCATGACCTCAATGAGGCCTTGGGTCAGCTGATGCTTGAACGAA
>JAKALR010000015.1 GCA_021824045.1 bacterium | reverse complement strand
CGGAACCTTTTTTATCGGGGCGTTTTGCCGCGCGCCGATGAATTGATGGTCGCCATCGTCGGCACGAGGAAAGCGACCGAGGAGGGAAAAATCATCGCTCGGCAGATGGCCTCCGAGCTTTCGAAGAACGGCATCGCGGTCGTGAGCGGTTTGGCGCTCGGCATCGACGCGGCGGCGCATTCCGGAAGCGTCGCGTCCGGCGGCCGCACCGTGGCGGTTCTCGGGAACGGTTTGGGTTCAATTTTCCCCGCTGCCAATGAACGGCTGGCATGGGAGATCCTCGAAAAGGGCGGGTGCATCATGTCCGAGTATCCTTCCGATACCCCTCCCTATCGATCGAATTTTCTCGAACGGAACAGGATCGTCGCCGGACTCGGCGTTGCAACCATCGTCCTCGAAGCTCCCCGGCGTTCCGGAGCGCTCGTGACGGCGCGGTTTGCCGCCGAAGAGGGACGCGAGGTTTTCGTCGTTCCGGGCGGCGCGCGGAACGGAAATTACGACGGCTCGCATGCCTTGATCCGGAACGGAGCGCGCTTGGCGGCGAACGCTTCGCAGGTGTTGGAGGATTTGGAAGAAATCGCCCCGCTCTACGGTTTTGCCGTGCGTTTCACCCAGCAGAATCTCTTTTTAGACCGCGAAGAATCGGTACTGGTCGATGCGATGCGGAAAGCCGCCGGCTTGCTCACCATTGACAAATTATCCGAAATAACCCATCTTGAAATTCATATCATAAATCAGAAACTCACCTTCCTGATTCTCGCGGGAATCGCGGCGGAAACGGAGGGAAGTTTCGGACTGAAAAGCGGCAAAGAAATCAATGAATCCCGTGAGAAACCTTAACCTTATGGAAATGATGATCACGAAAGAAGTCGAACTAACCGCGCATCATGGGCAATCGCTTATGAAGAAGGCGATTTGTTTCTAACGGGATGAAACTGGTCATCGTTGAATCTCCAACCAAGGCCAAGACGATAGCGAAATTCCTGGGAGAGGATTTTAAGATCGAGTCGTCGTTCGGCCATGTGCGCGATCTGCCGAAAAGCAAATTGAGTATCGATGTCGAACACGGCTTCGAGCCGCACTACATCATACCCGTAAAATCCAAGAAGACCGTGACGGCCCTGAAGAAGCTTGCGGCGAAGGCCGACGGCGTAATCCTCGCGACCGATGAGGATCGGGAAGGCGAAGCGATTGCGTGGCACTTGTCCCAGGTCTTGGGTCTGGATGAGAAGGCGGAACGAATCGTCTTCCACGAAATAACCGAAGAGGCGCTCAAGGAATCCCTGAAAAAACCGCGCACCATCGATATGCATCTCGTCGACGCCCAGCAGGCCCGGCGCATCCTCGATCGCTTGGTGGGGTACGAACTTTCCCCGTTCCTGTGGAAGAAGATCTTCCGGGGGCTTTCCGCCGGCCGCGTGCAGTCGGTGGCGCTCCGGCTTATCGTTGAACGCGAAGAAGAAATTCGGAAATTCAAACCGGACGCCTATTGGACGCTCGACGCTATTCTGAAAAAAGGAGAATCCGGGAAGGATGAGTTTAAATCGTTTCTCTATAAAACGGGCGGGAAGCCGGTTCCCAAGCCGGGTATCGCGAACAGGGAAGAGATCGACGCGATCGTCGCGGAACTGAGCGCCTCCCCGTTCAAGGTCTCGGACGTTTCCGCGAAAGAATACCGGAGGAATCCCCTGCCGCCCTTCACGACGAGCACGCTGCAGCAGGAGGCGAACCGGCGCTTGAGGTTCAGCGCCAAGCAGACCATGATGTTCGCCCAGCGTCTTTACGAGAACGGTCTCATTACCTATATGAGGACCGATTCGCTGAATCTTTCCGCCGAGTCGGTAGCGTCCGCGCGAAAGTTCATCGCGAAAGAATTCGGGGAGCCGTATGCCGTCGATTCCCCGCGGTCGTTCAAGAACAAATCGAAGCTCGCTCAGGAAGCGCATGAAGCCATCCGGCCGACCAATCCCCTCCTCGATCCTTCGAGTGCGTCTTTGGAGGATCCGAAGGAAGCCAAGCTCTATGATCTCATTTGGCGGCGCTTTACCGCTTCCCAGATGCCGCAAGCCGTTTTCGACACGGAGAGCGTCGAGATAACGGCCGGCGATCATGTTTTCAAATCAAATGGGATTTCCCTGAAGTTCGACGGCTTCCTCAAGGTTTGGCCGCAGGACTTCGAGGAAAAAACTCTGCCGAAGCTGAAGGCGGGAGACGAATTAGCGCTCGTGAAACTGGAATCCTTGGAGCACTTCACCGAGCCGCCGGCGCGGTATAACGAAGCGAGTCTCATCAAAACGCTCGAGACGTACGGCATCGGACGGCCGTCGACGTACGCCCCGATTATTTCCGTCATTCAAATCAGGAATTACGTTGAGAAGAATAAGGATCGGCGTTTCGAGCCCACCGAGACCGGCGAGTTGGTCAACAAAGTTCTCGTGGAGAACTTCCCGGACATCGTGGACATTCAATTCACGGCGACTATGGAAGAGCGCCTCGACGAAGTCGCCGAGGGAAAGGAGGACTGGCGGAAGATTCTGGAGGATTTCTACGTTCCTTTCGCCAAGGTTCTCAAGGAAAAATACGAGAATGTCAAAAAAGAGGAATCCGTCGCTCCGCAGGAGACCGACGAGAAATGCGACAAATGCGGGAAACCGATGGTCATCAAAGTCGGCCGTTTCGGAAAATTCCTCGCCTGTTCGGGGTTCCCGGAATGCAAGAATACAAAATCGATCGTAAAGCCCAGCGAGGTTTTTGGACCGTGTCCGAAATGCGGCGAGGGGGAAATCCGCCTCAAGAGGACGAAGCGGAAGAGGATTTTCTACGGCTGTTCCCGGTACCCGGATTGTGACTGGTCAAGCTGGAAGAAGCCCGGCGCTTCGCTCGAAGAAGAGGAAGAGGGTTAGGGATGAAATCGGCAAGCCGAAAAAGTGTGCGCTCCGGGCCGCTTGGCCGAGTCTTACCCACTTTTTCATCTTACCGATTCCATCTTGTTGGTTTATGAATGAAGAGGAAGCCCCGTCAATAGTTCGTGGAGAAGCAGAGGTGGTGGGGCATCGTTTTCACCGCCCGCCCTTTTTTCCACCGGATGTGATCGAGGTGCCCCAGATGAATCGGCCGCAAGCCGTGTTTTTTGCGTAACGCGTTCATTGTTTCCAGCTCGCGGACCTGGGACCAGACGGTTGCGAGCCGAATTTCGGTTTCCGCCCGCGAACCCGGCCGGAGGGGACGGCGTTCGCGGATCGCCGTCTCGAGACTCTTTTGATACCGGAAAACGCCGTCATGCCGGTACGATCGCGGGAGTTCGTAATCGGCGATCGGCCCCATCGTATTCATGTCTGAGATCGGCCGCAAGCCGCTCGCGAGAGCTCTTCCTTCGTACTGCAACACGAAGAGCTGCGCCCGTTTATAAAAAAAAGCCGTCCCCTGCTTCATTTTCATTTTGTCGTTCGCGAAAACACTGGGGAAATGGCCGATGAGAATGTCGACGATGCCCGGCTTCCCGTTCTTCGCGAAGGCGCGCCACCCGCCCTCGACGACGATATTCCAGGGATCTCCGCCGAATCCTTTTTTCAAGGCGAATGCCGCGCTTCGGAGATTCGCCCGCCGTTCTTTGATGAGCGGCATGGTATTCAATCCGGAGAAGAATTTTTTCATGCGATCGGACGAATCGGTCAATGCGATAATGTCGTCGGCGTAGATCGGCTTTTCACCGAATGCCGCGTAAAAACACCGCGCCATGGCGAAGGAGCCCTTCAGGGTTTTATTCCCCATTTTTTTCCGAAACGTCGCTTTTTCTTCGTCCCGGGGAAGCCGGTTGGTGTACGAAAAATTCACCGTGTTGTGCCAGAACACGTGGGTCGTGAAGGCGTGTCCGTCGCGCGGCAGAATGCCGGGCGCTTCCCATGACGGCAAGGTGAAATCGCCGAGCGCGTTCGCGGCCGCGATTGTTTTCAGCCGGTCGGCGTTCACGGTGACGAACTTCGGTTCGATTTTTTCCCAAAGCGCAACGGTTGCTTCGGTGAATCGGTTCATGTTAAAAAGAAGTCAAAATTTCGATGCCGTGCTCGGTGACGGCGACGGTTTTCTCGAAATGGGCCGAAAGGGAGCCGTCCTTGGTGTAAAAACTGTCGTCTTTCATTTGGACGGATTGCGGAGACCCGGCGGAGAGCATCGGTTCTATGGCAAGAACCAGCCCCTTCTTGAGGAGCATCCCCTCGCCTTTGTTCCCGTAATTGTAAACAATGGGGTCTTCGTGCAGCTTGAATCCCACGCCGTGGCCGGTCAGGCCCTCAACGACGCTGAAGCCGTCCTTTTCCGCCGCGTTCTCGATTGCCCAGCCGATGTCGCCGATGCGGCTCCCGGGGGCCTTCATGGCCTCCAGGCCGGCCTGTAAGGCCTCTTCTGTGGTTTTCATGAGGGATTCCGCCTCCTCGCTGATTTTGCCGATTCCGACGGTCAGGGCCGCGTCGGTGACGTAGCCATCGAAAACCACGCCAAAATCTATTTTGAGGATGTCTCCTTCCTTCAGCCGAATGTTGGTCGGGATGCCGTGAACGATCTGGTCGTTCAGGGATGTGCAGAGAACCGCCGGATAGGGTTTCTTCGCGCCTTCAGGTTTATAGTTCAAAAAAGCGGATGATGCTCCGGCTTCCTGGAGCATTTCCCGCGCCTTTTTTTCGAGGTCCATGAGGCTTACGTCCGCCCGTGCCGCTTCCTTGAGCGCGAGAAGGATGGAAACCAGGATTTTTCCGGACTTTCGCAAGCCGTCGAGGTCTTTGTCTTTTTTGAGGAGAACCATTATTTTTTCAACTTCAGGAGAGTGGCTATTTTTTCGTGGACTAGATACGGCGCCGGTTCCCCGTTCACTTTTTTTATGGCGTATCCTTCGCGGGCAGCTTTTGCTAAAATGGGGAACGTGCGCTCCTGATATTGGTCGAGGCGGTGTGCGAAGATTTTCGGATCGTCGTCAATCCTTCTTGTCGCCGGAGCTCCGCAAAAGGAACAGTTTTTCGATTTTGCGGCCGCGAGAATCGGCAAGCCGCAAACCGAACACATGAGACGGTTGGCGTTCCGCTTCGCCGCAACGCGGGGATCGACGAGAAGCTGGACGATGAAGACGTTCTTCGGTCCGTATTCCTTTTTGAGCAGGGCAAGTAATCCTCCGTTCTTCGCGTCGCCGAACGCTTCGAAAAGCGTGCGCGGCGATCCGCTGTAGGTAATACTCAAGCCCATCCGCGAGATCTTTTGGGTCTCTTTTTTCACTCTCGCGAGGACGAAAGCGGGCGTATTGAGCGTTCCCTCGTCATTCAATTTCTTTTCCCTTTGGATTTCCTTGTCGTTCTTGTTTCGGGGATCACTCAAGAGACGGCGGAGATATTGTCCGGTGTCAAAATGGAAAAAGCCGTACTGCTTGACCAGCAATTCGGCTTGCGTTCCCTTTCCCGAACCGGGCGGACCGTAGATGGCGACGGCGGTTTTCATTACATTATTCCCTCGTATTCCCTGATGGTGAGCTGGGACTCAACTGCTTTCATCACCTCAAGGGCGACTGCAACAACGATCAAGAGTGCCGTTCCCCCGATGGTCAAAGAGGTGATGCCGGTCACGATTTGGGTGATGTTCGGCAGAATCGCCACGACCCCCAGGAAGAGCGCTCCCCAGAATGTTATCCGGTGAATGACTTTCGTTATAGTTTCCGTCGTTGCCTCCCCCGGTCTGATGCCAGGAATGAATCCGCCGCTCCGCTGGAGATTTTTCGCTATCTCTTCGGGATCGAACGTGATGGCCGTATAGAAGTAGGTGAAGAGGACGACGAGGGTGAAATAAGCCAAACTGTAGAGCGGGATATTGTTGAAAAACGACGAGGACCATTGGCTCAAGGTCAGTGATAAGCTCGGCGATATGATGGCGGCCGCCTGGGCGAAGAACTGCGGGAAAAGCAGGAGGGATATGGCGAAGATGATGGGAATCACGCCTGCTTGGTTCACTTTGAGCGGGAGATACGTCGAGACGCCGCCGTACATTTTCATGCCCCGGACCTGTTTGGCGTACGATATCGGTATTTTCCGTTCGCTTTCATTGATGAAGGTGACTCCCGCGATGACGATGAGCGCGAGGATCACGAACGCAAGATACGTCGGCAGCATCGCCGGATTATAGTTGAAGAACATCGCACCGATTTCACGCGGGAGCCCGCTCACGATGCCCGCGAAGATGATGAGAGACACTCCGTTTCCGATCTTGTATTCGGATATGAGTTCCCCGATCCACATGAGGAAAACGCTCCCGGCGGTGATGACGAGAACATTCGCGAGCATATTCGGGAGGGGCAGCGGATTCAAAACCTTCTGCGACATGAGGAGGTTCAGGAATCCATACGCCTGAAGCATGGCCAGGGGCACGGTGATGTAGCGCGAGATTCGGTTGAACTTCGCCTGTCCTTCAGCTCCCTCTTCGTAGTAGATTTTTTTGAGCTGCGGGAAGACAATCGTCAGAAGCTGCATGATGATCGTCGCCGTGATGTAGGGGCCGACGCCGAGCATCATAATCGAGAGATTCGATATGCCGCCGCCGGAAAAAATGTTCAGGAATCCGAACAGCTGGTTGGAGGAAAGGAATTGCTGAAGTTTTGCCGCGTCGATGCCAGGCGTCGGGATGGCGGCCATCAGTCGGAAAACAAAAAGCAAGAAAAGGACGCTCAGGACCTTCTTTCGTAAATCGGGTATTTTGAAAATCTGGAGGAATTTCTTCATGCGGATGGTTTACGCTACGCTCCCGCCTGCTTTCACGATGGCGGCTTTCGCTTTTTCCGAAACCTTGAGTCCGGTGACGGAAACGGCAGATGCCGGTTCTTTGTCGAAGAGAACCTTCGCCGGATCCGATTCCTTTTTTATTATACCTTTTTCCCGGAGAATCTTCTTCGTGATGGCGCCCTCAAGGGCGATCGAGGCGAGGCGGCTCGTGTGCAGAATAACGACGCCGACTTTCTTTTTCGAGATGTTTTTGACACCCCGTAATTTCGGCAGGCGCTGGAACATATCCCGCGAGGCCGGCCGTATCTTGTGGCCGGATCGGGATTTTTGCCCCTTCTGTCCCCCGCCGGAAGTTGTGCCCCGCTTTCCGCCGCGGCCGACCCGCTTCTCTTTCCTCTGTTGGTGTTGTGGTTTGAGTTCGTGTATTTGCATAGCTCTTGAGCGTTATTCCGCGTCTCCTTCGATTTTTTTCTCCAATCTCTTCAAAGCGTTGATCGTCGCGATGGCATTCGTCAATTTGTTGGTTGTCCTCCCCAATATTTTCGCCGAAATATCCCTGATCCCCGCGAGTTCGAGGACGGTCCTCGCCGGTCCCCCGGCGATAAGTCCGTGGTTCGCTTTGGCCGGCTTCAGCCTGATCCGCGCGGCGCTGTATTTTTCCTCTATTTCATGCGGGATGGTCCGGCCGTCCTTGAGATTCACGGCGACGAGGTTTTTCTGCGCCTGCCGTTTTGCCTTCTCAACCGAAGCGGCGACATCCAGTCCCTTGCCGATGCCGAGACCTACTCGTCCTTTCTTGTCGCCAATCACGATGGTCGCTCGGAAACTCATTCTTTTTCCTCCGGCGACGACGCGGGTGACCCGCTTGATCTCGAGGACTTTTTCCTGAAATTCGCTTTTTTTCTGTTTAAAATGGGGTGTTCGTGGATTCATCCCGTTAGAAATAGTACGCATACGCCGGGCATGCGCCATATTTATTGTCTTTAACCTTTATTATTGATTGTTTATTCATGATTTTTTGATCTGCGTACGCGATTTCTAACGGGATTCATAGGATTACAGCGTGAGACCCGCTTCGCGAGCTCCGTCGGCTACTGCTTTCACGCGACCGTGATACTGATATCGTCCCTTATCGAAGATTACTTTCTTGATCCCCGCTTTCAGGGCTTTTTCTGCCAGGTCTTTTCCGACGGCTTTTGCCGCGTCGGTTTTATTTGCCTTCTTCGTCTTGTTTTTCATGGAAGATGCTGAGGCCAGCGTTGTTCCGGTCGCGTCGTCGATGATTTGGGCGTAGAGATATTTATTGCTTCGAAAAACGGAAAGCCGCACGCCGTTCCCGACGCCCTTGAGTTTCGCTCTCGTTCTCACGGCCCTTCTCGTGTTTCTTTTGTTAATCAGTGATTGTTTCATGGTTTTACGAAGCGGAAGTGGTCGCGGCCTTCTTGCCGGATTTCCTTCGTACGACTTCTCCTTGATAGTGGAATCCTTTTCCTTTGTACGGTTCCGGCTTTTTCATCTGCCGTATCTCGGCGGCTATTTTCCCGACCAGCCCCTTATCGGCGCCTTTGATTTTCAAGATCGAATTCTTTTCAACTTCGAAGGAAATGCCCGCCGGAGCGGTGAGTTTCACCGGATGGGAAAAGCCGAGGCTCAGGTTCAAATGCTCCCCTTCTTTCATGACGCGGTAGCCGACTCCCTCCAGGATCAGGGTTTTTTCAAAATCCTTGACGACGCCGTTCACGGCATTTTGGATGAGTGCCCGCTCCGTTCCCCAGTTGCTCTTGAATTGTTTCACGCGGGACCGTATCGATGTCGTGAGCGTTTTGCCTTCCAGCGAAACCGTGACGCCGTTCAAGATCGGTATCGTGAGTTCTCCCTTCGGCCCGCGGACGACGACCCCGCCGTCCGTAACCGTCACGGTGACGTTCTCCGGTATTGCTATTGGCTGTTTTCCTATTTTTGACATAAATTTAAATGTTTGAATATTTCAATGGTTCAACATTTCGCCTACCAGATTTCGAATAACCGTTGACCTCCGACGCCGAGTTTTTTGGCTTCGCTCCCCGTCACGATCCCCTTGGGTGTTGAAAGAACGAGCGTTCCGTATCCGCTTTTGACGCTTCGGATCTCCCGGTATCCCGTGTACTGCTTCACCGAAGGCTTGCTGACGATTTTCAACCCCTGAATTTTCTTTCGGCCCATCACGTTCATTTCGATGTATTTTTTATAGCCCTTTCCCTTCACTTCCGAATTTTTGACGAATCCCTTTTTTTCGAGAACATCAACAACCGCTTTATCCATTTTTGAATAGCGCGTTTTCATGATTTCCTTCTCCGCTCTCTGGGCATTTTTTATTTTTATGATGAGATCGATATACATAATTTAGCCTACCAGCTTGCTTTCTTGATTCCCGGTATTTCGCCGCGACCCGCCAGTTCTCTGAAACAAATCCTGCAAAGATTGAAATCCCGCATGTACCCGTGCGCTCTTCCGCAGCGGAAGCAGCGATTCACCTTCCGGGTCGTGAATTTCGGTTTTTTCCGGGATCGTTCGTATGTTGACGTCTTTGACATGATTTTTATTTCTTCAATGGTACCCCAAGACTGCGGTATAAATCAATCGCCGCCTCGCGATTCTTCTTTTTGGGAACGATGGTCACCTGGATTCCGAAATTGATCTTGGTTTTTTCCAATTCTATTTCCGGGAAAACGGTTTGATCCCTGAACCCGATGTTCAAATTCCCGTTTTCGTCCACGTTCGTGAGATTCAATCCCCGGAAATCTTTGACGCGGGGCAGGGCCATGTTGATGACCTTGTTCAGGAAATCCCTCATGCGTGCTCCCCGGAGCGTCGCCTTGAGCCCGATGATCTGTCCGGCCCGCACTTTGAATCCGGCGATCGATTGCTTCGCCTGCCTTCGGGACGGCTTCTGTCCCGTGATGTTGGCGAGATCCCGCTCGATCTCCGGGAGCGTTTTATCCTCGAAGTGGTCCTCCTGGCTCCTTCTTCCGACGCCGGAGTTCACCACTACCTTTTCAATTTTTCTCATGAGTTCTTCCATGGTCGTATTATATTTTTGCGCTGCATTTCTTGCAGATCCGTTCTTTTTTCGTTCCGTCGATCCGCATGCCGATCCGCGTCGGTTTATGGCACGAGGGGCACACGATCATGGCGTTGGAGGCGTCGAGCGGACGCGAAACATCGACGATCTGCCCTTTCTCGTTTTGCGTTTTCGGCCGCGCGTGCTTTTTAAAAATATTCGCTCCTTCAACGACGATTCTTCCCGCTTGCGCGTCAACGTGAATAACCTTGCCGGTTTTCCCGGCATCTTTTCCCGTCGTTATTTTTACGATGTCGCCTTTCTTGAATTTCATCCCGTTAGAAACAAAACACCTTCTTCATAAGCAATTGCCTATGAGGTGTGATTAATTCGACTTGGTAAGTAATGGTATTTTTCATAAGTTTGTGGTTTCTAACAGGATTCATGTTGTTATACCAATTCCTCAGCCAGCGAGGCTATCGTATCATATCCCCGTTCCTTGATTTCCCGCGGTATCGGACCGAAGATTCTGGTCGCCTTCGGCTCTTTTTTCTCCTTATCGATGATGACCACCGCGTTATCGCCGAACCGCACGTACGAGCCGTCCTTCCTCCGGAGGGGCTCCTTCTGCCGTACGACGAGGACGTTCACGATGTCTTTTTTCTTCACCTGCTTTCTCGGTTCGGCAGTCTGGACTGAAGCAACGACGACGTCGCCGATCCGCGCGTATCTCCTTTTACTGCCGCCCAAAATGCGAAAACAGCGCACTATTTTCGCGCCGGAATTGTCGGCTACTTTCAGTATGGAACGTTCTTGTATCATGGTGTTGTTATTATGCGCGGCCTACGATGATCCACCGTTTGTCTTTACTCAGGGGTCTCGTGTCCTGAATGATCACCTTTTCTCCCGTCTTATATTCGTTTTTTTCGTCGTGCGCCTTGAAGCGCTGGGTGATCTTGTAGTACTTCTGATAGCGCGGATGCTTCTTCAGCCGCGCGATCTCCACGATCCTTGTTTTCTGCATTTTGTCGGAAACGACAGTGCCTTGTAGTTTTCTCATATTTATTATTGTTCTTTCGGGGCGTTCTTGGCCGTGAGGATTTGGGCGATCCTCGTTTTTATCTTCCGGATCTCTTTGATGTTCTTCACTTTACCAGCCGATAAATTAAATTTCAAATCGACGAGTTTTCCCCGTTGTTCAATGAGTTCTTTTTCCAATTCCGCTTTCGGAACGCCGGTGAATTGTTTTGATTCTTTTTTAGCCATATTAGTTTTTGTCGATGATTTTCGTCTTGACCGGAAGTTTATGTCCGGCAATGCGGAGAGCTTCATGGGCCGCCGCTTTCGGTATGCCGTCCATTTCAAACAGGATCCTCCCCGGCTTGACCGGAACGACGTAGTGATCAATGTTGCCCTTGCCGCCGCCGAGGGTAACTTCGGGGGGCAGCTTGGTTATGGGTTTATCGGGGAAGATGCGTATCCAGCTCTTGCCGCCCTTTTTCAAGGCGTGAGCCATCGATTTTCTGGCCGCTTCAATCTGCGCGGTGGTTATCCAGGCCGATTCGGTGGCCTGCAGTCCGACATTGCCGAAACTCAAATACAGGCCCCGGGTTTCCTTATTCCTTTTCTTGGACCTTCCCTTTTGCTGTTTTCGGTGTTTTTGTTTTTTTGGTTGCAACAACATGGCAGTTTACTTTTCTTCGAATATTTCTCCCTTATAGATCCAAACCTTGATGCCGACCGTGCCGTATGAATTGTGCGATGTCGCTTCGCCGTAGTCGATGTTCGATCGAAGACTCGAGAGCGGCATTTTCCCTTTGAGGAGGAAATCGCTCCGCGATATCTCCGCTCCGTCCAATCTTCCTCCCATTTTAATCTTGGCGCCTTTCACGTCGCGGTTCTGCATGATGCTTTCGAGTCCCCGCTTCATGACCCTGCGGTACGGCAATCGCCGTTCCAAATCGGCGGCCAGTTGCTGGGCAATGACCGGCGCCGAGACTTCGAAACGTTTCAATTCCTCGATGTTGATGTTCAGCGAGAAGTTCTGAGGCAGGTTGTTCTTGGTGTGGAGTTTTCGCAGCGCTTTCTGAATCTTGTTTTTCAGCTCTTCGATGCCTTTTCCTCCCCGTCCGATAATGAGTCCGGGCTTGGCGGATCGGATGGTGATTCGGATATTTCCGCTGGCCCGTTCCACGTCAATGGCGGCGATGCCGGCCTGCAGAATCGATTTATTGATGACTTCCCGAACTGTGTGGTCTTCCTCGATGAAGAATTTATTGGATTTTTTCAGGAACCACCGCGAGGACCATGGGATGGTCACTCCGAGCCGGTATGCGTTTGGTTTTATTTTTTGTGCCATGATTGTTATATCGCTTTCCTTCGGAAAACCTTCTTGAATGTTCCGGTTTCGTTCGCCGGCTTCGGTGTGTCGATTTCTTTCATTTCCTTGACGACCGGCTCTTTTTCCTCTTTCACCTTGTCGGTTTTTTCTTCTTTCTTCCCCTTCTTTTCTTTTTGCAGGCGCGCGATCGTGAACCGTCCTCCCACCGGTTTCTCGGAAATTCCTAAAATCAGCGTCACGTGGCTCGTTTTTTTCTGGATCGGATCGATTCCCCCCCGCGATCGGGTTATCCATCGTTTGAACATCGGTCCGTTGTCCGCCTTGATCATCTTGACGAACAGCTTCGTCGCGTCGACGTGGTGGTTGTTTTTGGCGTTCGCAATGGCGGATTGGAGAAGTTTCAAAATGGGTCCCTTGGATCGCCTGGCGTTCACGATCAATTTCGCTTCCGCTTCATCGACGGGAAGGCCTTTCAGCAATTCGGCGACAAAACGCACCTTTCGGGAAGGCATCCGCACATATCGCGCGATAGCTTTTATTTCGGTTACGTTGTTCGCCATAGTTACAAAATATTTTAATATTTAAATTTTTTATTTCTTGCTCGGTCCCGCTACCGGTGCCGGGGCGGTCGGTCCTTTTTCGATTTCCTTTTGCATCTTTCCTCCGTGTTTGATGAACTTCCGGGTCGACGAAAACTCTCCCAACCGGTGGCCGACCATATCTTCGTTCACGCGCACTTCCGGAAAATCCTTGCCGTTGTGAACCAAGAAAACAAAGCCGACCATTTCGGGGGAAATTTCGGAATCTCGCGACCACGTTTTAATGGCCGGGGCATCGCTTGCTTTCAAACCGGAAATCTTTTTCAGGAGTTTGGGATCCACGAAGGGACCTTTTTTGCTTGAGCGTGACATGATTTTATTTTCTTCTCTTGACGATGAGGCCATTCGAATACCGGCTCTTCCTTCTCGTTTTATGGCCGCCGGTGATCTTGCCCCATTTCGTCTTGGGCTTTCTGGTTCCCCGCGGCTGTTTCCCTTCACCGCCGCCGTAGGGGTGGTCTCGGGGATTCATGACGGAACCCCGGACAGTCGGTCGAATGTTCAGCCATCGCGAGCGTCCCGCTTTCCCCAAGGTTATCAAATTATATTCGGGATTGGATATTTGTCCAATGGAAGCATAGGAATCCCACAGTATTTTCCGCACTTCTCCGGACGGCATTTTGAGATGCGTGTAACCGTCTTCGTGCGCCAAGATTTGCGCCGATGTTCCGGCGGATCGGATGAGCTGTCCGCCCTTTCCCGGCTGCAGTTCGACGTTATGAACGAATGATCCGACCGGAATCCGCTTCAGGAGGGTTCTCATGCCGGTTTCGAGCGGCGCTTCGGGGCCGGTCATGACCCTATCGCCAACCTTCATGCCGTGGGGCGCGAGGATATACCGTCGTTCTCCGTCCGTATAGAGCACCAACGCGATGAAAGCGGTTCGATAGGGATCGTACTCGATGGTTTCTATCGTTCCCGGTACGCCGATTTTCAATTGTTTGAAGTCGACGACGCGATACATGATCTTGTTCCCTCCCCCCTGGTGCCGCACGGAGATTTTTCCCTGGCTGTTGCGGCCGGCGTTTTTCTTCAGCCGTTCGGTGAGCGGTTTGTGCCGCTTGACATCGGAAAGAACCCGGTAGTCGGTTACCGTCATTGATCTTGTCGAAGGTGTTCGCGGTTTCAGTTTCTTGATCATGGTTATTGCAATTCGATTTTCTCCCCTTTCTTGAGGGTTATGATCGCTTTTTTTATCGCCTGCCGCCGGTGCGGTTCATTTTTGAAATATTTCACCTTTCCCTTGATGGTTATCATGTCCACCTTCCGCACGTGCACGTTGTATCGTTCGGCGATATTCTCCTTGACGAGCGGCTTCGTCGCCGATTGTTCCACCAGGAACACGTATTTATTGAGCGCCGCGAGATCGGTCGATCGTTCGGAAATCCGGGGTCGCACGAGCACGTTCCGCGAGAAGTGTTTGGAAACTTTCATTTTCGGTTCCGCTTTCTTCGGTTCGGCTTTTACCTCGGCTTCTTTCTTAGCTTCCGCCGGTACTTTCTTCGGGGCTTTGTCTTGTTTTTTGAAAATAGCCATGGTTATTTTTCGTATTTTTTGACGAACGCGTCGATGGCGTCCCTTTCAAAGAAAACCTTTTTGGAAAGGAGACACTCGTAAATATTCAGGGAATTGGACGTGGAGAGTTCGATGTTCGGCAGATTCCGGAAAGCCAGCTGCCCGCCCTTATTCTTGGAATCCAAAATCAAAAGGATGCGTTCCTTTTTTTCGGAAAAGTTCTTCATAATCTCCGCGGCTTTCTTCGTTTTCGGCGCTGCTAAATTGAGATCGTCGATGATTTTCAAGTTGTCGTCTTTGACCTTCTTGGAAAGCGCTGAAAGCAAAGCAAGTTTTTTCATTTTTACGTTGATCTTCTTCGAATAATCCTTGTCATTCCTCGGTCCGAATGTGACGCCGCCGCCGATCCAAAGCGGAGAACGGGTCGAGCCGTGCCGCGATCGGCCGGTGTGTTTCTGGCTCCACGGTTTCTTGCCGCCGCCCGAGACCTCCGACCGGTCTTTGGCGTGCGCCCACGGATGCCGCTGATTTGCCGTAAAGGCGACGAGCGCCTGGTGGACCAGGTCGGAATTCCATTTCACGCCGAACAAAGCATCCGGCACTTCGGTGCTTCCCGTTTTCGTATTGGTTTTGTCGAAGACGTCCAGTTTCATTATTTTTGTATTTCGATTTTTCCGCCGACCGGTCCGGGAATCGCTCCCTTCATGAAAATGATTTTTTCTTCGTTCTTAATTTCAACAACTTCGAGATTTTTGACGGTGATCTTCTCAACGCCCATATGTCCGGCCATCCTCCTTCCTTTGATGACGCGCTGCGGAGCAGTCGCTCCGATGGATCCCGGCGCGCGCAGGCGATCTTTTTGTCCGTGGCTCTTGGGACCCCCCGCGAAACCGTAGCGTTTCACGACGCCCTGGAATCCCCGTCCCTTGCTCACGCCGCTGACCTTCATTTTCTCTCCTTCTTTGACTTCGGAGAGATCGGCATTTTCCGCAATCTGAACCGGGGTGACCGCTATGCAGGCGTCGCCTTTCCAAATCTGGGACATTTTTAATTTTGTGCCGCTTAATTTCATCCCGTTAGAAATAGTGCGCATACGCGGAATGCGCCGTGCGTATATTATTCTTGACCGTTTTGATTGATATTTTATTCATTGATTTTTTTTGGATGCGTACGCGATTTCTAACGGGATTCATGGTGATGTCGTCAAAAAAAATGGCCGGGACTTCGCCGCGGTCGTTTTGGGCTACTGGTCTCCTTGGGTTTTATAGTAGCCAAAAGCCTCTTTTTTGTCAACAGAGGAGACGTTGGAAAGGAACTGATCCCCTCTCACTAAAACCCTCGATCGTTAAAATCCTCTTCGCTCCTCGTCGGAATAAAGCCACGAAATATCGAACTCAACCTCTCCACC
>JAKALR010000014.1 GCA_021824045.1 bacterium | reverse complement strand
CCATAGGGGAAAAAGTGAAGACAGCTCGGGATTCAGGCAGCGATAGTTTGCCTATTCCTTCCTCATCGTTCGGATGGTTAAAACTGTTTCCTCAGAAGTTCGTTCACGGCAGTCGATTTATCCTTTAGTGGTTTTTGTAATATAATGGTAGGTAATGAAACGAATTGTTTTGACGGGGGGAGGGAGCGGGGGACACGTTCTTCCCTTAATAGCAGTAGCCGATGCGCTGCCGAAGCTTGATGTCGATCTGGAACTCATTTATATGGGGCCGCGGGATTCGTATGAAGCGGAATTTTTGAAACGAGACATCAGAATGTCGTCTATCGTTTCGAGCAAACTCCGGCGGTATTTTTCACTTTCGAACATCGTCGATTTCCCGAAATTTCTCGTGAGTTTGATCCAGGCGCTCTGCAAGCTCTATGTTCTGATGCCTGACATCGTTTTTTCGAAGGGGGGGCCGGGAGCGCTGCCGGTCGTCCTCGCGGCGAAGTTCTATATGATACCCATCGTGATCCACGAGTCGGACACCGTGCCGGGGCTCACGAATAAAATTTCCGGAAAATTGGCCAGGAAAATAGCAATCTCATTTGAGGAATCGGCCGCATATTTCAACGGTTCGAAAGTCACAGTTTCCGGAAATCCGGTGAGAGCCGCCTTAATGGAAGAAGTGCCGTCAAAAGATGTTGCCCGTGAACGTCTCGGCTTCGATAAAACATTGCCGCTTATCTTCGTGCTGGGGGGTTCTCAGGGAGCGACAAGGATCAACCAATTCATTTTCGACAACTTTGAGCCGCTCTTGAAAGAATTCCAGATTTGTCACCAGGTCGGCGCGGCTAATTTTGAGGACGCCAAGCCTGTGGTGATGTCGCTCTCGAAAGAAATGAGTTCTTTGTATTTTTCCCGCTATAAGATCTTCGGTTTCATGGAAACGGAGGAATTGAAAAACGCGCTCGCTGCCGCCGATATCGTTTTCTCGCGATCCGGGTCGGCGTCCATCTTCGAAACGGCGTTCTTCGGCAAGCCTTCGATTCTCGTGCCGTTGCCTGAGGCGGCGGGAGACCACCAGAAAATGAACGCGTACGCGTATGCGAAAACCGGCGCGGCAATCGTCATCGAAGGGGATAATCTCAAGCTGGATGTTGTGGTGATAAAGATCAAGGATATTTTGAACGGGCCGGGAACGTACAGCCAAATGTCCGCGGCAGCCAAGGGATTTGCGAAGCCGGACGCTGCGAATGTCATCGCGAAGGAAATTTTGAGCGTTTGACGAAGATGCTATTTTTGTGATATAATACTCTTCGATAAGAAGCGGCTTATTATTTTATTTCGGATAGCAATTTAAAAAAACGCCACCGCTGAGGCAAAAACAAAAAGGAGGCATCTATGTCTACGTTGGGATATGACAGTTTTTCGAGCGAGGAAGATCTCAAATACAATGAGATCAAGGAGGCGATGGCCGAAGAAGAGCGCCTTCAGGAGCGGGTCAACAAGATTTTTGAAACCGTTTCCGATCGCGCCAGAGCCGAGGAAATTATCCTTCGGGATTGGGCGTCGGATCTCGATGCTGCCCAGCACCGCACCGGCATGCTTCTCAGAGAGTGGTTCCGCATTATCGAGCTGAATCATCAGCGTGAGGAGGAAGAACTGACGGGAGATGAAGAAGTATGAACTCATTCGTACTTGCCGGCGCTCTCGTTGCTGGTAGCGTCTATATCACCCTTTGCATCCAAATCGCCCGGGGAACTCCGCAGAATTTCGCAACGTGGGTCCTTTGGGCGATGATCGATATTGTTGCAACAATGTCGATTGCAAGTACAAAGGGAAATTTTCTGCTTCCGTTAGTTTACGCGGCGGGGAGTATCGCCACGGCAACCACGATTTTCCTGGTATTTCGGAAATTCCAATGGACGTCCGTCGAAACGATGACCGCTGTCCTTGTGGTTTTTTGTCTCGCGACCTATCTTCTCCTTGGCGGAGAAGCTGGTACCATCGTGTCTACCATTTCTGTCGGAATTGCTGGGATTCCCCAAGCCGGTGACCTTTGGATGAAACCGCGGGAGAACAGTTATTCAGTGCTCCTTGTCTATACGGGATTTCTCGCTTCCAATGTCTTCACTGCGATCGGTGGGAGATATTGGTCGATTGAAGAGCGTTACTATCCGGTTTTCTGCGCAGTGATGTGCATGGTTATCGTGTATGTCATCGCGCGCGGGATCGCCCTCAGGCGGAGATTTTTACCAGAGCCCTTGGTTTCAAACTGAGGGCTCTCATTCTTTTTGGGTGTTTCAGTGACAAAACCGTCGTTTCGGGGTATAGTTTCGATATGACCCCGAGAGTCAGATTTGCCCCGTCTCCCACCGGTTATTTGAGCATCGGGAACGTCCGGACGGCTCTGTTCAACTGGATTTTCGCCCGGCATGAAGGGGGAAAGTTCCTCCTCCGAATCGAAGATACGGACAAGGAGCGGTCAAAAAAAGAATACGAAGAGAGCATTATTGACGGCCTCACGTGGCTCGGCATCGATTGGGATGAAGAACCGGAGCGGCAGAGCGACCGCCTCGCGATCTACGAAAAATACCTGAAGCGTTTACTCGACGAAGGGCGGGCGTATTTCTGTTTTTGCACTCCCGACGAACTGGAGGCGGAGCGGCAGGCGCAGCTCTCCCAAGGGTTGCAACCGAAGTACGGCGGACGATGCCGTTCGATCCCCAAAGAAGAAGCCGCGCGGAGAGCGGAAAAAGAAAGCCACGTCATCCGGTTCAAGATGCCGTCGCACACAGTTTCGTTCACAGACCTCGTTCGGGGCAAGGTGACGTTCGATCTTGATCTCATGGGCGATATTATTATCGCGAAAGGTCTTGACGCGCCGCTCTACAATTTCGCCGTGGTCATCGACGACGAGGAGATGGCGATCACCCACGTCATCCGCGGCGAAGATCATCTTTCGAACACGCCGAAGCAAATTGCGATGCAGGAGGTTCTCGGATTCAAGACTCCCGTCTATGCCCATTTACCCCTCATTCTCGGCCCCGACAAGAAGAAACTTTCCAAGCGATATCTCGACGCGTCGCTCAAAGATTTCAAAGAGCGCGGGTATTTGCCCGAAGCGATGCTGAATTTCATGGTGCTCCTCGGGTGGCATCCGACCGTGGACAAGGAAATCGTTTCGATGGATGAAGCGGTGAAAGATTTCAATTTCAAAAAAGTCCAGAAGAGCGGCGCCGTTTTCAATCAGGAAAAGCTGGAATGGCTGAACGCGTACTACCTGAAAAATTTACCCGCCGATGTCTTGGCAAAACAAATTGCGCCGTTCATTCCTCCGGAATGGGTGAAAGACGAGAAAAAATTCAAGGAGGTGGTGGATTTGGAGAAAGAACGGCTACGGCATCTGCCGGACCTGAAAGAACTGGCCGGTTTCTTTTTTGCTTTGCCGGACTATCAGCCGTCGCTTTTGATTTGGAAAGGCGCGCCGAAGTCGGTCATCGCGGACAATTTGAGTTTCGTCGCGAACGTCGTCCGGGGGATTCCGAACCACGAGCGATGGTCGCGGGATGCAATAGAAAAATACATTATGTCGGTTGCCGCCGAGAAGGGGAGAGGCGAGGTTCTCTGGCCGCTTCGGGTGGCGCTCTCGGGGAAAGATGCGTCACCGGGGCCGGTGGAAATACTCTACATCCTCGGCAAAGAAGAATCGCTCCGGAGAATCGAAACAGCTCTCGGCAAACTGGATTTATTGCAATAAATCAACCGATGCGATCGGCCTTCAAAAAGATTTTTGTTTTTTCGTTCGCGTTCGCGGCATTTGCTTTTCTGCCGGCCTCGCGGACCGGCGCTGAGACCCTGCCGGCCCTCGCAGCGACTTCGACCGACGCCTCAACTCTGCAGCAGATGATCGAGGCGAAGAGCAATGAGATGAAGCAGATCGAGAGTCAGAAGCAAGCTCTCCAGGACAAACTGGACCAGATCGGCCAATCAAAAACCTCGCTCAGTAAGGAGGTGCAATCGCTGAATTACCAGATCTCGCAGCTCAATTTGCAGATCCAAGCCAATCAGCTTGCTTCGCGGCAGTTGGCGCTTGAAATCCAATCGTCCAACGAGGACATTCAAAATACCCAGAGCGAAATCGTCCAGCGGAAGGAGGTGATTGCCAAGCTCATGGTTGAACTGGAACAGGCGGACGGCGAGAATTCGCTCTTCACGATCTTGGGCGGCAGCACGCTCTCGGATTCTTTCAGGAAAGTCAACGAGATGTACACCTTGAATCAATCGCTCGTCGACAGCCTGTCCCGACTTGCCAACCTCCAGGATTCCTTAAGTCGGAAGATCACGGAAGCCAGCAGGAAAAAAATCCAAAAACAGCAGGAAGAAGCGAATCTGACGAATACGCAGAGTATCTTGCAGGATCAGAAGCAAACCAAGAACGTCGTCCTCGCCGAAACAAAGAGCCAGGAACAAATCTATCAGGATCAGATGTTGCAGCTCGATGAACAGCAACTCCAGATATCGCAGGTGATCGAGGGAATCGAGAGCAAGCTTCGCGCCTCTTTCAACCCGAAACTTCTGCCGACGGCGGTCCACACCGTCCTCTCGTTCCCGGTCGAGAATGCCATCATCACGCAGGGGTACGGTTATACCAAATTCGCCGCGCGGGCGTATCGGACGGATTTTCACACCGGCATCGATTTCGGCGTTTCGGTCGGTACGCCGGTTTACGCGGCATCCGATGGCGTAATTGTGCGGGCCGACAACAACGATCAGGGCGTCGCCAAGTGGCGGCACTACCAATACGGCAAGTATATCGTGATCGGGCACGCCAATAATCTCTCGACGCTGTATGCCCATCTTTCCAAACAAGTCGTGAGCGCCGGTGATATAATAAAGAGGGGACAGATCATCGGGTATTCGGGAAATACCGGATACGCGACCGGGCCGCACCTCCACTTCGGGGTTTACTACACGCCGGAGCTGGAATTCAAATCAGTTCCCCCGGCGCACGGCTTGGTGCCGGTCGGCCTCACGGTCAGCCCGATGGCCTATCTGCCGGATGCCGGGTATCGCATCGGAGGTTAAAAAAATGAAAAATAAATTTATCGCCGCAACAATCATCGCGTTCATCATACCGTTTTCCGTCGGCGCGCAAACCGCCGTGCCGCAGGGGCAGGGCACGCCGGGACCGCTGAATGATCTCCTGAACCTCATTCAGAACGTGAAGATCGGCACGCCGAACCTCGACGTGACTCAACAGAGCGTGAGTCAGACGGTGAACCAAATCGCCAATGGCAACGTCAGCTCCGGAGATCTCTCGAGCTGGTGGCAGGGTATCAATAATTGGTTCATAGCCAATACCGGCGTGAGTCTCTCGGCTATCATCAAAGCCGTGGTGAATCTCATCATCTGGGTGTGGGAATTTGTGATAAAACTTTTACAAAGCGCCGTCCAGAATTTATAAAAGGTTCTTTAATACATTGTCGGGTACTACAATGGCCGGGAATAGCCCTATATTCGCTTGTATGTTCTATCTGTCATAAAAGGTATATTGTGCGACAGATAGTAAGCAAAGAATATGGGGGCCGCAGCGTTGTTTTGCTACTGCCCCCTCTTGAAACCCCGTCGATCAGCCGGAATGTATGACACTCAAGTCATAAATATCTTTTGCAACGTCCGGAAGATCGCTATAAAAATTTATAGTAATGCCTTTCTTCGTCTTGCTGTCCGTAATTTCTTCGGCGTACAAGACGTATGAACCGAAGCCGTTGGCAATCCCTCTCATCCTGAGTCCCCTCGCGTAGGCCCTGATGTCTTCGGGATCGTTCGCCAGGAGCGTCTCTTCTATAAGGAAGTACGAATAACCGCTTCCTTGTAATTGATCCGCTACGAGTTCTGCTTCAGTTAGCTTGAATATGGGCATAGAGAACCTCCGTTTATGGTTGCGATGCCTCGCTTTTGGCTTCCTCGGGCTCGGGATGGAAGAATTGTTTATACACTTCCTTAATCTGATCAGGGAGGCGATGGAAAAAGTCCTCTATACAATCTTTATTTTCTATCCTTAGAACATAAAAGACCTTCTCTCCTTTCGAAGTAAGTATTTCCCCGATCGTCAGAATGGCATCTTTCATATCGTCCGCCGGAATTTCTTTTTTTTGTACGGAGGACATTTCTATGCCATCATCACTATTCGTCGTTTCGACGAAATATACCGTGAAGTCAGCCATTTTTTCTTCTCCTCTTTTTATCTTTTTATCTTCTGAAAAAATCATAAAACAAATATCAAGTGGTGGCAACACTGGAATTTTGGCTCCCTCAGGAGTATTCTTTAAGTAATCAGGTAAGTAGTTTTTATACCCTAAACCCTGTTCCCTGGACCCTAGTTTATGTTCGACCACATCAACGAAAAAAGCGTCTATTTCATCGGTATCGGGGGTATCGGTATGAGTTCCCTCGCTCAATGGTTCAAGGCCCAAAATTGGGCTGTTTTTGGCTCTGATATAGCGGAGAGTAAAATTACCCAGGATCTCAAGAAAGACGGCGTAAAAGTCAAAATAGGGCATAAAAAGGCCAATCTGGAGTCCCAAATAGGCCTGGTTGTCTACAATAATGCCATTCCGACCGGAAATCCCGAGCTTTTGGAGGCCCGGAAGCGGGGGCTCCCGGTCTATTCCTATCCGGAGGCTGTCGGCGAATTGACCCGCGGATACGAGACGTTCGCCGTCGCCGGCGCCCACGGCAAGAGCACGACCACCTCCCTGCTCTCTCTCGCTTTGATGAGGGGTGGATTCGATCCGACGGTCATTGTGGGAACCCGGCTCAAGGAATTCGGCGACACCAACTTCCGCCTCGGGAGCAAGGATTACCTCGTCCTCGAAGCCGACGAATGGAAGGCGGCGTTCCTGAACTACTCCCCCACGTTCGTTATCCTCACGAACATCGACAAGGAGCATCTGGATTTCTACAAAAATTTTGGGAACGTCGAGAAAACATTCTTGAGGTTCATCGGGAACATGAAACTCGGCGGGATTTTGATGGTGAACAAAGACAACAAGAATCTTTGGAAGCTGAGGAGAGAGATAGAAAAAATGGCGAAGGAGAAATCCGCGAACGTCATCTGGTATTCACTCGCCGACCGGCCCGATTTGAAATCGAAACTCAAGAGAACGTTATCCATTCCCGGCGAGCACAATCTCACAAATGCGCTCGCGGTCCTCATGCTCGCGAGAGAACTCGGCATCGAGGAGAAACTGATCCTCTCCGCACTCCACGATTACAATGGCGCGTGGCGGCGGTTCGAGTATCGCGGCAATTTGAACGTGAAGAAGCTGAAGATCGGATCGGTGAAGTGGCGGACCAAAACGAAGATCCCCGTGTACGACGATTATGCCCACCACCCGACGGAAATCGATGCCACCCTCTCGGCGTTCCGGGAGAAATTCCCGAGATCGAAAATCATCTGCGTTTTCGAGCCGCATCAGGCGAAACGGCTGCAGACGCTCTTCAAAGAATTTTCCGCCGCTTTCGACCGGGCCGATTATCTCATTTTGATGCCCACGTACAAAGTAGCCGGCCGGGACAAGGTGAACAAAGCGTACACCGCCGAGAATTTGGCCAAGAAAATCAAACGTTCGAACGAAAATATTTCCGCCGTTTTCTGCCGCGACTACAAAAAACTCCCCGCGGTTCTCGGGAATATCCTGGTCCCCTACTCCGCGAAGGGCGCGAAGGGCGGACTCTTCTCGCAGAAATTCGTCGTCGTCATGATGGGTGCGGGCACGATTGCGAACCACACCGACGAGTTGCTCTAACTGCTGACCTCTACCTTTGCGACGGAGAAAATCTCCCGCATGGAGTATTTGGAACCGAAGGTGATGTCGTTGCCGTATGGGACGTACGGGTCCTTCATAACATAGTTTCCCCTCTTCCCGCTGATGAGGACCACGAAGTGCGTGCCGCCGTAAGCGCGGAGACCCACGATCACGGGGTTCCCGGCCGCGAGTACCCCGTCGATTGATGATTTGAGTATTCGCGTCCGGCTCACGGTTACCCCGTCCACGTGGATGGTGGTTAAAAGCGATGCCGGAAAATACGACGCGAAGTTGTCCGGGTTCACGTTGATGGTAACGGGCGTCACGTCCTTGTAGCCGTAGTGCGTCATGACCATCGCGACGGAAGTGATGAGGCACCCGTCGCTCGCGAGATCGTATCTCGTGCCGTTCAAGGGGTCGTTTCCCCACGCCGCGTCGCGCTGGTTGTAGTAGCAGCCCCAGGAATCACAGACGGTTTGATCCTGGATGAGTTTCGATCCGCCGGCATTCGCGGAGAAGGTGCTGAAGCCGTGGATTTCCGCTTCCGCCGCGGCGAGCAGTTCTTCATAATTTGATTCCTGGGCATTCGTTTCGTTGAGGAGCTGGGCTTTCGACTGTACGGTCGCGGTGAGCGATTGTTGCTGCGATGCGAGGAGTTGCTGTTGGGAGGTAAGGGTGACCTGCTTCTGTTCCGAGGAGGTTTTGAGGTTCGCGAGATCTTGCTCTTGCTTTTGGAGTGTTTGGATGTCGTTCTGGACGTTCCCCTCGATTTGCAAGATCGCATTGGTATTGTTCCATGCTTGGGTAATATTCCCCGACGAGAGCAACCGCACAAGGAGCGGCTGATCGTCCGCTGTCTCGAGAAGTTGGAGGCTTTCTTCGACCGCCGCCTGATCCGTCGCGATCTGTTGTTCCGCATCTGCGATCCCGGTTCCGGACTGTTGGATCTGTAACTGCGTGACCTTGATTTGGTATTCCGTGGCGTTCACTTGCGCCTGCACTTCGTTCCGCCTGATGTCGAGGGTGTTGATCGCCTGTTGGAGGGTTTTCTTGTCCGCGCCGATCTGTTTCAATTGGGCTTGATAAGTCGCGATCTGCTGGTTTAAGTTCACGATTTGCTGGTCGCTCAAATTGATCTGGTTCTGGAGCGAATCGATGGTCGAAGTTGCTGCCCGGGCGGCGGGGACGACGAAAAGCACCGCGGAGGCGGCTAAGATTACGGCGAAAAGCGCGAAGTACCGCATTATTGAGTGGCTTTTCATGGCATTAAACGATGGAGATTATTATAGTAAAAAACCCGACAGATTCAAACTTGGATAATTTCCATCCGGTCACCGTCGATCAAAACGTACTGGCTATTCGTGAGGAGGATGAGCGGTACTTGGTCTCTCCGATACGCGATTTTCAACCTATCCTGCAGATATTTATCCTTGAAATCCTCGTCACCCCAATGCGGCGCGATTGTGAAATTCACGAAGCCGTAGCCGGTTATGTCCCCAGGCCTTTCCCCCTTATCCAGAAGGTAATCCGGAATTTTTGGTCCGGCGATAATTGATCCCGCGCTCGTTCCGATATAAATCTTCCCTTTTTCCCTTACCAGTTCTTGGACGAGAGAGAAGAAGCCGGATTTCCGGGATTGTTCGAGGAGATACATGGTATTTCCTCCGGAAAGGTAAAGGTAATCGAATTTTTCGAGATCCCGTTTCAACTCATTCCTTGATTTACCGGTCAAGGTGTAGTCGGTAACCGAGAAGCCGGCATCCACGAGTGATCGCCGGTCTTTTTTGAGCCATGCCTTGTCTCCCTTCTCCGGTTCGGCGGCAGTATCAATGAAGACGAGTTCCCTTGCTCTCGAAAGATCTACCCGCTTTGCGATATCGTATGCCACGCCGTGGACGCTTGAAGTAAGGAAAAGTTTCATGGAATAATTATCTAACAAAAAGGGCCGTTGAGGAAGATGGGGTGGTATACTATAGTATACCACCTGCACCCCCCGGTACGGGATGCGGAACGCTTTTTGCCTTAGCCCTTTTTTCTGGACAAACACTGGGTTTCAGTTTCAGTGCTTCGATTAATCGAAGCATATGGTTTGAGGTACAGGACGCGGAACGTACTGAACCGCGGCGAAGTATTCAAACTTACCTCGCCAATTCCTCGAGCGCCTTCTTGGCGTAGAATTTTATGTCCTCCCCGATGCCGTATTTCGGATCGTCCAATTCCTCTTTCGTGAACCAGTGGATTCCGTCGCTTATTTCCTTGTCTCCTTGCGTGATTTTATTGCTCGCGGACCGTGCAAAATAAAGAAGCGTAACATGTTCATGAATTTCGTTGATCCGATGTCTGTTCACGGAAATCGGAGGTATCAATTCGCGATATTCCTCGGGCTTGTTGAATTTTGGGGCATTGCCGAAGAGTTCGATGTCCAAACCAACCTCCTCTTTTACCTCCCTGGTAGCAGCCTCAGTTGGATCTTCGTTCAATTCGATGTGCCCTCCAACGCTCAGCCACTTTTTATATTTATCGTGCTTACGGAGAAGTACGGTGTTTCCATATACGATAAGAACTTCAGCGGTGAAGTCTATTTTTTCATGAATATGCGGCATAAAATTAAGTATAGCTATCTCTCCCTCAAAAATGCAGGTGGTATACTATAGTATACCACCCCATCACGCCACCTCCGCGTTGCAGCAATCTTCACCCGCCTTCGCTTGGGGCTTTGGCAGGACCGCGATTGCATTCATTAGACTACTTCGGCGTTGTAGCAGTCCTCACAGTACACGATCTCCTTTCCTCCTTCGGGATAGCTCGTTTCGAATTCGTTGGGACAATGGTTCCCGCCGTGCGGGTGTGACGTGGTATTCGCGTACACGCCGTTCTCGGATTTCATCCCCGCGCACTGGCATTTCCGATGCCAGAGCTCCAAGGGATTCCTTTCCGCAAGACGCTTGTAGTGGCGGCAGTTCGGGCAGAGACGCGGCAGGGGCAGATTCATCCGCCGGTAGAAGGAGAGTTCCTCGGGGGTGATTCGAAATGCTTGCGTGCACTGTTCGCTGCACTGTTCATTGTGGGCGCATTCAACAATCTGGTTCAGGATGGAGTCGTCGATTTCCGCGATCGAGCTCGGAAGATCTGATGACTTCATAGTTACTTTGTAATCGCGCTTTTCCGGATTTTTCCAAGCATACTTCTTCTCCTCAGCCTCCGCTTTCGTGATGGGGAAATTTTCCTCGGCGATCGTCTCGTTGTATGCGAAGGGCGAAAGATCAATCGGGAAGAATTCGCCGTATTTATATACTCTCCCCTTCTCGTCCGTGTACGGCATATCGTTCATGTGCTGGATGATTTGGGGAACCAATGCTTCGTATTCTTCTTTTGAGTATTGTTTGTTCAAAATGCAGTATTGTTTCTTTTTGAGGCCGATGCATCCGAAGCAGTTCTCGCAATTGAAGCAAAGGTCGCAATAGGTGCAATTCCGTGAATCGCTCGTCACATTGGAAAATTTGACGTTGTAGACGGTCTGGTTACCGATCGTTTCATAGATAAGCTCAGCTTCACCCAAGCCGTAACTGTCATGCGTGTCTTTGCAGGTGTAGATGCGGGTGATATACCGGCAGTCCTCGAGATCATAGGCGCTGAAACCCCATTTCACGTTCTTGCAGTTCGTGAGGAGGTCGCCCGTCGAATTAACGCATTTCTTGAAACGTTGGGACTTTCGCGGGAACTTGAGGATGAGATCGGCAAATTTCGCCCTGGCCATCTCTTTTCCCCCATACGTGTCGAGGTTGAGATTCTTCACTTTCTTTTCATATTCCTCCTTGGTGAGCTGTTCTCCCCAGAACACGTATTGTTTGTTCCGGAGGCCTACGCCGCCCGTGCAATTCTGGCATCCCTTACAGTCAAAGAGAAACGCCGAATTTAGGCAGTTATCGGAATTCACGAGGAAGGACGAGTTGTAGCACTGGTCGGCATCGACACATTCATAGAGGAGTTCCGATTTTGAGACATAGAGATCGTCCAGGAGCTGCTTTGACTCGTTGATGTTCGCCGAGTAGATGCAGTCCTCCGAATCGGCGATGCTGAAGCAGAGGTAGCAGTTCTTGTTGCTGTACGATTGGTTGGTGTAGTCGGCATTGACGCATTTCTGATTCGAAATGGAAATACGCGGCACTTCCCGCTGGAGTTCTTGGAATTGCTGGAAAAAAGTTTTTGAAAAATTGTACGGCCGTCCGTACGTCAGAGCGTCCCAATTATCGCTCCACCATTCCTTCTGCTCGTATACCTTGAATGGCTTGTCGGCCGAATAGAGACAGACGATGTCTTTTCCACTCATGTTGCTCGGGCGCCTGTAGAGCGAACGCTCGTTTCGCCAGACGAACCGCCGCTGCCGGCGGCACTCCGGACACCACGTGGGCGGAGGCACCTGCACACGCTCGTAGAACGAAAAATCATCCGGTTCGATTGTAAACTCTTTCTTACAATTCTGGCATTGCTTGGTTTCCGAATTCACCTACTTATTATAACCCATTTCATTGATATTGACAAATTGATTCTTATCTGCTACTGTAGAAACAATGCGATTAGGAAATCTCGTCGAGTTTCTGAATTAATTCAAACAAACAAATGAACGGAACGATTGCAAAGCTTATGGAACGGGGATTTGGTTTCATCGCTCGCGAAGGCGAAGCGAAGGACCTCTTCTTTCATTCCAAGGAGCTTCAGGGAGTCGCGTTCGATGATTTGAAGGTCGGCGATGCCGTCACCTTCGAGGTCATCAACAGCGAAAAGGGCCCGGCTGCCATGAATGTGCGGCGCGCCTAAGCTCAACCCTTGAGAACAAAAACACCCGCCACCGGCGGGTGTTTTTGTTTCTTATTGCTTTTTTGAGAAGTACCTGAATTTTTGGTACATATATGAATCGTCGGGGTTTTTTATTTCTCCCCGCTCTAAACGATCTACCAAATAGGTACAGGTATCCGAAAGGCAGCTGAATGCGATCCACCTCGCGAGATTGTCCGGGGATTTTATTTTTTCATCGGTCGCCTTGTTGTATTCATCGAGAAATGCAGTGAAGGTTCCTTTCGAGTGCTCCGCTGCTCCGTCGGGGTATGACCATTCGGCGAGGGCGTGCCCGACGTCCTTTGCGGCAGGACCCATGCAACTCCAGTCGAAGTCCAGGACGGCGACGATTTCGTTATTATCGCCGACGAGAATATTCCCCGGTCGGTAGTCGTTGTGGACGAGGACGGGGTTGTATCGTTCTCCCCTGCCCCAGGCAAGATATTCCTCGACTTCGCTCATGAGCCAGGTGCCGCCGGACATTTTCTCTTCAATGCGGCGTTTGTGGGAAATTGCCCGTTCAAGTTCCGAGAAGATAGTCCGTTTCCGCTTAGCATGCGCGGTGCGGTTCCGCGAAGCATTGTGGATTTTTGCGAGCGCGACTGCGGCATTCAAGACGATCGGTTTTTTAGGTTCGCTCCCCGATGCAACGATATGCTTTCCGTTCACGAAGGGAAAGACGGTGATGATCGAACCTGTCGGGGTGATGGCATATCCCCTGCCGCCGTTAGTTTCAATGGGCGGTACGACTGGCATGTTTTTCCCCGCCAGAAACGTGAGCCACTCAATTTCGAAATCGATGCCGTCCCGGATATCCCTTTTGCTGATCCTCACGACATATTTCTTTTCGCCCCCCTTCTCGAAAACCCACACGAGGTTGTCCGGCCCGTCGCGCAAAACATCCGCGCCGTCAAACTCGATGGCGTAATTCTCCCCTAGAAAAGATGAAATCTCTTCCTCTCCCATGAAATTCATTGTATCACCGGATTGCTGTCCCGAGGTGGTATACTATAATATACCACCCTGAACTGACGGAGGTGGGATATAATTGAAATGGTGGAAGACGAAAATAAAAAGAGGGTTTTGGATTTGTTCAAAAAAAGTAATTTAGCCGTTTTGTCCACGGTTGCCTCGGACAACCGATCGGAATCGGCGATCGTCGAGATGTCCGCGAAAGATAATCTCGAGTTGATTTTCGATACGCTCCCCCACTTCAGAAAATATCAGAACCTCAAAAACAATCCCAATGTTTCGGTCGTCATCGGTTGGGAACCTGCGACGATCCAGTATGAAGGAGTGGCATTTGAGTTGAACGGGAGCGAGCTTGAGGAATATAAAAAAGTCCACTACGCGAAGTTCCCCGAAGCGGTGAAGTTTGAAAAACTCGGCGTACGATTTTTCAAAATTGTTCCGAAATGGATTCGATATACGGATGTCTCGAAGCATCTCTGGGAAACGTTCGAAATAAAGTTGTAAAAAGTAAATGGAGCGGGTCGTAGACTCGCTCCATTGTTTGTTGTCGAAGAAGAACTAGCTGGCACTGACGGAGTGCTCGCCGTCCTCGGTCACGCGGAAAGTAACCCGCTTGAATCCGTCGAAGTTCACCTTCGTCGAATTTTCGTCGATGTAAACGGCAAAGAATTTCTTGCCGCTCCCCCTCTCAGAATTTGGTGTCGGCGTCGGCTGCCGCGGTTGTCCGCTGTCCGGCGTTGGTCCCGGCGGCGGATTTACACCTCCGTGTTCCGGTGCCGGCGGTTGTGGGACAGGATGAGGCTCCGCTCCGCCATCGTCCGTTGCTGACCTCGTTCTCACATTTTCGAAGAGATTATAGATTAGCCATGTGATGAAAGCCAGTAAAGTGATCAGTATGAGAACCGCAAGAAGATTAAAGAACCACTGCGGCCATGAACCACTGGACTGTTCTGACGGAGCCGGAACTGGTGGCATGGCAGCCAGCCGGTTGCCGCAGGTCGCTTTGTAAACCGGCGATCCCGCACTGTCGGCGAGCACGATAGTGCCTGCTGGCAACGTTTCGTAGACCCAGCGACCGTCGCCGCGCAATTTCCGATAGAGGTTGAATCCCGTCCAATCCTCTTTCAACTTCATCGGACGGAGATTCAAGTCGGCCTGCTTCCTAATGGGGAGTGGCCCGGACTCAATGGGGTAAAGGGATAACTGCGCATGAGGTGGAATTGCCATCACGCTGCTCTTCTGCGCCAAAGCCATAGTGGTGATAGCGCAGAGAGCGACGAGGATAACGATGAAGTTTTTCATCGCTGATTTCTCCTTGTTTTTTTGTGTTATTTTGTTGTTTTAGAGCTTGATTTATATAATACAATAATATTTTATTAATGTCAAAATTGTAATCTGAATACCCCGGAGCGTCTCGCGTGATAGAATAAGAAGTATATGACTGCTGAAACGAGAAAAGCGAAAGAAATTATCTCGAAAATTATTTATGTCACCGTCGCGACGGTTTCGAAGGCCGGCGAACCGTGGAACTCGCCGGTCTACTCGGCTTTCGATGAAAATTATATCTTCTATTGGGTCTCTCCCACCGCGACGCAGCATTCGAAGAATATCAAAGAAAACGGCAAAGCGTTCCTTGTTATTTATGATTCAACGGCGCCTGAAGGTACCGGCGATGGCGTTTACATCAAAGCCAAGGCTTCCGAGGTGCGCGATTTAAGAGAGCTTGCCCGCGCCTTCAAACTTCTCTACGCAAGGAAGAATAAGAAGATGCGTGGCATTGCCTACGTTTTGAAAAAATCACCGCTCCGCATCTACAAAGCTGTTCCGGAGAAGGTCTGGCTCAATACGTTCGAGAAGATCGGTGAGCATTCCGTCGACGGTCGCATCGAGGTGAAATTGAAAAAGAACTCATGATTTTCGAAATAGCCGGATATCTCTCGGGGGCATTCATGGTCGCTTCTTTCATCCCATACATCCGGGATATTTTTCTCCATAAGACAAAACCGGAACGCGCCTCATGGGCCATTTGGGCCGCTCTCGGGGGTATTGCTTTCTTCTCCCAGGTCGCCAAGGGGGCTTCGTATTTTCTCTTTCTCGTCGGCTTTCAGGCTCTCGGAGATTTTTCCGTTTTTCTTTTCTCCGTCAAGTACGGTCTCGGCGGATTATTGAAGAGAGATATCGTCGGCCTTGCCGGTGCCGGACT
>JAKALR010000030.1 GCA_021824045.1 bacterium | reverse complement strand
AATACCCGGCGGTACAGCTCGGATTGGGTGTCGACGAGGCGATGGGCGATGTCGACGAACTGCTGATCGACCGGCAAACGTTATCGACGTAGAAATACCTCCGGAACACATTACTGTTGTAAAGTTGATCGATCTCGGAAGCTGTTAAGGCACGGTTATAGACACGGATATCATCAAGCAAGCCATTATAGTAACCCCATCTGCCGGCACCGATACTGAAGCCATTTCCATTGACGGTATTGATGGTACACGGAGCGGTAACCGTCGATTTATTCATCCCGTCTATATAAAAAGTTACTGTGTTATCGCCGTTGAAGACGACCGAGAAAAAGTGCCACGCTTGCTGGGAGGCCGGCAGAGAGGGCCCAACAATGCCGCATGTCTCGGCATCTACCCTGAATCCCCAACTCGTACCCACCTCAACCGCTATGTATTTTCCCTGACCGGAATCGCTGCACCCATATCCCTCCGATGAACACCCATAAGCGATGACGATGGGGTAACTACCCGATGGAAGAGGGTAGCTCCAAAAAGTTATCGTCCTTGCGCTGGCCCCCGCTGGAAGAAATCCGCCGTTATTGTTGACCACATACGTACTACTCCCGTTGAATCCTAAGCAATAGCTTTCTTTGCACGTCGACGTCGATTGCCATGTCGGTCCGCCTACGAGTGTTCCGTTATTCCCGTTCCCGCTTTCATCGTACGTGACTGTTCCCGTCCCTTCGTCAAACCCCCAGTGGCCAATGAGGCCCGTTTTAATATCCCCGTCGATGGTACCCTCCTCCCCCGGCACGGCGATGAAACCGTTCGACGAAGGAACCAGAAAATACGTGGACGTTGAACCATGCTGCAGGTTATAAATGCCGTTCCAATTAGAGAGCGCGAATGACTTCACCTTACCCATGAGATCCTGGCTCAACTGAGTCGCGGTCGTGAGGGTCTGGGTCGTGGAACCGGCCCGGAGCACGAACGCGATAGCCATACTCGCCGCGCCGATCAAAAGCGCGCCGATCGCGAGACCGACCAAAACTTCGACCAAACTCTGCCCACTGTTCTTTCTCATCCCTCTTATTATACCGAATAAAGAAGATAACCCCCAGACGGGGGGTCGAGGGGTTAATGCCTGCACTGAGCAGAGTCGAAGTGTGCGCAGGGTGAGAGTCGAACTCACGAGGCCATATAGACAATTGATTTACAGTCAATCCCCGCCCCCTACGGGTCTACCTGCGCAAACTTAATTTTATAATGCTCAATAAGTTCTTTAATTGCAAGTAGTAATTTTTTATCAATGTATCTTATATGAACCATTCCATAATGCATTTTGCGACAATCTTTCTTGAAATCTTTCCTGACGTATGGCTTTATGAATTGTTTTCTGCCAATGCCGGACAGGCCACTCCAAAATTTAATCAGTTCGCTGGTGTTTTGATCGGCGTAACAGTACAGTAAAACCCTGAACTTACTTTCATCAAGTTCAAAAACGGAGTGCATAAAATTCAGGAAAATTTTTATCATCACTGGGTCGCTGTTTGTAAAATCAAGCACTGAACCCTTTTCCGACTTATACCCTTCGCCCCAGTACAACATAGCTCCAGCTAATTTCAATGCCTCAGCATCTCTCGAGAGATGTTTACGCCATTTGAATGATGGACTTTTCCTCTCAAATCTCAAACGATTCATCTCCTTGTAACTGCGCCGAGGAAGATCATACTTCCTCATGAAATGTACTACTGCGTGAATTGATACTCCTAATCGTTCGGAAATTTCCCGCATACACATTTTATCGAGGTAATAGAACTTTTTTACCAAGCTAATTTTATCTGGAGAGATACTGGACATTATAATAATTTTAAAATCCTTCTCAGTTGTAGTCAAATAAACAAGTACACAGCAGGGTTGCAATTGACCACTCTGTCACCTGTGCATCCGAATCATTTTAATACGATATCCCCGAAAGAGAAACGCGATATCTTGTGAGTGAGCTTGATAAAAAACGTCAAAAAATCCACGAACGATGAGGAGGGAATGAGCAAAATACCGCTGTCTGAATCCCGAGTGTATACGAGGTTGAGTTCGGTATTTTGTGGCTTTATTCCGACGAAGCGGTTGAAGGATTTTAACGTTTTTTATCCTGTCGAACGAACGGGATATCGCGTTTCCTACTCCTCTTTCTTTCCTTCTTCCGCAGGCAGTGTCGTCGTCTTGCTGTTGTCCTTCTTGAATTTACTGAGTTTCAACTCTATGAAGTTATTGAGCTGCAAGAGCCACACCTTCGCTTTCCGGAGGAATTTTTCGGTGAACGATTTCAAAGCTTCATCGCTCCGCTCTACGTAGCCGACGAGTCTGCTGCTCCGCCTCGCTTTCAAAACATCGATCTCTTCGTCCGAAACCCGCGGCAACGCTTCGGCCAAAAGATACACCAGGAAGGCGAGAGCGAGCATGATGAGTGTTTGGACGATGAAGCGGAACATCGCTATAGTTCGTACCTGACGAATTTTTCAACTTGGATGTTTTCGCCAACCTTGGCGACGATCCCTTTGATGAAATTGCCCGCGGTGATTGACTCGTCTTTGATGTACGGCTGCCCAAGAAGTTCGTCGACATTCTCCGGAGCCATGGCCGCTATTTGCATCGCGAGTTCGTGAGCGAGCGTTTTGAACGGTTCGGATCGCACCACGAAATCCGTCTCGGCCCGAAGTTCCATCAGAACGCCGACGCGGTCGTTGTGAACATATGTATAAACCAGACCTGCTCCGGTTTTTCTTTCTTTCTTCGATTCCGCTTTCAGAAGTCCCCGTTCCCGAATAATGCCTGCCGCCTTATCGAGGTCGCCGCCGGCTTCTTCGAGGGCTCTCTTGCATTCCATGACCCCCGCTCCGGTTTGTTCACGTAATGTTACGATATCGCCGTTACTCATGCTTTTCCTCCTCCGCCGGCGCGACCGGCTTGATTTCTTTTATTTCTTCCTTGATCAAACTGAGGATCGATTCGACGCTCGCGCGGGCGTGATCGTTCGCCAGTATCGGGTACTGGACCAAATCCGGATCGTCATCCGTGTCTATCACGGCGACAACCGGCACATGGAGCTTGTTGGCTTCGGCGACGGCTGTTTTATGGATGACTGAGTCAACCACAAAAACGACGTCGGGCAATCTCGTCAAATTCTTCAAGCCGTAGAAATTCCTTGAAAGCTTGCCGATTTCCTTGGAAAATTGCACCTGTTCTTTTTTGGTATATTTGGCGAGTTCTCCCGATTCCTTCTTTACCTTAAGGGTTTCGTAGTAATCGATTCTTTTCTTCATGACGCCGAAGTTGGTCAGCGTTCCCCCGAGCCAGCGGAAATCGACGAACGGCATCCGCCATTCCTCCGCCATCGTCCTCATGAGTTCTTTGGCGGCCGGCTGTGTCGCGACGAACAGAATAAGTCCGCCGTTTTGAACCTTCTCTTTCAAAAAATCGACGGCTTTATTAAAACTCCGAACCATTGCCTCCGGGTCCAAAAGCTCGATTTCGTTCCTTCTCCCGCCGATGAAG
>JAKALR010000013.1 GCA_021824045.1 bacterium | reverse complement strand
CCGATAGTGAAAGCAAGGCCCGTAAATTTACGGAGATATTCAACAGGACGGGAGCTCTCATCGATCGCATAGAAAATTCAAAGAAGGAGCTTGAAGGCGCTAAGCAATATCTAGAGAAGATAAAAACTGCTCACAGCGCGGAGAAGGAAAGACTTCTCTCGGTCGGGGAGGAAAGGGAGAACTAAACGATTGAACTTCTCTAATTCGCGCGAATAAGCGAATAAGGAAAATGATGATGTCTAAATCAATCTAACAGCCCCCGGAGGCACTGAAGCGCACCGGGGGCGGTATAATAAAAATGTTTTTACGTATAGGTCACAGAGGAGCAGCGGGATATGAGCCGGAAAATACGTTGCGCTCGTTCGAGCGAGCGATCGCGATGGGCGTCGACGTGATTGAACTTGACGTGCATCGGACGAAAGATGGAAAATTCGTCGTGATCCACGACGATACGGTTGACCGGACGACGAACGGCAAAGGGAAAATAAATAACCTGACGTTCGCTGAGATTCAGGCACTTGACGCCGGCCGAGGCGAGAGAATACCGACGCTCGACGAAGTTCTAGAAACGGTCGCGGGTCGCGTACCGGTTGACATTGAGATAAAAGGTGAAGGGTTGTCCCGCGCCGTTACCGAAATTTTGAGTTCGCGACTTCTCCACGGTGCGAACCCTGAGGATTTCATTATTTCATCTTTTTCGAAACGCGAGATTGTGAGAGTTGGAGAGTCTATAAACCTACGGCGAGTTCTTCTCGTTAAACACTTTCTCGGGTTGTCTGTCCGAGCTGCGTTGCGTCTCCACCTTTGGGGGGTCGGCGTGAAAGCGAGTCTCGTGGAACGAAGATTTGTCGAGCAAGCACACGAGAAAGGGTTAAAATTCCTCGTGTGGACAGTGGACACTCGAGCGGCGATAGAGAAATTCAAGTCTATGGGCGTCGACGGCATTTTCAGCAACTTTCCGGACCGGTTGCGTTAGATTAAGAATGAAGTAATACGGAAGATCTTGTGCGCCGATTTTTGAGAAGGGGAAAAGGCAGGGGTTAAGACAGCAAAATCCCATAACCCCACACTGTTCCTCGGGGTGGGGAGGGGGGACAATCTTCCGGATGCAAATGTCTAAATCAATCTAACGGCCGTCGGTGCGAAGCCCCCGGGGCCACGAATGCGGCCCATTATGGTAAAATGAATGGCATGGAAAAGGGGAACGAAGAAGAAAAAATCAGCATCGCGAAAGCGGAGTTCGAACTCTGCCAGCGGCAGATGGACAAGTACGACGGATCGCTCGACCGCGTGAAGAGCTGGGCGGTCACGCTCTGGGTCGCGGCTATGGGATGGTCGTTCCAGACGAAGAACAGGGAGATCGTGCTCCTCGTCCTCGTTGCGGTCGTCATGTTCTGGATTTTGGACGGGCTCAGCAAATCGTTCCGTCAGGATTACAAGGCGCGGCGGGATGCGGTTGCCTCGGCGCTTCGGGAATATTTCAACAAAGGAAAGTTTCCGGAAGATTTTTCGTCGCCCGTTCTGCCGTCGCACGAGAACCGGCTCGGAGAAACGCTCCGGAGCATGTTTTTATTTCACACCGCGTTCATCTACGCCATTCTCATCATCGTATCCCTCGTCGTTTACGGGAAAATGTGACTATGAGCAAAACGGCTTTTGAATTAGTTTAAGGCCCCCGGGGGCTTCGCACCGGGGGCCATCTTTTCCGTTACAGCGCGGCAAGGTCGAGGGTTTGGTCGATCTTGATCTGCTTCACGAAATCGGGGACGTGGGAGACGAGGATCATCGCGCCTTCGTAGCGGTCGAGGGCTTCGGCGATCACAGGGATATGGCGGAAGTTGATGTGGTTCGTCGGCTCGTCGAGGATCAAAAGACCCGGCTCTTCGAGGGTGATCTTCGCGAACGCAACGAGACCTTTCTGGCCTTCGGAGAGGGAACCGACTTTCAATTTCATGATGTCGCTGTCCAAGAGGAATCCGGCGGCGCGGGAACGAACCTCTTCTTCCGTCTTGTCGCGGCTCGCGTCCGAGAGCGTCTGGTGGACGGTCTTCTCGAAATCCAAGGTCGAGAAATCTTGGCGATAGTAGCTCACGCGGACGCCGGGGGCGATATGCTCTCCTTTGGCGTGGCCCTCGGCGAGCGAGTTCAGAAGCGTCGTCTTTCCGATGCCGTTCGGTCCGGCGAGGAGCAGGCGTTCTTTCTTTTTTAATACGATGTTCACCTTTTTCGCGACCGCCTTGTGATCTTTCACAACTGAGACGGATTTGAGTTCGAGGATCGGGGTCGGGAGATCGGCCTGACAGGGGATGCCGAACTTCCGGATGGTCTTGTCTTCCTGGCGGAGTTCCACGATTTCTTCGGAAAGTTCATCGATCTTTTCGTTCATTTTCTTGGCGACATCGCGCATATGGCCGCCTTTCTGGGCGAAGAAGTTCGCTTGGTTCTTCCGGTTCTCGATATCTTTGAGGAGTCGGGCATTTTTCATCCGCTCGCGTTCCAGGCGCGCTTCGATGTCCTTCACGACGTCGAAGTAGTCGCCGGTATATTGCTCAACCTTGTGGGTGAAGACGTCGAGGTAGAGCACGCCGTGGGTGAAGGAGTTCAGGAAGTCGGCGTCGTGCGAAATGACGATGCAAGTTTTTTGGTAGTCGATGAGAAATTGGGTCAAATGGGCGATGCCGGCTTTGTCGAGATTGTTCGTCGGCTCGTCGAGCAAAAGGATGTCCGGGCTCTGGATCAGGGCCTGGGCGAGGAGGAGGCGCGCCTGTTGGCCGCCGGAGAAGGTTTTGAGTTCCCGATTCTGCGGCGCCGAGAGATGGACCACGTCCAAAATCTTATCGATACGCGGCTCGATGTCGTAGATTTTCTTCGGAAAGACGCTCTCGAAGAATTCCCGAACGGTCATGCTCATCTGGTCACGGGGAATGACTTGCCTCGCGGTCGCGATGGAAAGCCCGTTCCCGACGCTCAGGGTCCCGGATTCCGGGGTTAAATCGCCGGTCACGAGCTCAAAAATGGTCGACTTGCCGGCGCCGTTCTGGCCCATGAGGGTCACCTTTGATCCCTGCCGCACGGAGAAATCAACCTCATGCAAGATGACGTTCCTTCCGTATTCGAAGGAAACCTTGTTGAACCGCAGGATGACTTCGTTCTGAGACATGCCCCTTATAGTACCCCAAACAGGGCACAAAAAGAAAGGATGATTGACAAATGATATAGAAACGTGTCATTATTTTCTCCAAGCAGAACATAAATAACAAAATAACAAAAAACAGAAGAGAGGCAATGAATGAAGAAGAGTAAAGAAATAGATACGACACTTGCAGCTATCCTGTCCTTGGCAGGTGTCCTGGTATTCTTCTATGGCTATTTTATGGTGCCGGGCGCCAGAGAAGCATCCACGCTTCTGCGTGTAGCTCCGTTCCTTGTAATGTCTGTCGTTTTACTTCTCTTCGCCGTACTTCTCAAGAGAGTAAGACGATCGGATAAATTGAGGGCATACCAGGCCGACGTCGTAGTTGTTCTTTATCAAAAAGAAGAACCCCACGTCAGGTTTGGACCGGTTGACGATGAAGAGGTCAGAAAGCTGAATCTCGTCATCGACTGGGAAGAAAAAACTTGGTCCGTGCCGGGTGATGAAGCCATCCACAAGGTCGGCGAATTCCGACTAATTGGAGAAAATCCGGAACCGGTTATGGTTCTGGGAGTATTCAATCTCCAAGAGGTCACAGGGTCCGCATGACCCGCGAGAATAAAGCGCACGAACTTTCCCTGGGGAAGTCGTGCGCTCTTTTTGTTTGGTATAATAATTACAACATCAATATCGGGGCTCCCGGGGACGCCATCGGCGCACTGGAGCTGTTGGCCGACTGATATCGTAAAGAGGGGAACAATATGGAAAATTTATTCGAGGAACGCAGAAAGATTTTATAGACAAAAAAATTCTATGCCAAAAGAGACGAGAAATATCGAAATAGAATATCGTTCGCGCTTCGATAAGAAGGAGCACGATAGATTAAAAAGATTTCTTGACGTTCACGCCAAAGATTTGGGAAAAGACGACAAAGATGTCTATTTCTTCTTGTTTCCGGATAAGTTGCTTAAGACCGTCAATAATGTATCAAGAGGAACGGCCAAAATCGTTTTAAAACTCAATAAAATCGGGAAGGGGAGCGACTTTGAAGAGATCGAGATACCGATAAATCAAAAGGATTTCGATAAAGCTGCGAAACTATTTCTCTCGCTGAAGACCGGCGAATGGATGAGATCTTTTCAAAAACGAAGAAACTATCTTTATAAAGGAGTTGAATTAGCGCTTAAATGGAGCAATGTTTGGGGATATCACCTGGAACTTGAGAGGGTGATCAATGATACGGCGGATCGAGGAAAAGCAGCCGAAAAAATCAGGGCCGTTGCCAAAGAATTGGGCGTAAGAATTATGACCGATAAAGAACTGAAGGAATTCACCAAACGCACGGAAAGAGAGTACAAAAAAACAAAAATAAAAATAGAGAAATAACAGGTTTTTTGAAAGAGTAAAAAGGTCGAAAAAAAGGGGGGGAACAATATGGAAAATTTATTCGAGGAACGGAAGGCGGAACTCGAAGAGACGCGGGAGCGATGGATGCATTGGTTCATCGTGAACATCCTCGTGCTCTTCATTCTCGCGATCCTCATTTTCTTCGGGCCCTTCACGAGCGCCGGCCTCGGCAAGGCGTCGTGGCTCGAATTCGCCGTCGCGCTGCCCTTGGTCTATTCGGCGATTTTCTTCCAGCGGGAGCACTCGCGGGCGCGGGAATACACGGAGGAGTATTCGTGGAAGTCGCTTGTGGCGCGATCGATGGGCGGGTATCTCGATCTTTTGAAGAAAGAGGCGAACCACGCAAAGGCGGAGGAGCAGAAAAAATACCTGGATTTCATCGTCGATACGATCGGCATCCTCTATGCGTCGCCGCGGGAAGCCATCTCGAAGCATCCGATCAAGGACGAGGAAGACGTGAAGGTGGGGGTAGTGGAGAAGCTCGGGGACGTGTTCAAGAAATTCATACCGAGTTAAGCGTTATAGTCTAATGGCCCCCGGGGGCGGCTTTGCCGCACCGGGGGCCGGTGATAGAATAGATAGGCAATGAAGATTTATTTCGTGCGGCACGGGGAAAGCGAAGGGAACGCCGGGCACCTCGTTCAAAACAAAAAAACGCCGCTTTCTGAGAAAGGAAGAAAACAGGCGGAGGCACTCGCCGAGCGCTTAGCAAACACCCCGATCGATGTAATCTATGCGAGCATGTATGAAAGAGCGCGAGAAACCGCTGACATTATAAATAAGGTTTTGAAAAAGGAGATTATATATACGGAATTTCTCGGTGAGAAAAAACAGCCGACTGAGATCGAGGGTAAAATATGGAATGATCCGACAACCGCCTCATTCTTAAAGGCGAGAGATGAACACCAGGACGATGCCGCGTGGCACTATTCGGATGAAGACAATTTCTTTGACTTCACGGGGAGAGTTATGAAATTCTTCGATGTTTTGGAAAAAGAAACCCGCGAGAACGTACTGGTTGTGACCCACGGAGGGCCGATTGCAACACTGCTGTATCGTATGGCTTTCGGAAAGCCGGAACTCACGGAACCTTTCTATCGGTTTATGGATTTTCTTTTCATGAGTAACACCGGCGTGACGCTCTGTGAGCGGCGGGACAATGGACAGTATAAGTTGATTTCCTGGAACGACCGGAGCCATTTTGCGGAATAACCATGCCGGTTAAAACCTACACCTCCTACGGCACCGTGCCGATCTTGAAGAAAGACGGGGAGATTTTGTTTTTAATCGTGAAGCACGCCGAGGGCCACTGGGGATTCCCGAAGGGGCACCAGGATTTCGGAGAAACACCGCTCCAAACGGCGGAGCGAGAGCTCTTCGAAGAAACGGGGATAACGAACGCCGACATCCGCGAAAACGTCCGGTTCGAAGAACGGTATCGCTACGAAATGGAGGGTGAAACCTTTGACAAAACGGTGGTCTATTTCCTCGCGGAAGCGAAGAACGGGGAAAACCGCACGCCCGATGACTTTGAAAAAGAAATTCCGGAGATCCGCTGGGTTTCATTCGAGGAAGGGATGAAAATGCTGACCTTCGAAGAATCGAAAGAAATTCTCAAAGCAGCAATGGAAAAGTTTCAGAAAGCCATCGGAAAATGAAACTCTTCGTAAAGGTGAAACCTAAAGCGAAGGCGGCGAAGGTGGAAAAGATCGACGGTGAACACTTCGTGGTCGCGGTCAACGAGCCGCCGGAAAAGGGGCTCGCGAACGAAGCGGTCGAACGGGCTCTGGCGGAGTATTTCAAGATTTCCCGGTCGCGGATCATGATCATCGCGGGGCGGACGTCGAGAGAGAAGGTGATCGAGATCGACGAGTAATCATCTATAATAAAAAACATGGACAACGGAAACGAGAAAACGTCCCGGTGGAGCGGACTCAAGAATCTCATGCTCCAGGAGGTGCCGGCCTACGCGAACAAGATCTACTACTCGATGGGGTTTCTCTCCATGACATCGTTTGTGCTCCTCATCGCTTCCGGCGCCGTTCTGGTTTTCTTCGGGCCGAATTGGTGGCTCACGACGCAGGCGGGACTCGTTTTCCGAAGCATTCACCTCTGGTCCGCTCAGGCTTTTATCTTCTTCATTTTTCTCCATCTTCTCGTCGTGTTCCTCACCTCCGGCTTCAAGGGCAAACGGCGCCTCACATGGGTTCTCGGAAGCTTGATGCTGTTCTTCGCTTTAGTCGAAGCGGAATTCGGATATGGACTCCGGGGTGATTTTTCGTCTGAGTGGCGGTCGCTCCAGGCCTCGGATTTGTACAACGGCGCCGGTCTGGGAAAGTTCATCAATAACCTGAACTACGCGCAGATTTACGGCATCCACATTATCCTCATCCCGATCATCATCCTCGGGCTCCTTTTTCTCCACTATTTCCTCGTGCGGTTCCTCGGCATCGCGAAGCCCTATGATCCGAACGCGAAATATCGGATGGTCAAGGCCAATCACAAGGTGTTGTTTTTCCGCGGCGCGGTTCTCGCGGCCGTCATCATCGTTCTGGCGCTCGTTTTCCCGTCGCCCTTGATCATCCCGACGACGATCCAAAGCGTAGCGGAAGACAGCCCGGGTCTCGTCGCAACGACACTCCTCTCTGAAATGAGCCGGACATCCGGAACCGCGACGTATTTCGACGGCATTGATCCCTATACGTACGACACCCGAACCGTCTACATTTCGGATCCGTACGCGGAATACGTCCAAACGATCGGCGCGGCCGACATGATGGCAGTTTTCAATTCTGAGAATGCGGTAACCCAGAACAGCAATATCCAATCCGCCATCCAATATTTCTCGAACGGCGAACTGTCTGATGCGAACGCATCGACGACAAATCCGGCCATTTCCGTCGTCGGCACGCTCGTCAACATGGCGAAGAGCGGATTGTACGAAGGGGCTCTGAACAACGAATCGGCGAACGGACTCAATGATACGTACGTGGAACGGTTCCTTTCAGATACGGGCGTTCTCGAAGCAAAGGCGCAGCGCCTCGGCATCACGACTGACCAATACGGCATGGTCCACGAGGAAAGCGGCGGATTGCCGGGCGCTTGGTGGCTCGCGCCGCTGGGGCTTCTCGATCACACGATCCTCGCGACTGATCCCAATCAAGACCGCGACGGTGCCGAAATCCTGGGACTTTTAATACTCCTCCTCATCGCGTTCCCCTACATCCCGTACGTGAACCGGATCCCGGAAAAACTCCGTCTCGCGAAGCGGATCTGGAAGGACGGTGATATAATGAAGCCATGAGGAAATACATTTATCTTTTGATCGTGATCGTCGCGGCGGTCGCGCTGTGGGAGATTTTCGGTGTCAAAAAGCCGGCGATTGCTCCCACCATCACGGAAAACGCGTCTTCGTCCGTTTCGGGATCAATGCCGACCAGCGTGCCGATCCAGTCGGCGTATTTCAGCGAGATAACCACATCGAGTCTCGGGACATACCTGACGGACAAGAAGGGACTGACACTTTACACGTTCGCGAATGACAGACCGGGTGTCTCGACCTGCACGGGCCAATGTCTCGTAAAGTGGCCGCCGTACGGGCCGGGCTTGAGCGCCACGGGCACGGCGCCGATCAATTTGCCGATGCTCCCGGTGAATATCGAAACCATGAGGGGGAATAACGGCATGGTGCAGTTCGCCTGGAAGGGAATGCCGCTCTATTATTTCTATCAGGACAAAGCTCCGGGGGACACGCTCGGGGAAGGTCTTCTGGATGCGTGGTACGTCGTGAACTTGTAAGGGGTGATGGAAAAAATTCCGAATGTCATAAAAGCGTCCGGCGAAGTGGAACCTTTTTCGGAGGAGAAGCTCAGAAACTCGCTCTCGCGCGCGGGCGCCGACAACGTTTTGAGCAGGTGGATAACCGATAAGATAAAGCAAAGGATTAAAGATCGAACCAGAACTTCGGAAATTCACGATCGCGCGTTTGATCTCTTGCGGAAAGAAGAAGGGCCGTTTGCGGCGCGGTACCGCCTGAAGCGGGCCATCATGGAGCTCGGTCCCACGGGGCATCCGTTCGAGAAATTGGTCGCGTGGATCTTGCGGGCGGAAGGGTATGAGGCCGAAACGAATCTCATGATCCGCGGCAAGTGCGTTACGCACGAAGTGGATGTTGTCGCGAAGAAAGCAGGGAAGCAGATCATGGTGGAAGCCAAGTATCACAACGAACCGGGGATCAAGAGCGACGTGAAGGTCGCGATGTACGTCCATTCGCGGTTCGAGGATATCAAGAGCGTCGACCGGTGGGACGAAGCGTGGCTCATCACCAACACGAAAATCACCGGCGACGGCCGGGAATACGCGAAGTGCGCGGGTCTCACAGCCATCGCCTGGAACTATCCGCAGGACCGGAGCTTGCAGAAACTCATTGAGACGTCGCACCTCCATCCGCTGACGAGTCTCCTGACGCTCGATCCGTGGGCGAAACGGGCGCTCCTGGACCGGGGATTGGTGCTTTGCAGAGAATTGACCCCGGAAACGCTTTCATCCGCCGGCGTGAAGGGAAAAAAGATCAACGCGGTGATGGAGGAGGTAACCGGCATCATGAAAATATGAAACTCGGTCTTATCGTTTTTGATCTCGATGGAACGCTCACGGAAACCAAGCGGCCGATGGACGCCGAAATGGCCGGCCTCCTGCGCCGGCTTCTTTGGGAAAAGAAAGTCGCCGTGATCGGCGGCGGATCCCGCGAGACGTTCCAGCACCAGTTCGTGGACAAGATCGGAAAAACGGGCAATCTGCGGAACCTCTCCCTTTTCCCAACGAATGCCACGACCTTTTACCGCTACCGCGGCGGATGGAAGAAAGTATATCGGCAAGAATTGCCTCTGAAGGATAAGCGGCGGATCAAGGAAGCATTCCGATTGGTTCTCGGGGAACTGCGGTACGTCCCTCCGAAGAAAACGTACGGCGAAATCATCGAGGATCGGGGAACACAGATAACTTTCTCGGCGCTCGGCCAAGACGTCGTCGCTGTGCTGGGCAAGAAAGGCGTCCGCCTGAAGGAAGCATGGACGAAAAAAAATACGCCGCTAAAATTAAAAATAGCGAAACTGGTGCAAAGACATTTACCCGAATTCGAAGTACACGCGGCCGGATTCACATCGATTGACGTTACGCGGAAAGGAATCGACAAGGCCTACGGCATCCGACAGATCGAGAAATACCTGAAGATCCCGAAGGAGGAAATGGTATTCATCGGCGATGCCTTGTTCCCCGGAGGAAATGACTACGCCGTGAAAAAGACCGGCGTCGCGGTCATGATGACGTCGGGGCCGGAAGAAACGAAAAAGATCATCAGAAAAATTATAAAAAAAGGTCGTACTTAAATTCAAATAAAATGTTCATGAATATTTTGCAGAAAAAAGTATTCTTCATTTTGCGAGTTCTCCTCGGGTGGGTATTTCTCTACGCGGGGCTCGCGAAACTGTTGATGCCGGGCTGGTCGGCGGCCGGACTCTTGAATGCCGCAAAAACGTTCCCGGGACTTTACGCATGGTTCGCGACGCCGGGGATACTCCCGATCGTGAATTTTTTGAACGCGTGGGGATTGACGCTCCTCGGCGTTTCGCTCATACTGGGGCTTTTCGTGCGTTGGAGCGCGATTCCGGGAATGCTTTTGATGCTTCTCTATTACTTCGCCGACAACGCCTTCCCGTCGGTTCCGAGCGGATTCCTCGTCGATGAACACATCATCTACATTGCGGCTCTGTTGTTGCTCTTCGCGTTCAATGCGGGGAGAATCTGGGGGGTAGACGGAATACTGGATAAGACGGATAAAAATAGAGATAAGTAGATAAAACGGATATTACCGGATAGAGGTTGTATCTATTCATATCTACGTATATCAAACTAAAAATCGGAACATGTTCCGATTTTTAGTTTCAATATCTGTTTTTATCTCAAGGTAAACGTCGTGTGGACGAGATAGGTGATAAGCTTGTCCGCCGTCGTTGTGTCATACGCGCCGTAGTCAGAGATCTGAGTCGAGTTCACGGGCGTGATCTGCGTGACGCCGATGCTCGATGACCGAAGGTTGCCGACGGTCGCGCCGACGCCTTCCGTGATCGCTTCCGCTCTCGTCTTGGCGTCCGCCAAGGCGTTCTGGAGCATCTGCTGTCGGATCGAATCAAGCGTCGCGTTCGTAATATAGTAGGCGGGATTTTGGCTCGAGAAGACGATCCCTTTGCCGATCAGGTATTGCGGGGCGTCTTGGGCGATCTTCGTGATCGCGTCGACGTTGCCCGATTCGATGTTGATGTTCTGTGTCAGATTGTATCCAATGAGTGTTCCGCCGACGCCTCCGCCGTAGTATTTGCCGCTCATGACGCCGTTCTGCGTCTGGTACATCGGATCGACTTCCAGCGGATCGACGGTGATCGCGGACGTCGCGACGCCGTTCGACGCGAAGTAGGCGAGGATGGTGTTGAGATTGCTCTTCATGTCAGCCGAGCCCTTCTGGAGATCGGCGGTCGTCGCTCCGGTTTGTTCCGAGAAATTGCTCTGCCATTTCACGTCGTCCGATTTCACCTCCTTCGTTGCGACGCCCGTCACGGTGATGACGGCGTTGTTGTACGTCTTCACGTAGTAGATGACGTAGCTCACGATGACCGCGACGACGATGAGGCTTATCCCCATGATGATCCCGAAGGGGACCAATGATTTTTTATTTTCCATGCGTTCATTATATCATATCGCTTTGCGAAGCAGCCGGAAGCCCCTCTCTCACTAAAGCCTCCGGGCGTTAAAATAAAATTCGCTCGCACGCTCCTCGCCACCCGACTCGCCATTCGGCGGGGGGGCCTGGCTCGGCGACGCGGCTCGCTCATGAATTTTAAAACGCCCTCCGGCCAATCGTTCGAGAGGGATTTCCGGCTGCCTCTTTTGTATATAAAAAACCGGAGGACTCATGCTATCTTGAGCGGGTTTGTTGAGGTGAGGCAGATAAATCCCCGAACGGCGAGGAAGGAATGAACGAAATATCGCTGTCTGAATCCCGAGCTGTCCTCACTTTTTCCCATATGGGAAAAAGTGAGGACACGAGGTTGAGTTCGATATTTCGTGGCTTTATTCCGACGAAACGGTCGGAGGATTTATCCGAGTCGAGACTTACGCCCGCGAAAGATAGCATGAGTTCTCCTGCGTAATCTTGCAGGAGGTGGGGTCTTGATTTAAGATGGAATGAATGACATCGAATGAGATCAGGGACAAATTTCTGCAGTTCTTCAAGGAGCGGAATCACACCGTGGTACCGTCGTCATCCTTGATCCCGGACGATCCGTCGGTGCTTTTGACGACCGCCGGCATGCAGCAGTTCAAACCGTATTATTCCGAACTCGACCCCATCACGACGACGCACCCTTCGATTGGGAAACCGGTCGGCAAAAATGCCGCCTCGATCCAGAAATCGTTCCGGACATCCGATATCGATGAAGTCGGGGATGAATCACACCTGACGTTCTTCGAAATGCTCGGCAATTTCAGTTTCGGTGGGTATTTCAAGGAAGAAGCGATCACCTACGGCTATGACTTCATCACCGGCACGGATTGGATGGGACTCGACATCGAGTATGTCACCATCTTCGATCCGGACAAGGTCCCGTTAGACGACTGGCGGAAAGGCGTGCCCTTCGACGAGGAATCATACAAGATTTGGAAGAAGATCGGATTGCCGGAGGAAAAAATCCGGCGCGACGGGGTGGATGTTTTTTGGGGACCGACGGGGAACGAAGGCCCATGCGGGCCGACGACCGAAATATACGTGAAGAACGCCGAAGGCAAAGCGGTTGAAATCTGGAACATCGTTTTCAACGAATTTTACCGCGACAAGAATCTGAAGCTGACGCCCCTCAAAACGCCGGGTGTTGATACGGGTATGGGTTTGGAGCGGCTCGCCATGGTTTCCCAAAAAACATCGAGTATTTTCGAAACTGATCTCTTTATTCCGTTGATCCAGGTTCTCGAGCTGAACGACAAGGCGAACCAATTGAATCAAAGAACAAAGCGGATTATGGCCGACCACGCGCGGGGCATGGCGTTCCTGATCGCCGACGGCGTCCGTCCTTCCAATAAAGAAGCGGGATACGTTTTGCGGCGTCTCTGTCGGCGCTTCATCGTGAACGAATACCTGAATGAAGGCACGGAACCGTACTTCGAAAAATTGCTCCACGTCATCGTCGAGAACTACAGTGCTTTCTACGGCGAGCTCGATTACGATCTCGTGGACACCGTATTCAACGAGGAGAAGGCGAAGTTTATGAAGACGATCGCGAACGGCCTCCGGGAACTCAAGTTCATCGAAGCGCTCGACGCACCGACGGCCTTCAAGCTCTTCGAGAGCTTCGGGCTGCCGTATGAAGTCGTGAAGGAATTGGGCGGTGAAAAAGCGGAAGAACTCACCCGGGAAGATTTCGAGAAAGAATTCGAAAAACATCGGGAAATATCGCGCGCCGGCGTTGAAAAAAAATTCGGCGGCCACGGACTGATCCTCGATACCGGAGAACTCAAAGCGGGGAACGAGGAAGAGCTGAAGAAAGTGACGCGGCTCCACACCGCAACGCATTTAATGCACCAGGCGCTCCGGGAGACGTTGGGGGATGGCGTCCGCCAGATGGGATCGGATATCACGCCGGAGCGGACGCGGTTTGATTTTTCCTTCGATCGGAAATTGACGCCGGATGAGATCAAAAAAGTAGAGGGAGAAGTAAACGCAATTGTAAAAGCCGATTATGACGTGAAATTCGAGGAGATGCCGAGGAGCGAGGCCGCGAAGACCGGCGCGCTCCATTTCTTCAAGGCGAAATATCCGGAGCGGGTGAAGGTGTACTATGTGACGCCGAAGGGCAAGGGAATTCCCGAGGCATGGAGCAAAGAATTTTGCGGAGGGCCGCATGTGACGCACACCGGCGAAATAGGAACATTCAGGATCGCGAAGGAAGAGGGCGTCGCTCAGGGCGTTCGCCGCATTCGCGCGGTCGTTGAGTAAAGACTGATATCTATAGAGATAAACGGAGATACGGTAGAGATAAATTGGAATATCTATCATATCTCTATTTATATCCGTTAGTATCTGTTGTTATCCGTTGATGTATACTGAAAGGAATGCGGGGGATAACCATACCGAAAACGATCCGCCGGGATACCGAGCGGTACCTCATCATCGAGGAAACAAACGGCGGTTTTCGGGCGACCATCGCGAAAACCAATTCTCGCGAGAAAGAAATCAGAATCTTGAAAACATTCGAGGTTAAGGAAATAAAAAAGCTGAAAAAGCTCTTTTACTTCAAGTTCGACAAGGTGGTTTTGGCACTCGATTCGCAGACGGTCGCCACCGTGCAGGACGTTTTCGGCATTGCGACCTCTTCGCGGATGGAAGCGATAACGGATTCGGAATTGGAAAATTTGGTTTTCAAGGCCCTCTGGGAATTTCTGAATAAATATCGGAACTGGGCGGCTAAAAAACTGAACGTTTCCGACGCAGGCATCATCCTGAACGACGTGCAGGTGCGGGGAGTGAAATTGGATTCCCACCGGCTGTTCAATCCGGCGGGGTTTAAGGGCGGGGAGATTACCTTCACCCTGAAGGGAACGTTCATCACGCGGCAGCTCTACAGTGACATCGCGGATTTGAGCGCGATGGGAAAAATATCAATCATCGAAAAGAACGCCGCCCTCGTCTCCTTTTTGGAGGATGATCGGGAGCTCCTCGTGAGCATCGGGGAAGAACGGACGGACGTTTTCCTGAAGGATGGCGAGCGGGAAATCTTCAAGGAAGAGTTGAATTGGGGTGTCAGGAGATTGAAAGAAAAGGTCTCCGAGGAGTTCGGCGTCGATTATGAAACGGCAGAACGGTTGATCGGCGTGTACTCGCAAGGACTTACGTCGGAGGCCGTCGGCCGGCGCTTCAAAAGGATCATCGCCGAAGGCTTCGGGGATCTCTTGCGGCTCGTGAACGTCCGGGGAAAGAAATTCACGTTCTATTTCGAGTCGTCCGTTCTGCCGACGGAGATCCTCTTGCGGGACGTGAAGACGAACGTCTGCCGGTTCGACGAGGAACTCACGCGGCGAAATCTCCGAATCACCAAATCTAAAAGGGTAAAATTCGATTTGTTTCAAAACCAGGGGACGGCAACACTCCTCATCTACTCGTACGTCGACGAGCGGTACGAATTCTTGAACGCCATGCTTGAGCGCCGCGCCGGCTGGCTTGTTTCGCATTTCTAAAATGGACTCCAACGCGGTATAATGGAATTTATAAAATTTAAACGAAAAAAAATGAAGACGGAAAATAAAATTTTTCTTGAGAAAGACCATGGGATCGATTTCGCCATGGATCAACTCTTCAATACCATGGCGACGAAAGTCGTCTTGAATATTCCCCGAAATTCGATCTTGGGGCAGTCTGTCCATAATTTCCAGATTCTGAAACGGGAAGCGGAAACGGCGAGCAAAGAGATTGTCGTTGAATCGATCGACGAACACATCTTGGAGCTCGCGTCGCTCGCGGGGATCACGGCTTTGAATCCGGTTTTCAAAACGAAGGAGCGGATCGTGGCCGACATTCTCCCCCGGGGAAGCGAGCCGGAATCCGCGCACGGCAGGAAAAAGAGCGAGCTTAGGAAGCCGAAGGAGGAAAAGAAAAAACAACAAGAAGAGGAAGAGCCCGCCGCCGATGAGGAAATCGTCGAGATCGGAAGAGCAGAGATTGTCGAGGAGAACGAATACGTGCCCGAGGACACCGGAAGAAATCGTCGGCAGGGGAGAACGAAAGGGAAGAAACGGGTTTTCGTGTTCGGTGGATCCCTCGTGGTGATTCTCGCCGCGGCTTTTTTCGTCCTAACCTATCTCCTTCCGCACGTGACGATACAAGTCGCCATCAAGAAGACGACCGTCAGCTTCTCCCACCCGGTCGCCGTTTCAACCGCGATCACCGTGCCGTCGTTCTCCGGCGATACACTTGCGCTTCCCGGACAGATCCTTTCCGCGGCGAGCAACTTGAGTCTCCATTTCGCGAGCGGGACTGAGGAGCAGGTTCAGACGAAGGCCAGTGGAATGCTCACGGTGTATAACTCATACAGTTCGGCGCCCCAGCTCCTCGTTGCGACGACGCGATTCATTTCTCCCGAAGGAAAACTATTTCGTTCCGTGAGCCGAATAACCGTCCCCGGCGCGAAGATTGCGAACGGCACAATGACCCCCGGTTCAATCGGGGTGAACGTGGTTGCTGCCGAGCCCGGCGCGGATTACAACGTGGGACCTTCGACGGGGTGGACGATACCGGGATTTGAAGGAACCCCGCGCTATACCAAATTTTCCGCCGCGGCGCTCGCGCCCATGACCGGCGGCTTCATCGGCACGACGACCGTTCCGACGAAAGACGACCTGGCGAATGCCAAAGATGAAGCGACACAGAAATTGGAGAACGTTCTCATGAGCCAGCTTTCGCTTCTGAATTCCGATAACCTGAAAGCGTTGCCGCAGTCGTCTTCCTTTACCCTCACT
>JAKALR010000029.1 GCA_021824045.1 bacterium | reverse complement strand
GCAAAATCGAAGGATTTCGGCGAGATCATGTATCTCTCGATGTGTGGCGCCGGCGTCGGATTTTCCGTCGAACATCAGAACGTCGAAGAACTTCCGCTCATCAAGCGACAGACGGGTAAAAAACTCCCGACGCACGTCATCGAGGACAGCAAGGAAGGTTGGGCCGACTCGCTGGTCCTGGGACTCGAGACATGGTTCAACGGAGAGGATATTGATTTTGATTTTTCAGGACTCAGGCCGCAGGGAGCGCGACTCAAAACCATGGGAGGACGGAGCTCCGGTCCGGATCCGCTACGCGCCGTTCTCGAATTCGCGCGGCGGAAGATATTGGCCCGGCAGGGACGCCGGCTCTCGACTTTGGATGTCCATGATATCGTTTGCAAAATCGGCGAAGTGGTCGTGATGGGGGGCGTGCGGCGCACGGCTTTGATATCGCTTTCCGACTTGGATGACAAGGATATGCAGACCGCGAAATTCGGCCAGTTTTATATCACCGAGCCGCAGCGGGCCATGGCCAACAACTCGGCCGTTTATAATGAAAAGCCGTCAGCCGCTACGTTCCTGGAGGAATGGCTGTCCTTGGCGAAAAGCGGAAGCGGCGAGCGGGGCATTTTCAATCGGGAAGGGCTTGAGCGGCAGATGCCCGAGCGGCGGTGGAAGAACTTTAAGAATTACTGGGCGAATTCCGGCACCAATCCGTGCGGGGAAATCGTCCTCCGATCGAAGGAGTTCTGCAATCTCTCGGAGATTGTCGCCCGTTTCGAGGATACGGAAGAAACGCTGCTGAAAAAAGCGCGTCTCGCCGCGATTCTCGGTACCTACCAATCGACGCTGACCGATTTCAAGTATCTTTCTCCCGAATGGAAGAAGAACTGCGATGAGGAGCGCCTCCTGGGCGTCTCGATTACCGGCCAGTGGGACTCGCCGGCGGTCAGGAATGCCGCGACGCTCCGGAAATTGAAGGAAATGGCGATTGAGACGAACAAAGCATACGCCAAGAAGATGGGAATCAATCAATCGGCCTCGGTGACCTGCGTGAAGCCGTCGGGAACCGTGTCGCAGCTCGTCGACGCGGCGTCCGGCCTCCATGCGCGGCACGCGCAATATTACATCCGGCGCGTGCGGATCTCGGCGACCGACAGTTTGTTCAAGATGCTCCGGGATCAGAAAATTCCGTTCCATCCCGAAGTCGGACAAAACAGCGAAAACGCGACGACCTACGTCCTCGAATTTCCGGTCAAAGCCCCCGATCAGTCGATCTTGAAGAATGACGTGACTGCTATCGAGCAACTGGAGTACTGGAAGATGGTTAAGGAGAACTACACCGAGCATAATCCGTCGGTTACCATTTCCGTCGGTGAGAATGAATGGATTGGCGTCGCGGACTGGCTCTATAAAAACTGGGACATGTTGGGAGGACTTTCGTTCCTGCCGCGGGAAGACTTCGTGTACCAACTCGCGCCGTACGAAGAAGTCTCGAAAGAGCGGTATGATGAACTCGTCGCGCAGTTTCCGCAGGTTGATTTTTCGCAGATTCTCCTCTATGAGCGGGAAGACGAAACGCAGGGCGCCAAGGAACTCGCGTGCGTCGGCGGAACGTGCGAGATCGCGGCATAGACGGATTAAAAGAAAGATAAGGAGAGATAGAAAAATCCGGACTCAGGGTCCGGATTTTTGATACATTTAAAACTTCCTTAGAAACTTGAGGCAGAGAGATGAAACACTCCGCCGATGATGTTGCCGAGAATGAATGAGGCGAACGCCGTGCCGAGCATGAGAAACGTCGCCTCGCTGAATTCGTGCAGGAACTTCCGGTCGAAAACGACGGAGGTGTAGAACGTGAACCCCGCGAGGAGGATAATGCCGACGGATGTCGACGCGGTGAACGCGGCGACCATATCGCGGATGAGGAAATAGGGGAGCGCGAGGAGAATCACGGAGCCGAAGTACGAAAAGCCGGTGATGAGCGCCGAAATGATAGCTGATTTTTCAGTATCCTGTTTTGCCTGGAGATAGGCCGCCGATCCCATCGATATGGCGGCCGAAAAACCCACGATGACTCCCGAAATACCGGCGATCAAAGTCGAGCGGGTGACGCCCAAAAATCCCGAGTGGACGCCGGTAATTTCGACGATCGCATCGGCGAGTCCCAGCGCGATGAAGCCGATGTAAGAAACCCTTCGTTCCTTGAGTCGGTTGATAAGCGACAGTTCGTGGGTTTTCTCGTCTTCAATGATCTCTGCCAGACGTTTGCGATGCTCGACGGGCATGGTCGCGATCATCGTTTCATAGGCCGCGATGGAGTTCTTTTCATGGGTTTCCAGGAACTTTGTCGTGAAGGTAACGCCGAGAATATTCCTGAGGAGTATGGCGCCGTGGAGGCCGAGAAAATGCGGTTTGACATCGGCGTCCGGGATGAGCGATTGCCAGAATTCGTAGTGCGATTTTTCCTGGAGTGAGAGCCTTTCGAGAAGGTTCTGATTTTCCGGTTTCTTCTCGCGGAGCGCCAGCCGGTGATACACCAAATGTTCAGTAAGCTCGTTCCTTGCGCGGTCCAGATATTGTTTCTGCATGGGATTCATCCCGTTAGAAACAAAACGCCTTTTTCATAAGCTGTCGCTTGTGATGCGAGGTTGATTCGACTTTGTCAGTGATCATCTTTTTCATAAGTTTATGGTTTCTCACGGGATTCATTATAACCTTTTCGCTATCGTTTCTTCGATAACATCGAAGCTATCGCCGTCCGCCGCTTTATTCCGCCTTTCAAAACCGCACACAACGCAGCGGTGGAGAATGACAAAAGACCCGTTTTTGGATTCGATGCGTATGGGTTCCATGAGGCCTTGGCAGGTTGCCTCCCGATCGCCGGGGTTCACATCGACATGCTTGCTCCAAAGACATTGCGGACAGTGGTTGGTGTAGCCGTTCCCGCGCACGGAAAAGCCGCATGTGCCGCAGATAAAATCTTCTTTCATTCGCCGAAACTTCTTTTTCTCCATATCTTTCCCGTTCGAATTCTGCCGAGTTTCCGCCCTGTCAGGTTTTAAAAATGAAAAATTGGAAATTAAAAATTCTTGATTTGTGCCCCCAGCAGGATTGGACCCCGTCGCTTCACTCCTTCAGAACCCACGGTTCTGAATTATCTCCTCCACGGGGAAGCGCTTCCGCTCTTCCCCGACCCCTTTTCGGAGGTTCGAATCCCGCCGTCCGTCATTGATTTTAAAAATGAAAAATTGGAAATTAAAAATTCTTGATCTGTGCCCCCAGCAGGATTCGAACCTGCGACCCACTGCTTAAAAGGCAGGTGCGGCATTTACCCCGTACCAAATTTATTGAAATAATATTTTGTCCCCCGTGCAGGATTCGAACCTGCGACCCACTGCTTAAAAGGCAGGTGCTCTACCAACTGAGCTAACGGGGGATAAATTTGGTACGGGGCCAACTGACCCCGAATGAAAGTATAAAACTTTCATACGGGGTATAGCTATAGGGGCATTAACAAAACTCTCAGACTTATTTATACTAAAACCGGTGGTTTTTGTAAACATTTTGACGCGCCGTGAATTTTTTTGTAGTATGGTAAAGCCGGTAAATGGTTTGCCGGCAGATCAGTAATTCTCCGGTAGCTCAGCGGTAGAGCGGCTCCCTGTCGAGTAAGGCAGCGTTGTGCAGCAATGCGCAAATGAAAATCGGGCTAATTCGGGGAACCCCACCGAGAGGCGGGCAATCCCGAGCTAAGTTCTCGCAAACGGCGGGATAAATGTGTAGAGACTATATACCCGAGTCCCCACGTGGGATATGAGATAGTCCAGCCCTTTTGGTAACAAGAGGAGAACTGTAAGGAGATGGTCGTAGGTTCGATCCCTACCCGGAGAGCAGAGTTGGACAGACGGAGGCAAAAACCTCCGTTTTGTCTTTGTCAGCCTCGCTGTTTTCAGGTTCGAACTCTCTGTTTTCTTTTTTCGCCGTAAGCAGGCCACTCATGATCACCTCATAGAGTTTTTTGTTGGTAACGCTGATTTTTTTGTCCTTCAGCGTCAGGTTCGAACCGATTTCCGAAAGAGCGTCTTTCTTCTCCTCGATGCTCCCGTTTTTGAATATCTCGTCGAGTCCTAACGCCATCTCGAATGCCTTATACGCGTCTTTAAGCCGGTTCTGGTCCACATGTCCCAGTGCTGCCAGTTCACGCTTCAAAGCCTCAATTTCGCCCCTCAAC
>JAKALR010000012.1 GCA_021824045.1 bacterium | reverse complement strand
GAACGCCCTCAATCGCCTTGATGAGTTCAAGGAGTTGGCCTATCCAGACCTATACCAACCCAAGAAGAGATCCGCGACTGGAAAAGAGAATCTTAAAGAGACTAGAGAAACCGATTTGCGAGTAGCCAAAGAAGAAGAGATTACTCCTACGAAGGAAGAGGAAGGAAGAGATCACAGAACGCCCAAGAAGACCCAACCCAAGACAGCTAAGTTTATAATGGTTGGCGGCAAGAAGTTTAAGTTTGACTTCTTCCTAAAGAATCTAGGGAACGACGGCGTTGATAAAGAGACGATAATTAACGAAGACAATGTTATTGAAATATACATCAATACGGGGTTCAAGGGTTATAGCTTGACGAAAGATACGGATTTTTATTCCACCTTCCACATAGCAGAAGCTATCGCTGAGCTTTACGTTAAAGAGGCTAGGCAGAAGATAGAAAGGGTTTTTGAGCTAAGGAATAGCCTTATATACGAAGTCGCATCTCTAATATATGAGGAAGAGGAATATAAGAGGCTAGAAAAAACTGAGAGAGAGCTGACCGCAGTAACCGAGAAGAAGAGGGAGCTTGAAGAAAAGAGGATTAGAACAAGTCTATAGAGCACGACTGTAAAAATATGAATTCACGTCAAGCCATACTACAAAAAATCTCTCAGTTAAGGGGCACAAACGTCGTCGCTTACGTTACTAGTGACAGGCCGTTTATTAACGCTCCAATGGAGCCTAATGATATAAGGATATTCAAGGATCATTTAGACCAATTTACCGATAGAAAAAATATAGATTTGTTTCTTATTAGCAATGGCGGCACCTCAACAACCGCATGGGCTTTGATAAATCTCTTAAGAGAATATACCGATAAGATCTCCGTTATTATCCCTTATAAAGGGTTTAGCTGTGCAACATCCGTAGCGATAGGCGCAGACGAAATTGTGATGTCCAAAATGGGCACTCTTGGCCCGATTGATCCCTCTGTATCTAACGCCTTTAACCCTTCTATAAACGGGCAGCTAGTTCCTATTTCCGTAGAGGACGTATCTTCCTATAATCAGCTTGCGAGAAAGATTTTCGGAATAAAGGATCAGAAGCAAATAGTCAGTGTATTCGAAAAGCTCTCTACGGATATCAAGCCATTAGCATTGGGTAATGCCTATAGGCATTATATGAAGGCTCGTGATGATGCTCAGAAACTTCTTTCTTTACATACTAAGGGTTGGCTAAAACGATTCAAAATAAAAAAGATTACAAAGACGCTAGTTGAAAAGTTATATTTTCACGGCCATCATATCAATCGGAATGAAGCCAAGGATATTGGCTTAAATGTGATAGAGCCGAGTGCTGAGATGGAAAAATTAATGTGGGATCTTTATAGAGAGTATGAATCTGACATGCAATTTAATGTGCCTTACAAGGATGAACCGACAGATGGAAGAGACATACCGCTAACTTACATTGAAAGCGTCAATGTAAGTGACAAGAGAATTATCAAACAAAAAATTACGCAGATTAATTTCGTTGGTTTGGGTGTTCCTCTCTTTACCACATTTAACAATGAGCCAGCGTTTCTAGTGAACGGTCAGTTCAGCCCGATTAGAAGCGAAGGAGTTGTTATAACATTAAATAGTCAGCCCTACGATAAAGTAGAATCTGTTTTATGGGCTTAATTCTAAAAATTTGCTTCTCGACCATGCGGCCTCGAGCGTTTTTGTGAGGGAGGAATTTGGGCGCGCCATTGCGAAGCCCCGAAGCCCGAACAGTAGTGAGTAAAAACAGCTACGATATACTGCTAAAATAGGTTCGTATTTCGTCCAAAACCGACCGCCGATACAAAATAGGCACATCCTTGCGGTGCGTTGTTTTTGCAGGAGGGGAGCGATACAATTTTTAATATGAAAAAAATAGGCGTATTGGAACGGCAGGATAATGCCTCTGAAAAAAGTCCGGATTAAATTTGTGATATACTGACGGCATATGAAGAAAAATATCATCTCGGTCATCGTTCTCATTCTCGTCGTCGTCGGAGTCGGTTATGCCATCGCGCATCCGCAACATCAGCCGAGTCCGGCAACTTCGTCGTCTTCGACGAATCAAACAACCGCCGGAGAGCCCATCGCGACGGCTTCCTACGTTTGCGACGGCGGGAAAACCATCGACGCGAAGTTCTACCAAGGGCAGGCAAAGCCGCCCGCGGGGCCGAATGAGCCGCCGACGCCCGGCGGGAGCGTGGCAATAGCTTTGAGTGACGGCAGATCCATGACGCTCCAGCAGACCATTTCCGCCGACGGCGCGCGGTATTCGAACGGCAATCCCATGATTCAGGGAAACGAAACCTTCGTCTTTTGGGGCAAGGGGAACGGCGCTTTCGTCCTCGAAAACAACCAGCGGCAAACCTACAGCGGCTGCATTGCGGTCGTGCCCGATCCGGGCAATTTGCCGCAGGTCTATGAAAGCGGATCGCAAGGCTTTTCAATCAGATATCCGGCGGAATACACCGTGAATCCGAATTTCCAATACCAGGAGCTGGGACCGGGCAGGGAAATCGGCGGCGTATCATTCACGATACCGACATCAACCGCCGCGGGGACCAATCTCGCTCCGGATTCATATGTGAGCGTCGAGGAAATCCCGCAGACGCAAGAATGCACCGCGGATCTCTTCCTCCCGCCAAATTCGCAAACCGGCGTCGTGGGCGTTACGACCACAACCGACGGCGGCGTGATATATTCGGTCGCTTCGTCGACCGGAGCCGGTGCGGGCAATCGGTATGAAGAAGTCGCATACGCGATTCCGGGAACCAATCCCTGCATCGCCGTGCATTACTTCATCCACTACGGGGTGCTTGAGAATTATCCCTCGGGAGCGGTCCAGGCCTTCAACGAACCGGCGCTTCTCGATCAGTTCAACGCCATCCGCCGCACACTCACCCTGCAGTAGCGGATTTCGGATTTGTTTTTTGCCGAAAAAAAGATTACCATTGAGCCAAAGAAGGACAGAGAACGTTCCATGGACATTATCTCCGTAAAAAATCTCACCAAGAAATTTGGCGACTTCATCGCCGTGGATGATATATCCTTTACCGTACAAAAGGGGGAGATTTTTGCGTTTCTGGGGCCGAACGGCGCCGGAAAATCAACAACCATCAAAATGCTGACGACGATTTTGAAGCCCACGAGCGGAGAAGTTTCCCTCGACGGCCACGATCCGTCGCATGACGCGCTCCAGGCGAGGAAATCATTCGGCATCGTGTTCCAGGATCCCAGCTTGGATGATGAGCTCACCGCATACGAAAACATAGAATTCCACGGCGTCCTCTACGGCGTACCGCGGGAAACGGGAAGAGAGCGATCCGAGCAGCTTTTGAAAATCGTGGAACTGTGGGATCGGAAAGATGAATTGGTTAAAAATTTCTCCGGCGGCATGAAGCGGCGGCTCGAGATCGCGCGGGGTCTGCTCCATCATCCGAAAATTTTGTTCCTCGATGAACCGACGCAGGGGCTCGATCCGCAGACCAGGAATCACATCTGGAGCTATATCCAAAATTTGAACAGGGAGGAGGGGATAACCATTTTCTTCACCACCCACTATATGGAAGAGGCGGAGAAAGTTGCCCAGCGCGTCGACGTGATTGATCACGGGAAGATCGTCGCCGAAGGGACGCCGGAAGAGCTGAAAAAGAAAACAAACGCGGCTTCTTTGGAAGAAGCATTCCTGTCCTTGACCGGTCACGACATCAGGGATGAGAGCGCGTCGGGCGCGGATCACATGCGGACGATGGGTCGCGCGTGGGGAAGGAGATAAATATAAAATTCACAATATTCAATTTGCAATTTACAATCAATTTCCAAACGTTTGAAAATTTTCACATTGTAAAATTCAATGAAAATTGGAAATTGGGAATTGAAAATTAATTAATTTATGCAGGCAATATACATCATCTGGCTCCGACAACTAAAACGGTACTTGCGTTCCAAATCGAGGATCGTCGGTTCTCTCGGCCAGCCGCTTCTTTTCCTCGTCGCCTTGGGATTCGGCCTGGGGCCGATTTTCCAGAAAGCCGGCGGGGGCAATTACCTGGACTTCCTCGCGCCGGGCGTCATCGCCATGGGCATCCTCTTTACGGCGCTCTTTTCCGGCGTTGAGATCATATGGGATCGGCAATTCGGATTCCTGAAGGAAACCTTGGTTGCTCCGGTGTCGCGCCTCAAAATCATGATCGGGCGGACTTTGGGCGGCGCGACGGTCGCCATGATACAGGGGGTTGTCGTCTTCATTTTGGCGTTTCTCATCGGTTTCCGCCCGGAGTATCTCACGTTCGGCACGTTTCTCCTCGCGCTCGTCTTCATGTTCCTCATCGCGGTGCTCTTCACCGCTCTCGGAACGGCCATCGCCTCGCAGCTGGACGATATGCAGGGATTCCAGCTCATCATGAATTTCGTCGTGATGCCGCTCTTTTTCCTCTCCGGAGCGCTTTTTCCCACGGAGGGCCTGCCGAGCGGAATCGCGCTCATCGTGAAAATCGACCCGCTCTCCTACGGCGTCGACGGCTTGCGGCATGCGCTGACCGGCATGTCGTCGTTCGGTTTCGGGACCGATCTCCTCGTGTTATCGCTCATCACCGGCTTTTTGCTCTTCCTGGGAAGCTATTTGTTTTCGAAGATACAAATTTAGGAAGGGGATAACGGGGATTGTAAAAAACGGGAATTTACGTTAAAATATCTCCGGTTTTGGTTTTATCCATTTATGGGCATCGGAGACGAAATTTCATTGAAAGCGGAGCACCTATTCAGCATAGGCGGTTTTCCGGTGACCAACACGCTGCTCCTGAGCTTCGCCGCGGTCATTGTTTTCGTCGTTTTCGGACTGATCTTCAGGAACAAAATCAAGGTATTTCCGGGGAAATTCCAGTCGTTCTTTGAATGGATCCTCGAAGAAATCACGAATCTCATGGAGAGTGTCCTCGGGAACCGGGCTCTCGCGGAAAATTACCTGCCGCTCGTCGCTTCCCTGTTCTTTTTCGTCTTGGTCTCGAATTGGCTGGGGCTCCTGCCGGGCTTGAGTTCGGTGGGCCTTCGGGAGGGGGGGATCATCGTTCCGTTCTTCCGTTCGCCGGCAAGCGACCTCAATTTCACCCTCGCGCTCGCCATCGTTTCGGTGATCGCAACCAACATCATCGCCGTAAAATCGCTCGGCATAAAACTCCACCTCAAGAGATTTTTCAATTTCAAAAATCCCATCACGTTTTTCGTCGGCATTCTCGAAATCATCTCCGAGTTCGCCAAGATTATTTCTTTTTCATTCCGGTTATTCGGCAATGTTTTTGCCGGCGAGGTGCTCCTCATCACCATCGGAGCCCTCATTCCGTACTTCGTTCCCATGCCCTTCCTCGTGATGGAGCTTTTTGTCGGCTTCATTCAGGCGTTCATCTTCGCGATGCTGACCATCGTCTTCATCGCGGCGGCAACCGCCCTTGAGGAAGGTCACGAGGAATTACAAAAGGTCGAAAAATAACAACAATACAAAACACATTACTACCATGGATTTAGCCAGTATAAAATTAATCGCGGTAGCGGCCGCCATCGCCATCGGCGTCTTGGGCCCCGCCATCGCCATCGGAAAAATAGGTTCGAGTTCGGCTGAAGCAATCGGTCGAAATCCGGAAGCCGCGCCGAAAATTCAGACGGCCATGATTTTGGCCATCGCCTTCGCGGAAGCCGTCGCCATCTACACGCTCGTCGTGGCGCTTATCATCAAATTCACCTAACCGAATTCAATGCAATCATTAGTCCAAAATTTTGGGATCGATTGGAAGGTCCTCGCAAGCCAGGTATTCAATTTCCTGGTGATATTCGGCGTCATAACGTTCTTAGTCTATAAACCGCTTGCGAAAAGCGTCGCGGAGCGGCGGAAGAAGATCCAGGAAGGGTTGGACAAAGAGGAAGAAGCCTCCCGGCGGCTCGTGGAGATCAACACGCTCGAAAGCAAAACCTTGAAGAAGGCCGAAGATCAAGCGGTGGATCTCATAGCCAAAGCGGAGCGGAGGGCCAAAGAACAGGAAGCAAAAATACTGAAAGAAGCGGACGAACGAGAGCAGGAAATGAAGAAAAAAAGCCTCGAGGCGATCGCGGAAGCGAAAGAGCGATCGATGAAAGAAGCCGAATCGGAATTGGCATCGCTCGCGAAAGAAATACTCGTGAAAGCGGTCAGGGTAAATCCGCAATCGGTCGACGAAGCCCTTTTGAAGAGGATGACCGACGAAGTGGTGAAAAGCAAATGAATCCCGTGAGAAACTACAAACTTATGAAAAGCATAACCGCTTACAAAGTCGAGTTAACTACGCATCATAAGCAGCCGTTTATGAGCAAGGTATTTTGTTTCTAACGGGATGAAGATATCTTCCCAATTATACGCCAAGGTTTTTTCGGAGATGACGAAGGGAAAAAGTCCGAAGGAGATCGAGGCATTGGCTCAGAAACTCGCGGCGATGATCGCCAAAAACGGGGATACCAACCGCAAGGATGAGATCCTGAAATTTGCCGAGCGGTATGCCCGGGAAGCGGCAGGAAAACACCTGATGAGTGTCGAAACCGCGCGGGAATTACCCGAAAGCTTCTACGCGGACATCGCGCGAAAATTGGGAGAAAAAGAATACGACGTCGAAAAGGTCATCAATGAGGATCTGGTCGCCGGCGCCAAACTAACGATCGATGACGAGCGAGAACTCGATCTATCGCTCCGAGCAATGCTAAAACAATTATTCAACACAAAAGAAAAACACCATGAGTTATGAAATAGTGGAAAAACTGAAAAGAGCTCTCGAGGAATCCGACGGGAAAACCGCATGGGAGGACGTCGGGCGCGTCGTGGAGGTCGGTGACGGCGTCATGAAGATCTCCGGACTCAGGAACGCGAAAAGCCAAGAGCTCATCGCCGTCGTGACCGAAAACGGCACCGTGCCGGCTTTGGCGCTGAACTTGGAGGAGGAGAGCATGGGAGCGCTGGTTTTGGGCGACGACGCAGGCGTGAAAAGCGGCAATGAAGTGAAAAGAACCGGCGAAATACTTTCCATCGAAGTCGGAGAAGAAATGCTCGGCAGGGTCGTCGATCCGTTGGGAAACCCGATGGACGGCCGCGGCGAGATTTTCAAAAATAAAAAACCGGCAAGGTACTTTTTGGAACGGAACGCTCCATCGGTTCTCGACCGGGAGTCGGTGAAAGTGCCGCTCCACACGGGTATCAAATCAATCGACGCGATGATACCGATCGGCCGCGGACAGCGGGAACTCATTATCGGCGACCGGCAAACCGGCAAGACGGCGATCGCCATCGACGCGATCATCAACCAGGGGCAGGATACCGGCAGAAAATTGCCCGTCTGCATTTACGTGGCCATCGGACAGAAAGAGTCCAAGGTGGCGGAACTCGTGAAGACGCTCGAAGAAAACGGCGCAATGAAATATTCTATCATCGTCGTCGCGGGAGCTTCCGCGCCGGCCGCGTTCTGGTACCTCGCGCCGTACGCCGGATGCGCCATCGGCGAATACTTTATGGATAAGGGCGACGACGCTCTGGTCATCTACGACGATCTTTCGAAGCACGCCTGGAGTTATCGGCAGATATCATTGCTCCTCCGCCGTCCGCCGGGCAGGGAAGCGTACCCCGGAGACGTTTTCTATCTCCACTCCCGACTCCTGGAACGGTCGGCAAAGCTCAACAAAGAAAAAGGAGGAGGATCGTTGACGGCGCTTCCGATCATCGAAACCCAGCTCGGCGATATTTCCGCTTACATTCCGACGAACGTGATATCCATCACCGACGGGCAAATCTATCTCGAGTCGGACCTCTTCAACCAGGGTATCCGCCCGGCCATCAACGCAGGACTTTCGGTTTCGCGCGTCGGATCGTCGGCTCAGACGAAGGCCATGAAGAAAGTGGCCGGCCGTCTGCGGCTCGAACTCGCGCAATTCAGGGAACTCCAGGCGTTCGTCCAATTCGCTTCGGAAGTCGATGAGGCAACGAAGAAGAGGATCAGGAGGGGAGAAGTGTTGACGGATATTCTGAAACAAACCGACCTGCAGCCGGTCGCCATGGAGAAACAGGTGTGTCTTGCCTACGCGGCCGTGAACGGATACTTCGACGACTTGAAGAAGGAAGAGGTGAAGGGCAAATCGGACGAATTCGTGAACTATATGGCAGACATCCACGCCGACATCTTGAAGAAGATAGCGGAGACGGGCGATTTGGAAAAAGGAACGGAAGAGTCGCTGAAAAAAGCGTGCGAGTCGTGGCATCGTTAAATTCATGGCATCGTTGAACAACCTGAAAAAAAGAATAAACGGCGTCAAAAGCATCAACCAGATAACCGCGGCGATGGAGCTCGTCGCCGCGACCAAGATGCGGAAAGCCCAGGAGGCGGCCTTGGCGTCCCGCTTTTATGCGTTTGACGCTCTGGAAATCCTGGGAAATCTGACCGATTATTTCTCGAAAACCGGCATGAACAGCGGCGAATCTTTTTTCAAACGGAAAGTTGAAAAGACCCTCATCCTCATCATAACATCCGACAAGGGACTTGTCGGATCCTTCAACGGATCGATCTTCAAGAAAGTCGATAAATTTCTGAAGGCGAACGCGGCTGATTTCAAAGAGGGGAAGTTTCCCTTCCTGACCGTCGGTCAAAAGGGGACGGATTACGTGAAGCGGTTGGGCGTCGCGCCGCTCAATCATTTTTCAAACTACGGGGACATCGTCGACATCGATGAAATCGGCGAACTTGCGGAAATCCTGGGACGCGGCTACCAAAACAAGAGTTGGGATCGGATCGTTTCATTCTCGATGAATTTCACCTCGGCGCTTTCCCAGGAAGTCGTCGAGCGGCAGATCTTGCCCTTCGAGGCGGCGCAAATACGGAAGACCATCGAAGAGGTCATCCCCAACACCGGCAGATATTCTGAATTGAAAGAAGGAATAACCAGGAAACGGGCCAATGGCACGCTCGACTACATCATGGAGCCTTCCCCTTTGGTGATCCTCGACGATCTCCTGCCGCACCTTTTGAAGATCCAAGTTTATCACCTGATGCTCGAAGCGAACGCTTCGGAACATTCCTCGAGGAGGATGACTATGAAGAACGCTTCCGACAACGCGAAAGAGTTGACCAATGAACTCACGCTTGCGTACAATAAATCACGCCAAGAAATGATCACCAGAGAACTCGGCGAATTGACCGGAACAGTCGCGGCAATGAGCGAAAACGTTTAACTATAAAAGATTATGAACCAAGGAAAAATAATACAAATCATAGGTCCCGTGGTCGATGTGGCGTTTGACGAGAAAAAAATGCCGTCCCTCCTCCACGCCCTCAAGGTGAAGAAAGAAGGACAGCAGGAAGAAATCATTCTCGAAGTCGCGAAACATCTGGAACCCGGCAAAGTGCGGGCTATCTCCCTCGGTTCCACCGACGGATTGAAGCGCGGCGACGTCGTGACTGATACCGGCGGACAAATCGAGGTGCCCGTCGGCAAAGCAGTGCTCGGAAACATCTTCAACGTCCTCGGCGAACCGCTGAACGATCGATCCATGAAATTCGAAAAGCGCCTGCCGATACACCGGAATGCGCCGCCCTTAACCTCGCGCTCCACCAAAGTGGAAGTGTTCGAGACGGGCATTAAGGTCATCGACCTCATCGCGCCGATGATTAAGGGCGGGAAAGTAGGACTCTTCGGCGGAGCCGGCGTCGGAAAAACCGTCCTGCTTCAGGAACTCATTCGAAACGTAGCGGAAGTTTCCGGCGGGGCGTCCGTTTTCGCCGGCGTCGGAGAGCGAACCCGCGAAGGGAACGATTTGTACAATGAAATGAAAGAATCGGGCGTATTGGAAAAAACGGCATTGGTCTTCGGGCAAATGAACGAGGTTCCCGGCAGCCGTCTCCGGGTCGCTTTGACCGCACTCACGATGGCGGAATACTTCCGCGACGAGGATCGGAAGGACGTTCTCCTCTTCATTGATAATATTTTCAGATTCTCCCAAGCGGGACTCGAAGTCTCGACCCTCCTCGGACGATTGCCGTCGGCCGTGGGATACCAGCCGACTCTGGCGGAAGAAATGGGAAAACTGGAAGAGCGGATCGCTTCGACCGACAGGGGATCCATCACGTCCGTTCAGGCCATTTACGTTCCGGCCGACGATATCACCGATCCGGCGCCGGCGACGACATTCAGCCACCTGGACTCGACAATTGTCTTATCGCGGGCTTTGACCGAAATCGGCATCTATCCGGCCGTTGATCCTTTGGCTTCGAACTCGACCGCCTTGACGCCGAAAGTGGTCGGCAGTGAGCACTACGAAGTCGCCCACGACGTCCAGCGCATTCTCCAGCGGTACAAGGAACTGCAGGACATCATCGCCATCTTGGGCATCGAAGAACTTTCGGAGGACGACCGGCGCCTCGTCGGGAGAGCCCGGAAGATCCAGCGGTTCCTCTCGCAGCCATTCTTCGTCGCGGAAACCTTCACCGGAAGACCCGGCAAGTACGTGCCGCTCAAGGAAACCGTGCGGGGGTTCAAGGAGATCATCGACGGGAAGCACGACGACGTTCCTGAAGAAAACTTCTACCTCAAGGGCGGGATCGACGAAATATTGCAATGATGCGCGCGAGAATCGATTCACTGAAGGGGATTCTGTTCGAATCGGAGATTAAAAGTCTCACGGTCGGCACGAAATCCGGCGAAATAACGGTTCTGCCGAATCACCGGTCGCTCATCACGTCCCTCCGGCCGGGCGCCGCGAAGGTGATCGACATGAACGGCGACGAAAAATATTTCGAAGTGAAATCGGGATTTCTGGAAGTGAAAAACATCACGAACGGAACATTTCTCACGCTCCTCGTCGATTAGTTGACTAAAAGTCGATTTTCTGCTATTATAGAACCAGATCATTAAGGAGAAAAAATGAAAAAGATTTTAAATGTCGAATCGCCGCGGGAACATTACGTCGCGAAGGCGACCATCCTCTGGTGTTTCGACGCCAGATTCGCGAATGCCCTTGAAAAGTATAAGGCGATGACGCCGCAGTACATATTCGATGTCATCAAAGTGGCCGGAGGGGTCAAGTCGATTGCAACTCCAGAAAGCAAAATCGACTCGGACAGAGAATTTGTTGTGGAGCAGATAACTGCCTCCATCAAGCTCCACAAATCGGAAGCCATCGTCATCATGGCCCATGATGAATGCGGGGCTTACGGCGGCAAGAGAGATGCCTTGGACTTCTATCTCGAAGAGCTGGAGAAAGGGGAAAAGTTCCTCGGGGAACGTTTCCCAGAGAAGAAGGTGGTCAAGCTCTTCGTGGCATTCGACGGGATTTATCAGATCGAAGAGTGAGGTGAGAAGTTAAGAGTGCTACACTTTCAGCGATCGTATTTTTTGTAGCACTTATCCCAGGATACAAACTGCGGGAAAAGCAACATCTTTTCCGCGGTTTTTTTATTTCGCTTATCTTCTCGCATATCCCCACAATTTCGGCCCCCCGGGGGCTTTAAAGGAGAGCGGGGGGCCTAAAATCTGGGGATAACCCAAGGAAACTTTGCAAGGGAGAGGGAATAAGATTAAAATACCCTTGATGCCAAAAGACGTAGACGTCATCAAGGAAAAGATCGACGTGGTCGATTTTTTGAAATCGTATCTGACGCTCACGCCGACCGGCAAGAACTTCAAGGCACTGTGTCCCTTCCACCAGGAAAAGACACCGTCGTTTTTCGTTTCGCCGGAACGGAAAATGTGGCACTGCTTCGGCTGCGGCCTCGGCGGCGACGTCATCAAATTCGCGATGCTCTACGAGCACATCGAGTTCCCGGAAGCGCTGAAATTCCTCGCCGAGAAGGCCGGACTTCAAATCCAGACACTGAACCCCTCCGAGCAGCGGGAATTCGGCATCCTTTACGACGTGAACGAGGCAGCGGTGAAATTCTATCGCGAAAATCTTCTGCGGAATCAAAACGTCCTCGCGTATCTCACGGACCGGGGACTCAAGCCGGAAACGATGGAAGAATTCAGGGTGGGATATGCTCCCGGCGGCGACGAGCTCGTGCGGTTTCTCGTCAAGAATCGGTATACCGTGAACGATGCAATCCGTGCCGGCCTCGCGCAAAAAAACGCCCGCGGCCTCGTGAAGGACAAATTCTACCAGCGGATTGTTTTTCCGATCGCGAACCAGGTCGGCAAGACCGTCGCCTTCACGGGTCGGGTCGTGCCGGGCGCGCCGGAAGCCAACCTCAGGGATGTTCCCAAATATCTGAACTCTCCCGAAACCATCATTTTCAATAAATCGAAAGTCCTCTACGGCTTCGACAAGTCAAAGCAGGCGATCGGCGAGACGAAGACCGTCGTCATCGTCGAGGGGCAAATGGATCTCTTGATGGCTTGGCAGTCGGGGATCAAGAACATCGTCGCCGTCTCGGGAACCGGCCTCACGGAAGAACACCTCCTCCGACTCCGCCGGTTCGCCGACACCGTCGTGGTGAGTTTCGACAAGGACGACGCGGGCATCAAGGCCCTGGAGCGAAGCTTGGACTACTTCCACAACTTCGATTTCCACGTGAAGGTCATCGATCTCGGGAAATTCAAAGATCCCGCCGACGCCTGCAAAGAGAACCCGGATTTCATGAAAACCGCCATCAGCTGGGCGAAGCCGGCGCTTTCCTATCTCATGGGTATTTACTTCGGCGCTTCTTACCAAGAGGGGGATATTCCCGCCCGGAAGAGAATCCTGCGGCATATCTTGTCGAAAATCGATACGGTGAAAAGCGCCGTCGAAAAAGGGATGTGGCTCAACGAATGCTCCAAACTTTCCGGCATCGGGGAGAATGATCTCCGGGAAGAAATGGGCAATTTATCCGTCGAGGAAATCAAGGATTCCTCTGCCGCGTTCGTGAGCGACGGGAATCGCATCGATCGAGAGGAAGAACTGGGAAGGAAATTAGTCGCCATCGCTTTGACAAACAAGGCCTTTCTTGATATGGTAAAAAACGAACAAGAGTTTCTGCCGGAGAAATTCAGGAAGATCATCGGAGGAGAGATGAATGCGGATGACTCCGCGATACTGGAACTGGAAGCCTCCTACCTTTCAAATTCCCTCGATGAAAAGACCATCAAAAAAGAATTCAACGATCTCTTGAGGAAGCTCAAGATACTTTCCATCAGTGAAACCAAGTCGTCCCTGAAAAAAGCGCTCCGGGAAGCCGAGGATTCGGACGACGAAAAAAGCGTATCAGAACTCCTCACCCGTTTTTCCGACGAAAGCAAAAAATTAAACGATTTGAAAAAATAAGATGAGTCCCGCGAAAAAACAAAAGAAAAAGAACTCCGGCCGGCCGGCGGCCAAAGCAAAAAAGAAACGTCCTGCGAAAGCAAAAAAACAGGCGCCTAAAAAAGAGAAGAAAGTAAAACTTCCGGTGCCGCCGGAATACACCGAGGCGCTCGAAGAACTCGTGAAACGCGGCAGGGGAAGAGAATTTCTGACCGACGCCGAAGTGCTGAACTATTTCCCGGAGATCGAAAAGAACCTCCCGTTCCTGGAAGAGGTATATGCGCGCTTGGAAAAGGAGGGGATCAAGATAAAGGAATCCGGATCGGTCATCAAGAACTTGAATTTGGAAGAAGTTTCGGCGAACGAAATCAAGGAAGCGACGAGAATCGAGAATGATCTGCCGGATGCCGTTCAAATGTACCTGAAAGAAATCGGCAAAACGGCGCTCCTCACGTCCGCCGAAGAAAAAGATCTCGCGAAACGCATCGAGAAAGGGGACGAGGCGGCGCGGAAGAGGCTGATCCAGGCGAACCTGCGGTTGGTCGTTTCCATCGCCAAACGGTACGCCAACCGGAGCCAGCGCTTGAGCATTCTCGATTTGATCCAGGAAGGGAATATCGGCCTCTCGCGGGCGGTCGACAAGTTCGACTACACGAAGGGTTTCAAGTTTTCCACGTACGCCACGTGGTGGATCCGCCAAGCCGTGACGCGCGCCTTGGCCGATTACTCGAGGACCATCCGCATCCCGGTCCACATGGTGGAAACCATCACCAAATACACCCAAATCAAGCGGCAGCTCATGCAGGAACTCGGTAGGGAACCGCTGCCGGAAGAAATCGCTTCCGAAATGGGCATGGACGTGAAGAAAGTGCATTACATCCAGAAGATCTCGCAGGAAGTGATGTCCCTCGAAGCGCCGATCGGCGACAGCGAGGACGACCTCACGCTTTCCGATTTCATCAAAGACGAGCAGAGCCTGAGCCCCGATGAGATGGCGAACCAGGCGCTTTTGCGGGATCAAATAAAAGAAATCTTGGCCGATCTCACGGAACGGGAACAGAGAATCCTCGCTATGCGATTCGGCCTCGAAGACAACATTCCGCACACCCTGGAAGAAGTGGGAAAAGAATTCGGCGTCACGAGAGAACGCATCCGGCAAATCGAGGCGAAGGCGCTCGAAAAGATACGGACGCACCAGAAATCGAAGAAGCTCGAGGGATACTAGACGAGAATTTTTAATTTACAATTTTCAATTTTTAAAACGTCCCGAGGTGGACGTTTTTGTTTGTTGTAGTACAATAGGGACACTGCTTTGGTTTGGCAGAATTCCTGCTCATTGGCGGGAATAACTGTTCCTTTCATATTTTTCAACTGGAGGCATCTGATGTGTTTGTATCGCAAGATCATCCCGGCAAGAATCGTCAGTAATGACGGCCAATTTTATGAACTGAGGACGACGGACGGAAATAACCTCGTGTTCACCGTTCATAAAAGTATGCTCCCGTCCCATAATCCCAAGAAAGGGGATACGATGGGGCTGAAGCTTACCAGACTGGGAAGTCAACTGCTCGTCAAAAAGTGTATCGCACTCAACGAGCAGGAAGATAAACACATTGAGGGAGGTACTGAAGTGATTGCTGGGGAAGTTATAATGGCTAATTCCCACAGAATCAACATCAGCACTTTCGACAACGGCAAGGAAAGGATAGTGCACGGTTTCCCCAAGAGGGATAACCGATGCCCCTCAATCTCCGAGGGAGATCCAGTCTTCGCGGAAGTGACCGAGAAAAAGGGTCAGCTGATCGCGACGAGGATCTGGAAAAAGCCCGCTTTCATAAGCGGAGCCAAACGAGAGGCAACCGGGAGGGTTCCCTCGAGGAGATAGTTTTTCACAAGACTCTGCAAATACCCTTTGCAGAGTCTTACCTTTTTTGTCGGGCTGCTGGGAATTGAACCCAGACTACAAGACCCCCAGCCTTGCGTACTACCATTATACGACAGCCCGTGTGAAAAACGCCCTCTATTTTTTTGAGGGCGTTTTCTTTCTCGCCGCGGTTTTCATGCACTTCACGCACACGAGGACTCGTTGTCCCGGAACCACGTTCCGCACCAGCTTCAGATTTGCCCGCTTCCGCGCGGATGATGTCGGATTGTAATGGCTTCGGAGCATTACGCGCGTATTCGCGTTCACATATGATTTTCCACAGATATAGCACTGCCGCATGAAATACAGAATACCAAACCCGTTTGACTCTGTCAAACAAATTTTCAATTTCCAATGTTCAATTTACAGTGAATTTTGCAATTTGAAAATTGATTGAAAATTGTAAAATTGAGAATTGGAAATTTTAAACTACCCGACGGTGATCTGCTTATAGTTCCCCGCGTTGAAATCAAATTGGTAGAAACTCGGATTATCGGAGGAACCGACCTCCAGGATGAAACTCGTCGTCGAGGGCGCCATCGCGAAATTCACGATCCCGTCGACGGAATTTTGCGGCGGCATCGCCTTGAAAGCTCCGGTGATGCTCGTTGCGGCCTGATTATTTCCGGAAGGATTGAATATCTGGATCAAGCCACTCAAATCCACGGCGCTGTAGCTCGATGCTGAATCGGTGAATACCTTGACGGTCACCGCGATATTTCCATCGGTTGTTTTCGTGACCTTACTCACGAGAATGGTAAGGTTCGCCTGCGGCTGGAGGTCGGGGCTCGAACTTGCGTTGAAGAGAATACTCGCGTTCACGGAGACGGGGGATCCCTGCGCGGGGGAAGACGTCGCGGCGGCAGCGCTCGTCGAAGCCGTTCCCGTGGATTGTCCCGAGTTCGTACTCGTTACCGCAGTCGATGTGCCTTGACTTACCTGATCGCCGGATTGATTATCCGCGGAAACGGCGCTTTCCAAGGCGCTGAATTTCTGAAACAGGACATAGAAACCGGCAATCATGAGGACGATCATGACGGTAAGGACGAAATAAATGTTTTTCAAGCCTTTCATTTTGTTCATAAGTCTATTATATCATGTTATAGTAAAAGGAAATGACAACAGCAATCTTCGGAGTAATTATTTTAATATTCTCGGCGGTTATCCACGAGGTGTCACACGGTTTCATCGCCGACAAATTGGGGGATCCGACCGCGCGCCTTTCCGGAAGATTGACGCTGAATCCCCTGAAGCATCTGGATCCGTTCGGTTCGGTGATCCTCCCCATTCTCCTCTCGCTCATTCCCGGCGGGATCATCTTCGGTTGGGCGAAACCCGTCCCGTACAATCCCTACAATCTGAAAAATCCCGAAAAAGGAGCGGCGATGATCGCGGCGGCAGGACCCCTCAGTAATTTTGCCCTCGCGCTCGTGTTCGGCATCGTCTTCAGATTGACGGCGGGATTCGGACAGGGCGTTTGGTATAACCTGAACGCGTTTGCCGGCGTCATCGTCGCGATCAACGTTCTCTTGGGTGTTTTCAACCTGGTCCCCATCCCGCCCTTGGACGGCGCGAAGGTTTTGACGGCAGCGCTTCCGAACAGCGCTTGGAAGGTAAAGCGGTTCCTCGCTGAAAACAATCCCTACGGCTGGTTCATTCTCATCGGATTCATTTTCTTCGGCTTCTCGATTATTACTCCCGTCATCTCATTTATATTCAGGATTTTTACGGGAGTTTCTTTATACTGACTCATGGATATAAATCCTAAGTTAGGAAAAACCTCCCGAGCGGCCGGAGTTTATCCCCGGCACGGGGAGTGCTCGGGAGGTAGAATTTTTACCGGCGTATCACTCTACTGAAACCAGCCAATGAAGCGAGGGGTGGCGAGGCGAAAAAGTGGGTAAGACCGGCCAAGCGGCCTTGGAGCGCACACTTTTTCGACTTGCCGCCCCGAGCGCCGGTTGACAATTTCAGCGCTTCCCCCTACTATATTTACTCGTAGCGACATTGTATGCCTACCGTCAATCAATTGATCAAAAAGGGCAGGACGTCTGCCAAGAAAAAATCAAAATCTCCGGCTCTGGAGTTTTATTTCAATTACCTAAAAAACAAACCCGTTGATTCTTCGTCGCCCTTCAAGCGCGGCGTTTGCCTCAAGGTTTTCACCACGACGCCGAAGAAACCGAACTCCGCTTTGCGAAAAGTCGCGAGAGTCCGGCTCACGAACGGCATGGAAGTCACCGCCTATATCCCGGGAGAAGGCCACAACCTCCAGGAGCACTCCGTGGTTGTCGTGCGCGGCGGCAGGGTGAAAGATTTGCCCGGCGTTCGCTACCACGTAGTCCGCGGCGTTCTGGACACCCAGGGGGTGGAAGCGAGAAAGCAACAGCGCTCCAAGTACGGCGCGAAACGTCCGAAGAAATAAACCATCATGCGAAGAAAAGGATTTAAAAAAAGAGACCATAACCCCGATTCCGTCCACGAACGCGTGGACATGGGGCGTTTCATTAACTATTTGATGCAAGACGGCAAAAAACTCGCCGCAGAAAAAATCTTCTACGAAAGTTTGCAGCGGGTGGAAAAAGAAACGAAAGAAGAGGCCGTGAAAGTTTTTGAAAAAGCGATGGAAAACGCCACGCCGCTCCTCGAAGTGACTTCGAAGCGAATCGGCGGCGCCAACTACCAAATCCCGCGGGAGGTGCGGAGCGAGCGGAAATTCTTCCTGGCCGCGCACTGGATCATCGACGCCGCGCGGAAGAAGAAAGGAAAGCCGATGGCGCAGAAATTAGCCGAAGAAATCATTGCCGCCGCCAAAAACGAAGGGACGGCGATTAAGAAAAAACAGGACACCCACCGGATGGCCGAGGCGAACCGCGCCTTCGCGAGTTACTTGAGGGGCTAAAGCAATATGCCGAGACAATACCCACTGGAAAAAGTACGGGATATTGGCATTATTGCCCACATCGATGCGGGCAAGACCACGACATCCGAGCGGGTTTTGTTCTACACCGGCGTCTCCCATAAAATCGGCGAAGTCCACGAAGGAGATACCATCATGGATTGGATGGAACAGGAGCGGGAACGGGGGATTACCATCACCTCGGCCGCGACGACCTGTTTCTGGATACCGACGTACGCAAATAACGACAAGGCACACGAGCACCAAATCAACATCATCGACACCCCCGGCCATATCGATTTCACCGTCGAGGTGAAACGATCACTCCGGGTTCTGGACGGCGCCGTGGTTGTTTTCGACGGCGTTGCCGGCGTGGAACCACAATCTGAAACGAATTGGCACTACGCGGACGAATACCACGTGCCGAGAATTTGCTTCATCAACAAGCTCGATCGCATGGGAGCGAGTTTTGATTTCAGCTTTCATTCGATACTGGAACGCTTGACGCCGAACGCCATCGCCATGCAAATTCCCATCGGCGCGGAATCTGCGTTTGCGGGCGTCATCGACCTTTTGAGGATGAAGGCCGTAAAATTCGAGGGCGAACACGGAGAAAAAATAACCGAGAGTGACATTCCCGCGGAACTCCTCGAAGAAGCGAAAAAGAAACGGCACGACCTCATCGAGAAAATTGTGGAGAAAGACGATGCTTTGATGGCGGATTATCTCGAAGGGAAAGAGCCTGATATTGATTCCCTGAAAAAAGTTCTCCGTCGGGAGACTATTGCCAATCGCCTGGTGCCGGTCTTTTGCGGATCGGCTCTGCAAAACAAAGGGGTGCAGCTGGTTTTGGACGCGGTCGTCGATTACCTGCCCGCGCCGACCGATATGCCGCCGATCAAGGGGATTAATCCCGAAACGGGCGCCGAAGAAGAGCGGCATGTGAATGATGATGAATCAATGGCGGGCCTTGCCTTCAAAATTGCCGCCGATCCGTTCGTCGGATCGCTCACGTATTTCAGAGTTTATTCCGGCATCCTGAAGCGGGGCAGCTATATCTTGAATTCAACCAAGAATTTCCAAGAACGCATCGGGCGGATGGTCCGCATGCATGCCAATCACCGGGAAGAGGTGGAAGAGCTGTACGCGGGTGACTTGGGCGCCATCGTGGGACTCAAGAACACGACGACCGGAGACAGCCTGACGGATCCGGAACATCCGATCATTCTCGAGAAAATCATTTTCCCCGAGCCGGTCATTTCCGTGAGAATCGAACCGAAAACGAAAGTGGACCAGGAAAAAATGGGCA